>JBKHYA010000001.1:0-119240 GCA_046565745.1 Actinomycetes bacterium
CGGTGCGCCCCGCCGTGACGAGCGCCGGAGCGCCCGACACGTAGCCGCGCCGCCCCGCGATGTCGGGCACGGCCTCGCGCAGCCCCTCCGCGGTGAGCGCACCGCGCGCGAGCGTCACTACCCGGGCCCCCGACGACTCGAGCACGTCCGCGTAGAGCGACTCGTCCTCGCCCGACGGGATCACGACGATCACCACGTCGCGCTCCTCACCGCGCCGCCGCAGCTCGTCGAGCTGGCTCGCGAAGGGGGTGATCCCGATGCCGCCGGCGACGAGCACGACGGGCTCCGCCGGGTCGCGGGGGAGGAGGAAGTCGCCGCTCACCTGCGTCGCGCGCACGAGCGACCCCGGCTCGAGGGCGGCGAGCGCGCGCTTGAACGAGGAGCCCTGCTCGGGCATCCGGAGACCGATCGCGATCTCGGGGGAGTCGCCCACGGCCGCCGACGGCGCGGACGCGATCGAGAAGACGCGGCGCGTGCCGCGCACGTCGGCCGAGTGCGGCAGGTGCAGCTCGAGCCACTGGCCGGCGGCGAAGCGCACGGGCCGCGTGGGCGCGAACCGGAACTCCGTCGCAGTCGGGGAGAGCGCGCGCGAGCCCGTGAGCCGCAGCGCGAAGCCGGGCCGGCGCGAGACGGCGAACGCGACGACGTTGCCCACCAGAAGCGCGAGCTCGGGCGAGGTGTAGATCAGCACGGGGCCGAGGGCGAACGAGAACGGGATCGAGAACGCGACCGCGACGACCGCCGCCGTGAGCCACTGCTGCCAGCGCCGCGGCGGCAGCGTGATCGGCTCCGAGAGCATGTACCCCGCGAGGAATACGACGGGGTAGACGACCAGGACGGACAGATAGGCGTCGAGCGGCGTCGCGCCCGTGAGCCCGAGCCGCGTGCCGATGATCGCGACGGTGAGCACGACGAGCACTAGGCCGACGTCGAGCCGTCGCGTGCGATCGAGCAGTAAGAGTGCGCCGAGAGCGACGATCGGCAGCATCTCGGGCGTCGCGATCCACCAGATGCCGACCGTGAGACCGAAGAGCCCGGCGACCCAAACACCCGTCGCCGCGGGGTTGAGGATGTGCCGGCCGCGCCACACGAGCAGGTACTTCGACAGCGCGGCGATGACGCCCGCGGCAGCGGCGCCGATGAGGTCCATCGTCGCGACGGAGGGCGGCACGAGGCACACGATGATGAGCGCCGTGATGACGCTCGACTCGCGGTGCGGCACGACGCGCGCGGCCCGCGCGGCGATCTCGTTCGCGCCGAGCGTCGCGACGCCGACGACGCCGAGGGTGCCCAGCAGGCCGATCGGGTCGGCCCCGATGATGTCGAGCGCACCCAGCAGGAGGCCCATCGCGAGGACGGCGGCGAGGGTGATCGTCGCCAGTCGGTACATGCTCACGCGGCCGGTCACGGCATCCACAGTCGCTCTCATCGGAACAGCTCGCCCTCCCAGTTCGCGCTCGCCTCGAGGCGGCCGTCGCTGAACATCCTGACCCACGAGAACGCGAACTCCGCCTCGAGCGCGCTCGGCTCGGCGAGGAAGAGCGCCGTCGCGAGCCCGTCGGCCTCGAGCGCGGTCGGCGCGATCGCCCACGTGCCGATGACGCCGTCGACCGGTCGGCCCGTGACGGCGTCGATGATGTGGTGCAGCCTCTCGCCCCACGTGCGCCGCGACGGCGACGAGGCGCACAGCGCGGCGTCGCGCAGCTCGACGACGCCGACCGCCTTCGACGGGTTGGCGGGGTTCTCGAGGGCGATGCGGATGCCCGCGCCGCCGCGATGACGGATGTCGCCGCTGCCGTCGACGACCGTCTCGGTCGCGCCGCGGGCCGCGAGCAGGTCGCCGACGATGTCGACGAGGTGCCCCTTCCCGGCCGCCCCGATGTCGAGCAGCACGGGCCGCCGAGTCGTGAGCCGCACCTCGCCGGCGTCGTCCGTCTCGAGGTCGAGGAGCTCCTCCCACTCCGGGGCGGGCAGCGCCTCGCCCGCGGGCCGCAGCCGGTAGGCCGCGTCGTAGCCGAGCCGCTCGAGGGAGGCGCCGACGAGCGGGCTCACCCGCCCGCGGCTGAGCGCGTGCAGCCGCGCGTACAGCCCGAGCAGCGGTGCAGCGTCGTCGGGCAGCGCCCACGTGCCGCCGTCGGTCGCGGCGGCGATGCGCGAGACGAGGGAGTCGGGCCGGAAGCGTGACCAGTCGCGGTCGTAGCGATCGACGCGCTCGGCGACGGCGGCGCGGTCGTGCTCGTCGAGCGCGCGATCGGCGTCGATGCGCCAGGCGGTGCCGATCGCCTCGAAGAGCCAGGCGTCGCCAGCGCTAGCCGGCGAGGGCATCCGCCTTGATCGTCTCGAGGGCCTGACGGAAGCCGCCGCTCGTGAGGGACGACCCGGCGACGCGCGTGACGTCGAGCGTGTCGATGTCCTTGCCGACGACCTCGGCGGCGATGCCGCCGGCGAACTCGCCCTGGAACCGCTCGGTCGTGGGGTTGTTGGCGTTCGTGGTCACGACGACGTCGGTCACGACGTCATCCGCGAGGGTCAGCTCGACGATGATGCTCTCGCCGCCGTTGGGGCTCTGGTACTCGCCGGTCGCGGCGTAGCTGCCGTCCTCGTAGACGGCGGAGGTGTCGGCGTCGGCGCCCGTCGCGGGCTCGGTCGGAGCCGGCGCGCCGGAGACGGGGCTGGCGGCGCACCCGCTCAGGGTGCCGAGCAGGGTCGCGGCCGCGGCCGACGCGTAGAGCGGGGCGGCGAGCAGGCGGGACGGGCGGGTCATGGGGTCTCCGGGCGACGATGGTCGAGAGGGCGGGCGGGGCGATTGTGACGGGCGGGCCGGCGGGCGACCGGGTTCCAGCATCCCGGCGCTCAATGGATATTCGCTGTGGTCGGCCGGGATGATTGCTCGACGCGCGGTGAACGCCCCCGGTGCGGACCCGAGCGAACCTTTACACGACCGAAACAGAAAAGGTTGTCCACCCCCCTTTGCGGGACATATGGTGAGCGAATCCACGGTTGCAGTACACCTGTTTCTGCAGCGCCCACCTCCACACGAAGGACGCACAACGCTGTGACACCTAGGGCACGCCGCACCTCGGCACTCCATCCCATCCGTTCATTCCTCTCTCTCGCCACCGGTACCGCGCTCGTCGCGGCGGGTGTGCTCGCGGCGCCGATGACGTCGACCGCGGCTCCCGCCGACCGACCGGCATCGGTCGCCGCGTTCGAGGACGGCCGCTACGTCGTCCTCCTCGCCGACGACGCGGTCGCCACCTACGAGGGCGGCGTCCCCGGTCTCGAGCGCACCGCGCCGAAGAAGGGCGAGCAGCTCGACACCAGGCGCTCGGCCGTCGCCGAGTACCGCCAGTACCTCAAGCAGCAGCAGAGCGAGATCGCCGCGACCGTCGACGCCGCCATCGGCGCGTCGTACACGACCGCGGTCAACGCCTTCTCTGCCGACCTCACCGCGGCGCAGGCCGCGAAGCTCGCCGCGCAGCGCGGCGTCGTGGCGATGGCGCCCGACGAGCTGCTGAAGATCACGTCCGTCCCCGGCACCGAGTTCCTCGGGCTCGAGGGCCCCGGCGGAGTCTGGGAGCAGGTCGGCGGCGCCGAGACCGCGGGCGAGGGCGTCGTCATCGGCGTGCTCGACACGGGCATCGCGCCGGAGAACCCCTCCTTCGCCGGCGACAAGCTCGGCAAGACCCCGGGTGACGCGCCCTACCGCGCGGGCAAGTCCATCGTCTTCGAGAAGGCCGATGGTGGCACCTTCACGGGTGTCTGCGAGACCGGCACGCAGTTCTCGGTCGACGACTGCTCGACCAAGGTGATCGGCGCGCGCTACTTCGTCGACGGCTTCGGCTCGAAGAACATCGGAAGCGTCAAGACCGGGCCCGGCGAGTTCCTCTCGCCGCGCGACGGTGACGGCCACGGCTCGCACACCGCGGGCACCGCGGCCGGCAACCACCTCGTCGACGCGAGCGTCGCCGGCATCGATTTCGGCGCAATCTCGGGTGTCGCGCCCGGCGCGAAGATCGCCGCGTACAAGGTCTGCTGGAACGGCAAGGACGCCGCCTCCACCGCCGATGACGGATGCGCGACGAGCGACCTGCTCGCCGGCATCGACACGGCGACCGCCGACGGCGTCGACGTGATCAACTACTCGATCGGCGGCGGCGCTGCTGACTCGACGGTCTCGATCATCGACCAGGCCTTCCTCGGCGCGGCTGCCGCGGGCATCTTCGTCTCCGCCTCGGCCGGCAACTCCGGCCCCGGCGCCTCGACGCTCGACAACGCGAGCCCGTGGATCACGACGGTCGCCGCGAGCACCATCCCCTCGTTCGAGGCGACGGCGACTCTCGGTGACGGCCAGGCCTTCGCGGGAGCGTCGATCACGGTCGACATGACCGAGGGCGCCGACCCCGTCACCGGGTCGCTCGTGCTCTCGGACGTGCTCGGATCCGCGAGCGCCACGGCTGCCGATGTGAAGCTCTGCGCCCCCAACTCGCTCGACGCGAGCAAGGTGGCCGCCGGGACGATCATCGTCTGCGACCGCGGCGTCTACGACCGTGTCGCGAAGTCCGCTGAGGTCGCGCGCGTCGGCGGCATCGGCATGATCATGGTGAACGTCACCGCCGGCTCGGTCGACGCCGACGCGCACTCGGTGCCGAGCATCCACCTCAACAGCCAGTACCGCGACGCCGTTCGCGCGTACGCGGCGACGGAGGGCGCCACGGCGAGCCTCGCCTTCGGCAACTCGACCGACGTCGTGACGGCTGTTCCGCAGGTCGCCGGCTTCTCGTCGCGCGGCCCCGTGCTCGCCGATGGCAGCGACATCCTGAAGCCCGACATCTCGGCGCCCGGCGTGGGCATCCTCGCCGCGACGTCGCACCGCGAGGGAGACGCCCCGTCGTTCAACTTCCTCAGCGGCACCTCGATGTCGGCTCCGCACATCGCGGGTCTGGCGCTCCTGTACCTGGGCGAGCGTCCCAACGCGACGCCGGCGGAGGTCAAGTCGGCGCTCATGACGACGGCCTACGACACGAAGAAGGTCGACGGCTCCGCGCTCACCGATCCCTTCACGCAGGGCGCCGGTCACGCTGACCCGACGCGGTTCTTCGAGCCGGGTCTGCTCTACCTGAACGGCCTCGGCGACTGGTACAGCTACATCGAGGGCATCGGCTACGAGCTCGGCGACACCGTCGACCCCGTCGACGCGAGCGACCTCAACCTCGCCTCGCTCACCGTCGGTGAGATGACCGCTCCGCAGACGCTCACCCGCACCGTGACGTCGACGCAGGCCGGCACCTTCACCTCCTCGGTGCAGGGCATGGCGGGCATGGACGTCACGGTCGAGCCCTCGACGCTGAGCTTCGGAGCGGCCGGCGAGACGGCGACCTTCACGGTCACCTTCGCGCGCACGACCGCGGCGCTCGACGCCTACGCGACGGGTTCGCTCACGTGGACCTCGGGCGAGACGACGGTGCGCTCGCCGCTCGCGGCCAAGCCCGTCACGATCATCGCCGCGGCCGAGGTCGCCGGCGAGGGCGTCGACGGCTCGGTCGAGGTCAGCGTGACGCCCGGCGGCACGGGCGACATCGCCCTCGCCACCACGGGGCTCTCGCGCGGCGAGCTGCTCGCCGACCCGGCGAGCGCCGCTTCGGCGAACTCGGGCTCGGGCGGCACGGGCGACTCGGTGGAGTACACGATCGAGATCCCCGAGGGAGCGGCGCTCACGCGCTTCGACCTCGACTCGCTCGATGACACCGCCGATCTCGACCTCATCGTGTACCGGCTGAACGACGCGGGCGAGCCGATCGAGGTCTGGTTCTCGGCGACCGGCGCGGCGGACGAGCGCGTCGACCTGGCGGCCCCGGCCCCGGGCTCGTACCTCGTCATCGCCGACGTCTACTCGGCGTCGGGCACGGTGAGCTGGGACCTCACGGTCACCTCGGTCGTCGACGGGGGCGCCGAGCTCGCGCTCGACCCCGCCGTGATCGCGGGCGAGCAGGGCATCGAGACGACCTACACCGCGTCGTGGAGCGGCCTCGAGGCCGACGCCACGTACCTCGGTCTGGTCAGCTACGGCGACACGGGCGCGTCCACGGTCGTGACCGTCGACACCGGAGCCGTTCCGATTCCGTAGTGCTCTGAGATCACGACGGCCCGGGTCCTGTTCAGGAGGCCCGGGCCGTCGTCATGCGCGGGCGGTTCGTGCGGGGCGTCTCGAGCGCGGCGTCTCGAGCGCGGCGTCAGGCGCCGACGGGCACGGGCGACCCCGCGGCCCACACCCGTTCGACCCTCCGGTCGGCGTCGAGCACCACGAGGTCGGCCGTGAAGCCCGCGGCGAGCATCCCCCACTCGCTCTGCCGACCGAGCACGCGCGCGGGCGTCGCCGTCAGGGCCTCGATCGCCGCAGCCTCGTCGATGCCGGCGGAGAGCGCGGTGCGCAGCGCGACGTCCTGCGTGAGCGTCGAGCCGGCGATCGTCGAGGTGCCGTTGAGCAGCGCGATGCCGTTCTGCACCGTGACGTTGAGGCTCCCGAGCCGGTAGAAGCCGTCGGCGCTCCCGGCGGCGGCCATCGCGTCGGTCACGAGAGCGATCCGGCCGGGCGCCGAGCGGAAGGCGATGCGCGCGACGGAGGGGTGCACGTGCACGCCGTCGAGCACGAGCTCGAGCACGACGCGCTCGTCGTCGAACGCGGCGGCGACGGGGCCGGGCGCCCGGTGGTGGATGCCCGGCATCGCGTTGAACGCGTGCGTCAGCATGCGCGCCCCGGCATCGAAGGCCGCCCGTGCCGTGGCCTCGTCGGCCTCAGTGTGCCCGATCGCGACGAGGACTCCCGCGCCGGCGAGGCGCCGCACCGCGTCGAGCGCCCCGGGCAGCTCGGGCGCAATCGTGACCTGGACGAGCGCGCCCGCGGCGGCCGAGAGAAGGATCTCGACGACGTCCTCGTCGGGGGCGAGCAGGTGCTCAGCGGCGTGGGCGCCGCGGCGGGAGGGCGCGAGGAACGGGCCCTCGAGGTGCGCGCCGACGACGGTGGGGTCGTGCGCGGCGAGTCGCGCGATGAGGCGCAGGCTCTCGACGAGCGACTCGACGGGGTTCGCGACGAGGGAGATGACCGAGCGGGTCGTCCCGTGGGCGCGGTGCACGGCGAGCGCGGCGGCGATGCTCTCTTGTCCGTCGTCGAAGCCGGCTCCGCCGCCGCCGTGCCCGTGCAGGTCGATGAACCCGGGGGTCAGGGTGCGGCCGGGGAGGTCGAGGATCGCGTCGGCGGACGGCGGAGCATCCGTCGCCCCGCCCGTCACGGCGATGCGCTCGCCGTCCAGCAGCACCCATCCGGACCGACGGCCGCTCGCGTCGAGGAGCTCGGCTCCCTGCACCAGCGTCGTGGCCACGAGCGGCTCCTCTACTTGAAAATGATGGTGCGGCGGCCGTCGAGCAGCACGCGATCCTCCGCGAACCACGTGACGGCCTGGCTGAGGGTGCGGCTCTCCTCGTCCTGCCCGATCGCGACGAGCTCGGCGGGGCTGCGCGAGTGGTCGACGCGCACGACGTTCTGCTCGATGATCGGGCCCTCGTCGAGGTCGCTCGTGACGAAGTGGGCCGTCGCCCCGATGAGCTTCACGCCGCGCGCGTGCGCCTGCTTGTACGGGTTCGCGCCCTTGAATCCCGGCAGGAACGAGTGGTGGATGTTGATGATGCGGCCGGCGAGGCGCGCGCACAGCTCGGGGGAGAGGATCTGCATGTACCGCGCGAGCACGACGAGCTCGATGTCGTGCTGCTCGACGACCTCGAGGATGCGCGCCTCGAACGCCGCCTTCTCCTCCGGTGTCGTGACGGGGCGCGACTCGAACGGCACACCGTAGAAGCTCGCGAGCTCGCCGAGCTCGGGGTGATTGCCCATGACGAGCGGGATCTCTGCAGGGAGCTGACCGGCCCGCTGGCGGAAGAGGAGGTCGTTGAGGCAGTGCGCGGCCTTCGAGACGAGCACGAGCGTGCGCAGCGGGCGGCCCACGCGGTCGATGCGGCAGTCCATGCCGTAGCGGTCGATCACGGGCTGCAGGGCGGCGCGCAGGCCGTCGTGATCGGTGGCCGTCTCGGTCTGCAGGCGCAGGAAGAAGCGGCCGGACTCGAGGCTCGAGAACTGCTGCAGCTCGGTGATGTTGCCCTCGGCCTCGACGATCGAGCCGGTCACGGCATGCACGATGCCGGGCTGGTCGTCGCAGACGAGGGTGACGATCCAGTGGTGGGGGGTCTCGCTCACGGGCTCCAGCCTATGGGCCCGTGGCGGGGGCGTTAGCGTAGATGCGGATGCTCCGCCGGGCATCCCCGGATGCGTCGGCCCGCTACGCCGACCGCGAAAGCCCCACCGTGACCTCCAGCCGCAAGACCCCCGACCAGCCGAGCGCCGAGCGCCCCTTCCCGTGGATCGGCCTGCTGACGCTCGCCGCCGCGATCTTCGTCCTCGTCACGAGCGAGTTCCTGCCGACGGGCCTGCTGCCCGACATGGCGCGCGATCTCGGCGTGGGCGAGTCGCGCGTCGGCCTGCTCGTCACGATCTTCGCCGCGACCGTGGCCCTCACGACCGCGCCCCTCGCGGCCCTCACGCACCGCTACTCGCGCAAGTGGCTGCTCATCGGCGTGCTCGGCGTCTTCGCGCTCGCCAACGTGCTCGCCGCGATCGCGCCGAGCTACGAGCTGCTCATCGGGGCGCGCGTTCTCGGCGGCCTGGCCCACGGCCTGTTCTGGGCGATCGCCGGAGCGTACGCCGGCCACCTCGTTCCCCGCCACCAGATCGCGCGCGCGGTCGCGGTCACGAGCGCGGGCGGCACGACGGCCTTCGTGCTCGGCGTTCCCGTGGGCACCGCGATCGGCCAGGCGCTCGGCTGGCGGTCGGCGTTCGGCATCATCGCCGCGTCGGTCGTGCTGCTCGCCCTGCTCGTCCTGCGCTTTCTGCCCGCCGTCGACCACCGCGTGAGCCTCGCGACGGGCGAGATCCCCGTCCCCGCCCGCCGCGACCCGACCTTCCCCGGCGTCCTGCTCGTGTGCCTCCTCGTCGTCATCATCGTCATGGGGCACAACGTCTTCTACACCTACATCGCGCCGTTCATCATCGACGAGGCGGGATTCCCGCGCGACTCGGTGAGCATCATGCTCTTCCTCTACGGCGGCGCGGGCGCGATCGGTCTCGTGCTCGCGGGCGTCGTGGGCAGCCGGTTCCCGCGTGCGGGTTTGCACGGGATGCTCGCGGGCGTCGCGCTGTCGGTGGCCGTCCTCGCCGCCGCGCCGGGCATCCCCGTCATCGTCGTCGTCGCGATCGTGGTGTGGGGCGTGGCGTTCGGCGGCATCCCCGCCCTCCTCCAGACGCGGCTGCTGCACGTCGCGTCGCCGCGCGTGCGCGACCTCGGAGCGGCGCTCCTGACGACGTCGTTCAACATCGCGATCGGCGGCGGAGCGCTCATCGGCGGGCTCCTGCTCGATCAGGCCGGTCTGCTCGTGCTGCCCGTCGTCGAGGCCGTCGTCATCGTGCTCGCGATCATCGTGCTCGTGCTCGCCGACGTGCGGTCGCGGCGGGGTCGCGCCGCCGCGACGGCCGACGCTCGGCGGGCCGACGCTCAGCGGCCCGAGGTGCACCGAGAGCTCGAGTTCGGGTCGCCGCTCACGGGCCCGATCCCGACCTCCGACCGCGACGCCTGAGCGGTCGGGCATCGGCCTCGGGCCTCAGCCGCGCGAGGGAGCCCCGCGCCGCCGGCGCATGATCGTGTCGGCGACGCACGCGGCGACGAGAACGCCAGTCGACAGGCACGACAGCAGCCAGGGCTCGACGACGGCCGCGACGGGGACGAGCGCGGCGCACGCGACCGCGGCGGCGAGCCCGATCACGACGCCGGGAGCGCCGACGATGCGGCGGAAGAGCGCGTTGCCGAGAGCGAAGAGCGCCGGCCCGCCGAGGATGAGCGCCGTCGCGAGCGCCGTCGCCTCGTCGGGCTTCGCGATGATCGTCTTGTCGGCCGCGCCGATCATGACGATGCCCGCGATGATCGGGATGTGCGCGTAGGCGTACGCGGCGCGTGCGACGGCGCCCGCCCGGGAGTCGCGCTCCATGCGATCCTCGCCCCACTGCTCGCCGTGGTCGAAGTAGAGCCACCAGAGGGCCGCGGCGGCGACGAAGGCGCTCGCGAGCGCGGCGTTCCGCTCGACGTTGCTCTCGTTGTCGACGAACGCGAAGCCGCTCACGAGGAACCCCTC
This sequence comes from Actinomycetes bacterium, assembly GCA_046565745.1. Classification (GTDB taxonomy): domain Bacteria; phylum Actinomycetota; class Actinomycetes; order Actinomycetales; family Microbacteriaceae; genus Microcella. The sequence goes on from JBKHYA010000001.1 coordinate 10,234, forward strand.
GCCGATCGCGATGATGACGAAGAGGGATGCGCGCTCGGCGAAGTGGTGCGCCGAGAGATCCCAGCCCTCCAGCCGACCCTTCCCGAGCCCGGGCAGCGCGAACGAGACGGCCGGGCCGGCGAGGTCGATGAGCACCGCGGCGCTCCACGCGGCGAGCAGCCAGCCGGTGCCCGCGTGCGCGCCGAGGGTCGCGCCGATGATCCACAGCGCGCCGCTTCCGCAGAACCACAGCAGCATGCGCGCGAAGTCGGTCGCGACGCTGCCGTCGTGCCGCACGGCCGCGGCGACCATGAAGATCGTCCGCGCGAGCTGGAGGCCGACGTACGCGATCGCGAAGGCGAGCGCGCGGTCGCCGAGCGACTCCTGGATGGCCGTGGAGAGCAGGAGGCCGGTGCCCGCGAGCACGATGACCGCGAGCCGGACGGGGAGCCGCCCCGGGTCGAGCCAGTTCGTGACCCACGTGGTGTGCATCCAGAGCCACCAGACGGCCACGAGGACGAGAACCGCATGGAGGGCGTCGAGCCCCGAGGAGACATCGGCGACGACGGCCCCGACCTGCGTGAGGGCGAGCACGAAGACGAGGTCGAAGAACAGCTCGACGAAGGCGACGCGCTCGCCGCGCTCGCGGTCGGCGGGGCGCAGCAGATCGGTGCGGAAACCCCAGCGGGGCGTGGAGGCCATGGGCGCATCCTCCCAGATCGCCCCGTAGACTGAGGGCAGTCGCGACTGGCGTTGAGATGGTGAACCATCAGGGAGCGACCGACACGGTGAGCTGCCGTCCGCCTGGGCCGCTCGTCCGGCCGACCTGCGAGGGCCGCTGGCCTCCGCCCCGTACCGAGGAGCATCCCGTGTCCGCACTTCCCAGCTCGTTCAACGAGCCCCTCTCGATCGTCGACCCCGAGATCGCCGCCGTCCTCGAGCAGGAGCTCGGCCGGCAGCGCGACACTCTCGAGATGATCGCGAGCGAGAACTTCGTCTCGCGCGCCATCCTCGAGGCGCAGGGCTCGGTGCTCACCAACAAGTACGCCGAGGGCTACCCCGGCAAGCGCTACTACGGCGGCTGCGAGTTCGTCGACATCGCCGAGAACCTCGCGATCGAGCGCGCCAAGGCGCTCTTCGGCGCCCAGTTCGCGAACGTCCAGCCCCACTCGGGCGCCTCCGCGAGCGCCGCAGTGCTCCACGCGCTCGCGCAGCCCGGCGACACGATCCTCGGCCTCGAGCTCGCCCACGGCGGCCACCTCACGCACGGCATGAAGCTCAACTTCTCGGGCAAGGTCTACAACGCCACGAGCTACGGCGTCGACCCCGAGACGATGCTCGTCGACATGGACGTCGTGCGCGCGAAGGCCCTCGAGGTCAAGCCCGCGGTCATCATCGCCGGCTGGTCGGCGTACTCGCGCCAGCTCGACTTCGCCGCCTTCCGCGCGATCGCCGACGAGGTCGGCGCGAAGCTCTGGGTCGACATGGCGCACTTCGCGGGCCTCGTCGCCGCGGGCCTGCACGCCTCGCCGCTCCCGCACGCGCACGTCGTGAGCTCGACGGTGCACAAGACCCTCGCCGGCCCGCGCTCGGGCATCATCCTGAGCAACGACGAGTCGCTGTTCAAGAAGCTCAACTCGGCCGTCTTCCCCGGCCAGCAGGGCGGCCCGCTCATGCACGTGATCGCCGCGAAGGCCGTCGCGTTCAAGCTCGCGGCCCTGCCGGAGTTCGTGGAGCGCCAGGAGCGCACGATCGCGGGCGCGCGCATCCTCGCCGATCGCCTGACGCAGGACGACGCGATCGCGGCCGGCGTGAACGTGCTGACCGGCGGCACCGACGTCCACCTCGCTCTCGTCGACCTGCGCACCTCGCCGATCAACGGCCAGGAGGCGGAGGACCTCCTCCACGAGGTCGGCATCACCGTCAACCGCAACGGCGTGCCCTTCGACCCGCGCCCGCCGATGGTCACGAGCGGCGTGCGCATCGGCACTCCCGCGCTCGCGACGCGCGGCTTCGGCGAGGCCGAGTTCACCGAGGTGGCCGACATCATCGCGCACACCCTCATGCCGAGCCCCGACATCGCGGCCCTGCGCGGCCGGGTCGACGCCCTCACCGGCGCGTTCCCCCTCTACCCGGGGCTGTGAGCATGACGGATCCCCGGCCCGCCGGCGCATCCGCCCAGCTCCTCGACGGCACCGCGACCGCTCGCGCCATCAAGGCCGAGCTCACGACGCGGGTGTCGGCGCTGCGCGAGCGCGGCATCGTGCCCGGACTCGCGACCGTGCTCGTGGGCGACGACCCGGGCTCGCGCTGGTACGTCGCGGGCAAGCACAAGGACTGCGCCGAGGTCGGCATCGAGTCGATCCGCCGCGACCTGCCGGAGTCGACGACGCAGGCCGAGCTCGAGGCCGTCATCGACGAGCTCAACGCCGACCCGGCCGTCACGGGGTTCATCGTGCAGCTGCCGCTGCCGAAGCACATCGACACCGACGCGATCCTCGAGCGCGTGGCCCCGGAGAAGGACGCCGACGGGCTCCACCCGACGAACCTCGGCCGCCTCGTGCTGCGCGTCGACCGCGCGATCGACACGCCCCTGCCGTGCACGCCGCGCGGCGTCATCGAGCTCGTCGAGCGGCACGGCCTGTCGTGGGCGGGCACGGATGTCGTGGTCGTCGGCCGCGGCGTCACCGTCGGTCGCGCGATCGGTGCGCTCCTCACGCGGCGCGAGTACAACGCGACCGTCACCCTCACGCACACCGGCACGCGCGATCTCGCCTCTCACCTCCGTCGCGCCGACGTCATCGTCGCCGCCGCGGGCGTGCCGGGGATCGTCGCGGCCGCGGACGTCAAGCCGGGCGCGATCGTGCTCGACGTCGGCGTCTCGCGCCTGACCGACCCGGAGACGGGGCAGTCGCGCATCGCGGGCGACGTCGCCGACGACGTGCGCTCGGTCGCCGCGTGGGTGTCGCCGAACCCCGGCGGGGTCGGGCCCATGACGCGCGCGCTGCTGCTCGCGAACGTCGTCGAGACGGCGGAGCGCGCCGCGGGGGTCTAGGCGTCGGGCAGCTCTTCCCGCTCGCGCCTACGGGCGACCCGTGGCGAGACGCAGGCGCACCGCCTGCCCGGGCCGCGCCTGCGCGAGGGAGTCGAGCGCGGCATCCGCGACGACCGCGATCACCGGGTAGCCGCCCGTGACGGGCGCGTCGGGGCCCAAGATGGTGGGCGCACCGTCGGGCGAGACCTGGATGCTGCCGGGCAGCATGCCCTCGCTCGGCAGCTCGCGGCCGCTCGCCGCTGCTGCGCGCTCGAGCGCGGGACCCTCGAGACGCACGCCCGTGCGGTCAGAGCGCGGCGAGACGCGCCACTCGGCGTCGAGCAGGGTCCGCCACGCCTCGGCAGCGAACCAGTCGCGGCGCGGGCCCGGGCGCACGGCGAGGTCGAGCGGGCCGTCGCCGGGTAGGTCGACGGGCACGAGGTCGACGCTCGGCACGGGCCCGGCGATCGCGTCGCCGATCGCGAGGATGCCCCCGGCCGCGATCGGGTCAGGTCCGATCCCCGAGAGCGTGTCGCGCGATCGCGACCCGAGCTCGAGAGGGGCATCGACCCCGCCGCGGACGGCGACGGTCGCGCGCAGGCCCGCGTCGAGTCGGCCGAGGCGCAGGAGCGCCCCGTCGCGCTCGGCGCGCACGGCGGTGCGCGGGGGCACGCTCGCGCCGTCGAGCGACACGGGGCCCGAGCCGCCCGTGACGGCGACCCAGGCGCCCGCCGGCAGCGCGAGGGTCAGCCCGCCGAGGAGCACCTCGAGGGCGGCTGCCGCCTCGTCGTTCCCGACGAGCCGGTTCGCGAGCCGGTGGGCCGCGCGATCGAACGCGCCCGCGGCGCCCACGCCGAGGGCCGCGCGGCCGGAGCGCCCGAGATCCTGCACGAGCGTGAGCGCCTCGGGGTCGACGAGCTCGATCGCGCGACCGGCGGCGACCGGCGGAGCGGGAGCCGCGGGCTCGGCGCTCGCCACGGCGCTCGCCACGGCGCTCGCCGCGGCGCCCGCCACCGTGCTCGCTGCCGCGCCGAGCGCCCGCACGGGGACGAAGCGCACGCGCGCGCCCGGCGGGACGAACGCGGGTGGGTCGCGCCGGGCATCCCACAGCACTGCGTCGGTGCGGCCGATGAGGTGCCAGCCACCGGGAGAGCTGCGCGGATACACGCCCGTGTACTCGGCGGCGAGGGCGACGGCGCCGGCCGGCACGACGGGGCGCGAGGTCGCGCGGCGCGGGAGCGGCAGGAGGGCCTCGGTCGGCTCGGCGGGCACGAGGTACGGGAAGCCCGGCGCGAACCCGACGAACGCGCAGCGCCACTCGGTGCGGGCGTGACGCTCGACGACCTCGGCGGGCGAGCACCCCCACAGCGCGGCGACCGCCTCGAGATCGTCACCGTCGTAGACGAGGGGCAGGTCGACGAGCGGCCCCTCCGGCAGCGGGGCCCCGGGGTCGGCGTCGGCGAGCGCGGATCGCAGCCAGTGCTCGGCGTGGGTGAGGCCGAGCACGCGAGGGTCGAGCCGCACGAGCACGGTGCGCGCCGCGGGCACGAGCTCGAGAACCCCGTCGGGCGCGGTCGCCGCGAGTGCGGCGTGGGCCGCGAGCGCCTGCTCGAGCGCGTCGACTTGGACGAGCAGCGCGCGGTCTCCGCAGGGCAGGATGCGCGACGCGAGCCCCGCCCCCGCGCTTGCCTCCGCCCCAGCGCTCACGGCGCCCCGAGCGCGGGCCGCACGTCGACGCCCGCCTCCGCGAGCGCGTCGCGCACGGCGCGCGCCATCGCGACCGCTCCCGGAGTGTCCCCGTGGACGCACAGCGACTCGGCCTCCACCCGCACGACCGACCCGTCGACCGCGATCACCGAGCCCTCCACGGCGAGCCGCACCGCGCGCGCCGCGACCGCCGAGACGTCGTGCAGCACGGCGCCCGGCTCCGTCCGCGGCACGAGCGAGCCGTCGGCCCGGTACGCCCGATCGACGAAGGCCTCGGTCACGAAGCGGATGCCCGCCGCCCGCGAGGCGCGCTCGATCGCCGACCCGGGCATCCCCATCACCGGAAGCCCGGCCGCGGCCGCGACGCCCGCGACGACCTCGGCCCGCTCCGCATCGCGCACGATGCGGTTGTAGAGCGCGCCGTGCGGCTTGAGGTACCGGGCGGCGCCGCCTGCCGCTCGGGCGGCGTCGGCGAGGCGCGCGACCTGCTCGCGCAGCTGCGCCTCGAGCACGGAGGGAGAGACCTCGAGGTCGCGCCGACCGAATCCTTCCCGGTCGTCGTACGAGGGATGCGCGCCGATCACGACGCCGCGGGCGACCGCCGAGCGGCACGCGGCGGCCATCGTGGAGGGGTCGCCGCCGTGGGCTCCGCAGGCGAGATTCGCGCTCGAGACGAGGGCGAGCATGGCCTCGTCGTCGCCGACGATCTCGGGCAGCCACGACTCGCCGAGGTCGCTGTTGAGGTCGATGGCGGGCATGCTGCGAGCCTACGACGCGCGCGGCCGCGGGGAGCTGGCCCCTTGCGAAACAGTCGAACATGTGTTCGAATGTCGGCCATGCGGTGGAGCGGCCAGGCAACGAGCACGACGACCCCCGACGCGCTGCCCGAGCTCGGCAGCACGGCGGCGATCGCGCGGATGTCCGGCCTGCAGCGCACGGTGCGGCCGCCCGAGTTCGCGGGGCTCGTCTTCCACGAGGTGCTCGCGAAGTCGGCGCTCAATCGCGTGCCCGGCGGGGGAGGGGCGCTGCCCTTCGGCCACACCGTCAACCCGTACCGCGGCTGCGCGCACGCGTGCGTCTACTGCTTCGCACGACCCACTCACGCCTACCTCGACCTCGACACCGGCGAGGGCTTCGACCGCGAGATCGTCGTCAAGATCAACGTCGCCGACGTCCTCGCGCGCGAGGTGCGCCGCGCCTCGTGGGAGCGGCATCCCGTCGCGCTCGGCACCAACACCGACCCGTACCAGCGGGCCGAGGGCCGGTACGCGCTCATGCCCGGCATCATCACGGCGCTCGCCGAGAGCGGCACGCCCCTCAGCATCCTCACGAAGGGCACGCTCCTGCGCCGCGACCTGCCGCTGCTCGCGCGCGCGGCCGAGCTCGTCCCCGTCGACGTCGCGATGTCGATCGCCATCTACGACGACGCGCTGCAGCGCTCGATCGAGCCGGGCACTCCGTCGACGGATGCCCGGCTCGCGACCGTCGCCGCCGCCGTCGCCGCGGGGCTCGACCCCGCCGTGTTCCTCATGCCGGTGCTGCCCCATCTCACCGACACTCGGGCGCACCTCGACGAGGCGTTCGCCCGCATCCGCGAGACCGGAGCCACCACGGTCATGACCTCCGCGCTGCACCTCAAGCCCGGCGTGCGCGAGTGGTGGTTCGCCTGGCTCGAGCGCGAGCATCCGGAGCTCGTCGCCCGCTACCGCGCTCTCTACGCGGCCGGACCGTACGCGCCCGCCGGCTATCGCGAGTGGCTCGCCGCGCGCGTGCGCGAGCTGCGCGCGCGGCACGGCCTGCGCTCGCGCCCGCTCGACGCGGCGACGGGGACGGTACGGAGCCGCGCGCTCCAGCCCGACGCGGGGCGGCCGGGAGGCGAGCGGGTCTCCGCGAGCGCGGGGGCTCCGACGCTGTTCTGACGCAGGGGCCCGCGACGTGCGCGGCGAGCCCCCGCGGCGCGGTCGAGGTTCTAGAGTCGACTCATGGACCCGAGCGCGCGCACCCCCGTGCGGCTCGCGATCCTCGACGATCACGAGCTCCTGCTCGACAGCATCGCCTCATGGATCTCGGCGAACGCCCCCGACTTCGACCTCGTGCTCACGGCGTCGACGTGGTTCGGGCTCGTGCAGAGCGACCGCTTCCCGACCGATCTCGTCCTCATCGACTTCCAGCTGCAGGAGCCCGTCTCGATCGAGGCACGCGTGCGGACCTGCCGGGCCGCCGGCGCGAAGGTCATCGTGCTCTCGAGCCTCGAGACCGCCGACGACCGCGACCGCGCGTTCGACGCCGGCGCCTCCGCCTTCCTCTCCAAGGCCCTGCCCCTCGGGGAGGTCATGGAGACCGCTCGGCGCGTCATGGGCATGGAGTCCTCCGGCGAGCCCGCGCGCGACTGGCGTCCCCTCCCCTCGGGGGCTCAGCACCCCGCTCGCCCCAAGCTCTCCACGAGCGAGCGCGAGGCCCTCGTGCTGTACGTCAACGGCAACTCGACCTCCGAGGTCGCGCGCCAGATGCACGTGCAGTACGAGACCGCGAAGACCTACCTGCGGCGCGTGCGCGAGAAGTACGCGCGCGCCGGCAGGCCCGCGAGCACCAAGACCGACCTCATCCGACGAGCAGCAGAAGACGGGCACTTGCGCTGATGGCGAAGCTGTACTTCCGATACGGGGCGATGAACAGCGGCAAGAGCACCGCTCTGCTGCAGGCCGCCTACAACTACGAGGAGCGCGGGCAGCAGGTGCTGCTCGCCAAACCGCGCATCGACACCAAGGGCGACCAGCTCATCGTGTCGCGGCTCGGCGTCACGCGGCAGGTCGACTTCACGATCGGCCCCGACGACGACATCTACGCGATCTTCCAGCGCGAGCGCGAGGCGGTCATCCGCGGCACCGGCCGCGACGTGTCGTGCCTCCTCCTCGACGAGTCGCAGTTCCTCAGCCCCCAGCAGGTCGACGACCTCCTGCGCATCGCCATCCGCGAGGACATCCCCGTCCTCGCCTACGGCATCCGCACCGACTTCCAGACCGCGGCCTTCCCGGGCAGCCGCCGCCTGCTCGAGATCGCGCACTCCCTCGAGGAGCTCAAGACCATCTGCCGCTGCGGCCGCAAGGCCGTCTTCAACGCGCGCACCATCGGGGGCGTGTTCGTCTTCGACGGCGACCAGGTCGCGATCGACGGGGCGGATGTCACATACGAGAGCCTGTGCGGAGCGTGCTACCTCGACGAGTCGGGCGACTCGCTCGCGTCGGGGTGGAGGGCGCCGGTGGCGCTCGGCGGTGCGTCGGAGCTCGGGCCGGATCCGGATTTCGCGTAGTCGCTCTGCCCGTTTCGCGCGGGGCTGGCCGGCTTCGCCGGCGACGCGGTCCGTCTGCCGGGGAGGTGGGCGAGCAGTTCGGGGGCTCGAGCCGACGTCGCGGGGCGGCTGCCGCGGTGCGGCCGCCGTCGGCTGCGCGCGGCTTCGGAGCGCGGGCACCGCGACACTCGTGCTCGCGCCACCGGATTTGTCCCCATCGCACCGACGGCACAGCGCTTCGCGCTGCGCCGTGACGGGCGACGTGGGCCCACCTGCTGGGTGCAGCTTCGCGTCCGGGATACTCCGGACCCAATGAGAAAGGGACCGCCCTCTGGGCGGTCCCTTTCTCATTCAGTCGGGGTAACAGGATTTGAACCTGCGGCCTCGTCGTCCCGAACGACGCGCGCTACCAAGCTGCGCCATACCCCGGTGCGCCGCACGAGCGGCAACTCGTCAAGAATAGCCGATGTCGTCGGGCACGAGCGTCACGAGCACGGCCTCGGGCGGGCAGGCGAAGCGGAACGGCGCGTAGATCGAGTGGCCGAGGCCCGCCGAGACGTTCAGGAACGCGGCGCGGTGGGCGTGATGCCACATGCTCAGGCCGCGCGCTCGTTCGCGCGGGATGTCGCAGTTCGTGATGATCGCGCCGTAACCGGGTAGGGCGACCTGACCGCCGTGGGTGTGGCCCGCGAAGATCACGTCGGCGGCCTGCGTCGTGAAGGCGTTGAGAACGCGCTGATACGGAGCGTGCGTGACGCCGATCATCACGGCGGGGTCGTCGCTGTCGTCCTCGTCGAGCTCGCGCAGGGCATCCACGAGCCCCGGAAGCACGTCGAGGCGATCCCAGCCGCGGTGCGCGTCGTTCGTGCCCATGAACTCCAGGATCGACCCGTTGATCGTGAGCTGCGCGACGTCGTTGTTGAGCGAGTGCCAGCCGAACCGCTTCGTGTAGAGGCGCTCGAGCGCATCGATGTCGAGCATCTCGGGCTCGGATGTCCCGCGCGAGCCCGAGGGGCCCGTCAGGTAGCCGAGCGGGTTCTTGAAGCTCGGCCCGAAGTAGTCGTTCGAGCCGTGCACGAAGACGCCGGGCACGCCGTCGAACACCGACAGCGCCTCCTCGAGGGCAGGCAGTGCGTCGACGTGACCCATGCTGTCGCCCGTGTTGACGATCAGGTCGGGGCGCAGGTCGGTGAGGGATCGGACGAAGTCGATGCGGTCGAACTGCCAGGGCGCGAGGTGCAGATCGCTGAGGTGGAGGATCCGGATGGGATCGGCGCCGGGGGAGAGCACGGGCACGGTCTCGCGGCGCAGCCCGTAGGCACGGCGCTCGACCGCCGTTGCGTACACGGCGACGGCCGTCGCTGCTCCGAGAGCCGCGACGGCCGCCAGCCGGCCGTTAATCGCCGTCACCGGGGTCCGGGGTCGGGGTGGGTGAGCCGCCGCCGTTCCCGCCGCCGTTGCCGCCGCCGCCGGAGCCGCATCGCTCGCTCGCGACGCCGAGGGTGATGAGCGTGCTCCTGCTCGTGGACGTCCCGGCCGCGGGGTTCTGCGACTCGACGATGCCCTCCCGAGCGGGGTCGGGGCCGCCATTGATCGGGACGCAGGACGTCGCGATGTTGCTGAAGCCGGCTCCCTGCAGGGCGGCTCGTGCCTGCGCCTCGTCGTACCCGGCGCTCGTCACGTCGGGCACCGTGCCGAGGTTGCCGTTGCTGAGCTGGACGCGCACGATGAGGCCGCGGCCGACGACGGCGCCGGGCGACGGCGAGGTCGCGGCGACCGTGCCCTGGGGCTGGCCGGAGTCGATCGTGCCGCCCTCGCCGTAGCGCAGGCCGAGACCCTCGAGGATGGCGCGCGCCTGCGACGGCGACTGCCCGATCAGGTTCGGCAGCTCGATGCCGCTCCCGCGGACGAGGCGCGCGGGAGGCTCGGGGAACGCGCTTCCGCCGTACTGCGCGTTGGCCGCGCCGAGGATCTCGCGCATGATCCGGTGGCGCAGCTCGCCGCCCCAGAACCCCTCGGGGTTCTGGTACTGACGGATGCGGGCGTCGCCGACGATGTTGCCGACCCAGACCGCCGTCGCGAACTCCGTGGTGGAGGTGATCACCCAGGTGTCCTTCGACTGGTCCGTGGTTCCGGTCTTTCCGATGATCGGCGTGCCGTCGAACGGGTTGCTCGCGACCGCGGTGCCGCCGTCGACCATCGTTGAGCCCATCGCGAAGGAGGCGGCGGCCGCAACCTCGGGGTCGATCCCCTGGTCGCACGTCGGCGCCTGGCCCGGAAGCTCCTCGCCCTCGCGCGAGACGAAGCGGTCCACCATGATCGGCTCGCAGTACTGGCCGCCGTTGGCGATCCCGGCGTACGCCGCCGCCATCGACAGCGGAGCGATCTCGTTAGTGCCGAGCACCGACGACGGGTTCGTCTGCAGCTCGCCGCCGTCGGCGCGGTGCACGCCGAGGTCGGCCGCACGGTTGCGGATCTCGCACAGGTCGAGCTGCGTCGACATCGAGACGAATGCCGAGTTGACAGAGCGGCGCGTCGCCTGGATCGGATCCATCGAGCTCGCGGCGCCCTCGTCGTTGCCGAACTCGAACGTCTGACCGGGATCGACGCCGTTGCAGGAGTCGGTGAAGACGGAGAACGGGTACTCGAAGGTCGACGCATCGACGACCTCTCGGAGCCCGCGGCCCTGGTTCAGCCACTCCAGGAGGGTGAACATCTTGTACGTCGAGCCCGGCTGGAAGCCGCTCGATCCGCCGTAGGCGCGGTCGGTGTTGAAGTTGACCGCGGTGTACTCGGGGCCGGGGGGCGCCTCGCTGTTGTCGAAGAGCTTGTTCTGCGTCATGGTCAGGATGCGCCCGGTGCCGGGCTCGACCGAGACCGCGACCGCGCCCAGCTGCAGGCGCGTCTCGCTCGCCGGCGCATAGCGGAGGACGGCGTCGTAGGCGACCTGCTGCAGGGACATGTTGATCGTGGTGTACACGTCGATGCCGCCGGTCTTCCAGGCGGCAAGACGGGACTCGGCGTCGGGGCCGAGGGACTCGAAGTTGGCGACGTTACGGACGACGTAGTCGCAGAAGAACCGGGCGTAGTCGTTCGCGGCGATGCACCCGTTGCGCGGCGGCTGGGGCAGGACGAAGCTCTCGTCGACCGGGATGGCGACGGCGGCGTCGTACTCCTCCTGCGTGATCATCTCGTAGGCGAGCATGTTGCCGAGGATGACGTCGCGACGCTCCTGATTGGCCGCGAAGTTCTCCGGAGTCTTGAGGGAGCGAGCACCGGGCTGCTGCACGATCGCGATGAGGCTCGCCGCCTGCGGGAGCGTGAGGTCGATCGCATTGACGCTGAAGTACTCCTGGGCGGCCGCCTGGATGCCGTAGGTGTTCCCGCCGAACCCGGCGATGTTGAGGTAGCCCAGGAGGATCTCGTCCTTCGTGAACTCCTTCTCCAGGTTGATGGCGAGCTTCGCTTCGTTGAGCTTGCGCTCGAGGCTCGACACCTGGCAGTCCGCGACGCCGGCGAGGGCGGCCTCGCGGTCGACATCCTCGGTGTTGAGCGCCTCCTGGATGCAGATGTTCTTGACGAGCTGCATGGTCAGGGTCGAGGCGCCCGATTCGATGCCGCCGGAGACCACGTTGCCGACGGCGGCGCGGACGACCGACTGCACGTCGACGCCGTTGTGCTCGTAGAACCGGCGATCCTCACCGGCGAGGGTCGCATTCTTCACGAAGTCGTTGATCTGATCGAACGCGACCTCTTCGCGGTTCTGCGCGAAGACGGTCGCGATCTGCTGGTAGCCGTCCTCCGGGTTCGCGGTCTTCTGCGCGTAGAGCGCGTTGCGCCCGGGGAGCTCGTTGATCTCGATGTACTCGGGAAGGCTGTCGAAGATCCCGATGGTGTTGCTCGCGGCGATCCCGGTCAGGGCGATCGCGGGCGTGACCATGACGGTGGCGAGCACTCCGGCGACGGCCGACAGGGCCACCATCCCGAAGAGTGCGCGGATCGCGCCAGGAGCCCCTTGATTCTGCGCAGACATAGACTCAAGGGTACGCGATGACCCTATGAGGAAGACCGAAGGATCCGACGATGACTCAATGGGAGTACACGACCACTCCGCTCCTCATCCACAGCACGACCGCCATCCTCAACAACTGGGGCGAGCAGGGCTGGGAGCTCGTGCAGATCGTCACCGGCCCCGAGGGCGGTCTCGTGGCGTACCTCAAGCGCCCCAAGGCGGCGTGAGATGAGCCGCATCGACGCGCGCCTCGCCGAGCTCGGGCTGAGCATCCCCGCCGTGGCGAAGCCGGTCGCGGCCTACGTGCCCGCGACGATCTCCGGTCACCTCGTCTTCACGGCCGGCCAGCTGCCGTTCGTCGACGGCGCGCTGCCGGCGACCGGCAAGGTCGGCGACGCGGTCTTGGCAGAGGATGCGGCCGGCTACGCCGGCCGGTGCGTCCTCAACGCGCTCGCGGCGGTGCAGAGCGTCATCGGCTCGCTCGACCGCATCACTCGGATCGTCAAGGTCACCGGCTTCGTCGCCTCGGCCCCCGACTTCACCGGTCAGCCCGTGGTCCTCAACGGCGCGAGCACGCTGCTCGGTGAGATCTTCGGCGACGAGATCGGCGCGCACGCGCGCAGCGCGGTCGGCGTCGCGGTGCTCCCGCTCGACGCGCCCGTCGAGGTCGAGCTCGTCGTCGAGTTCGCCTAGACCGCCGCACGAACGAGAACGGGGCCCCTCGCCTGGGAGGAGCCCCGTTCGTCGTCTCCGGCCGACCACGGATCGACCGGCCGGCTCAGCGCATCGTGTCCGTGATGACGGTGATGACGGTCGAGTCGGTGAGCGTCGTCGTGTCGCCGACCTCCCGGCCCTCGGCGACGTCGCGCAGCAGGCGGCGCATGATCTTGCCCGAGCGCGTCTTGGGCAGCTCGGCGACGACGAAGATCTCGCGCGGGCGGGCGATCGCGCCGATCTGCTCGGCGACGTGCGCGCGCAGCATCTGGCTCGCCTCGGTCGCCGAGACGCTCTTCGCCTTCTTCGAGCGCAGGATCACGAAGGCGACGACCGCCTGACCGGTGGTCTCGTCGCTCGCGCCGACGACCGCGGCCTCGGCCACGATCGGGTGCGAGACGAGGGCCGACTCGATCTCCATCGTCGACAGGCGGTGGCCGGAGACGTTCATGACGTCGTCGACGCGGCCGAGCAGCCAGACGTCGCCATCGGCGTCGAGGTGCGCGCCGTCGCCGGCGAAGTACTTCGTGCCGAACTTCGACCAGTAGGTCTCCTGGAATCGCTCAGGGTCGCCCCAGATCCCGCGCAGCATGCTCGGCCAGGGCTCGGTGACGACGAGCAGACCTCCCGCCTCCTTGCCCACGTGCGTGCCGTCCTCGTCGAGCACGTCGATCGAGATGCCGGGCATCGGCACCTGCGCCGAGCCGGGCTTGGTCGTCGTCACACCGGGCAGGGCGCTGATCATGATCGCGCCCGTCTCGGTCTGCCACCAGGTGTCGACGATCGGGGTCCTCCCCCCGCCGATGATCTCGCGGTACCAGACCCACGCCTCGGGGTTGATCGGCTCGCCGACCGAGCCGAGCACGCGCAGGCTCGACAGGTCGTACGCGAGCGGGATCTCGCGCCCGGCCTTCATAAATGACCGGATGGCCGTGGGCGCCGTGTAGAAGATGGTCACGCCGTACTTCTGGATGATCTCCCACCACCGGCCGGGGTGCGGCGTGTCGGGAGTGCCCTCATACATGACCTGGGTCGCGCCGTTCGCGAGGGGCCCGTAGACCATGTAGGAGTGGCCGGTGACCCAGCCGACGTCGGCGGTGCACCAGTAGACGTCGGTCTCAGGCTTGAGATCGAAGACGCTGCGGTGCGTGAAGGCGGTCTGCGTGAGGTAGCCGCCGCTCGTGTGGAGGATGCCCTTGGGCTTCCCGGTGGTGCCGCTCGTGTACGTGATGAAGAGGGGATGCTCGGCGTCGAGCTCGGGAGCCACGTGCTGCTCGGGCTGCGCGCCGACGGCCTCGTGCCACCAGACGTCGCGCCCCTGCTGCCACTCGACCTCGTTCTCGCCGCGTCGCACGACGACGACCGTCGTCACGTCGGTCTCGGCGGCCGCGAGGGCGGAGTCGACAGCGTGCTTGAGCGGAAAGACCTTGCCCTTGCGCCAGCCGCCGTCGGCGGTGATGACGAGCTTGGCATCGGCATCCTCGACACGGGCCCGGATGCTCTCGGCGCTGAAGCCGCCGAAGATGACCGAGTGGATCGCGCCGAGGCGCGCGACGGCGAGCATCGACACGACCGCCTCGGGGATCATCGGCAGGTAGATCGCCACACGATCGCCCTGGCCGACGCCGAGGCCCGCGAGCATGTTCGCCGCGCGCTTCACCTCGGCGGTGAGCTCGGCGTAGGTGATCGAGCGGCTGTCGCCGGGCTCGCCCTCCCAATGGATGGCGACGCGGTCGCCGTTGCCCGCCTCCACGTGGCGATCGAGGCAGTTGTAGGCGACGTTGAGCTCGCCGTCGTGGAACCAGCGCGCGAAGGGCGGGTTCGACCAGTCGAGGGTCTCGGTGAAGGGGGTGTGCCAGTGCAGCTCGCGCGCCTGGTCGGCCCAGAAGCCGAGGCGGTCGGCGCTGGCCCGATCGTAGAGCTCGGGGCCGGCTACGGCGTTCGCCGTGAAGTCGGGGTCGGGCGCGAAGCGCCGTTCCTCGTGCAGGAGGCTGTCGATCGAAGTCGTGGACATCGTCATCCTTGGTCGATGTGCGTAACAGGCCTGGACTGCCGCAACGCTGAGGTGGTCGTGGGCCATCCTATTCGCGGGCGGAGCGGTCGCCAGGGCTCGGGCTCGCGGTGCGACGAACGCGCGCGACGAGGCGACGAGCGGGCTCATCCGCGCTGCGGATCGCGCACTCCGTCGCGTCACGGAGCGCCCCCGAGCGAGGGTCGGCACTTTGGGGGACAATTCGCTGACCGAAAGTCTTGACGCGGAGGGCCGCTGTCGTAGACTGATCCCTGTCAGCAGCAAGACTGACTTGAGCAGCACGGCTACGATTCCCCCCAATCGCGTGCTGCTGAGGCGGCGCCCATTTCCCCCCAAAGTTGGGCGCCGCCCCCCAAGCACCGAACGGCTCCTCCCCACGAGGAGCCGTTCGTCTTTTCTCCGCCCTTCTCTTCGGCACCCCGTGCTTCCGGCCGCGGTCGGCGACGATCGGGCGATGCACCGTGCGCCGTTCGTCCCGCTCGACCCCCGCGTCCGTGCCGAGACGAACGCCTCGTCCTCGTCGCCGACTCCGGTCGCCCGGCCGCTCGCGGTGGAGCTCCGCGCCGCCCTCGGCCCCCTGGCCCGCGCCGTCGACGACGAAGCGGCGACGGATGTCTTCGTCACGGGCGACGGGGCGGTGTGGCGCGACGCGGGGCGCGGCGTGCAGCGCGTGCCGGGCATCCGTCTCGATGCCACGACCGCGCGCGATCTCGCGGTCCGCCTGATCGAGTTCGGCGGGCGGCACATCGACGAGGCGACGCCGTGCGCCGACGTGCGGATCGGCGACGGCGTGCGCGTGCACGCCGCTCTCCCGCCGATCGCCTGGGCGGGGCCGGCCCTCTCGATCCGGCTGCCGCGCTCGCGGCCCGTGATGCTGGGGGATGCGGGGCTCGACTCCGCGGCCGTCGACGCGCTGCGCATCGCCCTCCGCGATCGCAGCACAGTGCTCTTCACCGGCGCGACGGGCAGCGGCAAGACCACGCTGCTCGCCGCCTGGCTCTCCGAGGCCTCGACCGCCGAGCGGATCGTCGTGATCGAGGACGTCGCCGAGGCGCGCATCCGGCACCCCCACGTCGTCGGCCTCGAGTGCCGGCAGGCGAATCTCGAGGGAGCGGGCGAGGTCGACCTCGCTCGGCTCGTGCGCGAGGCGCTCCGGATGCGGCCCGATCGCCTGGTGGTGGGGGAGTGCCGCGGCGCGGAGGTGCGCGAGTTCCTCGCCGCGCTCAACACCGGGCACCGAGGCGGCGCCGGCACGCTGCATGCGAACTCGCTCGCGGACGTGCCCTCCCGGCTCGAGGCGGTCGGCATGATCGCCGGTCTCGACCCGCTGGCCCTCGCTCGTCAGGCGCTCAGCGGTATCGATCTCGTCGTCCACCTGTCCCGTGGCCCCGGCGGCGAGCGCAGGGCGGAACTCGGTCGGTTCCGACTGGACGAGCGCGAGCGCCTCGCGATCGATCCGGTGCCCGTCGACCCGGTGCCCGTCGACCCGGTGCCCGTCGAGCCGGGTGCGCGCGGATGACGGAGTCGACCGATGCGCTCGCGAGCCACGTTCACCGGCTCGCCGTCCTCGTCGGTGCGGGCATCGCGCCGGCCTCCGCCTGGCGCCACGTCATGGCCGCCGCGCGTCCGGCTGATGCCGCGCTCGCGGCTCTCGTCGACGACCTCGACGCAGGCGCACCGCTCGGTCTCGCGATCGACCGCGTGGCGCGCGATCGCGACGACGGGTGGCGGGCGCTCGCCGCCGCGTGGTCGGTCGCGACCTCGAGCGGGGCGCCGCTCGCTCCCGCGCTCTCCGCCTTCGCCGAAGCCGTGCGAGACCGGGCGGCGGCGCAGCGCGACATCGCGGTCGCGCTCGCCGGGCCGCGCGCCACCGCGCGCATCGTGCTCGCGCTTCCCGTCGTCGCGATCGGTCTGGCGCTCCTGGCGGGCGCCGACATCCTCGCGAGCCTCGCGCACCCGATCGGCATCGCGAGCATCGTGGCCGGGCTCGCGCTCGGCGTGCTCGCGCGCGCCTGGATGGCGCGGATGCTCCGCGCTGCGGCTCCGCCTCCGCCCACCGTCGGGCTCGATCTGGATCTGCTCGCCGTCGCTGCGGGCGGCGGTGGCTCTCCGGAGGCCGCTCGGGCGACCGTCCTGCGGGCGCTCGTCGACCAGGGGCTGCCCGCGCCATCCGGAGCGCAGGCGGCCGATGATGCGCTCTCCCGGCTCGTCGCGCTGTCCCGCGCGTCGGGGGCTCCGCTCGGAGCACTCGCGCGGGCCGAGGCAGCGGAGGCCCGGGCGGCGGAGCGAGCGCGGGCTCGACGATCGGCGGAGGAGCTGGCCGTGCGGCTCATGCTGCCGCTCGGCGTGTGCGTGCTGCCGTCCTTCCTCCTCCTCGGCGTCGTGCCGATGCTCGTCGGGCTCCTCTCCTCCACAGCGGGGCCGACGGGGTGACCTCGCGAGTCTTCGCGGTCCGCATCGCCGCGACCTCCCCGCGATGCGCACACTGGACACCGTTCGTGCCCTCGACAGCGCTCACCTCGACTCGTGCGCGCACCGACCAGAAAGGCGCGACCCCCATGTCTCGCAGCCACTCCTCTCTTATGCAGCCGTCCTTCGCACTCGCGGGGGCCTCCTCGCGACGTGCTCCTGGCCTGTGCTCGCCCGTCCGGCAGCGCGCTGCGCTCGTCGCGGCCGTCCGGTCCGGAGATGGAGCCCCGCGCTCCCTCTCTCTTGCGGATGACCGCGGTGCGGCGACCGCCGAGTACGCGATCGCGACGATGGCGGCGGTCGGGTTCGCGAGCCTCCTCGTCGTCATCATGCGCAGCGACGAGGTGCGGGGCATCCTCACCGACATGGTGCGCACCGCGCTGTCCTTCGGCGGATGACGGGAGTGGCGCGGCCGCCGCGACGGACGGCGAGCCGTGATCGCGGAGCCGTCACGGCGGAGACTGCGATCGCGATCCCCGCGGTCGTCCTCGTCCTCGTCGCGAGCCTGCAGGGTCTGGGCGCGGCGACGCTCCTGCTCCGCGCGCAGGACGCGGCGGCCGACGCCGCCCGCTCCCTCGCCCGTGGCGACCCCGACGGCGCGGCGGCCGCGCAGATCGCGGCCGCCGCCCCGGGCGGCCGGCTGCGCTTCGAAGGCTCGGGCGGGATGGTCTGCGCGACGGTGAGCGTGCGTCCGCGCATCCTCTCGATCCCGATCGAGCTCGACGCGCGGTCGTGCGCGCTCGACGAGGGGCGCTGATGGCGGGCGCTCCGCTCGTCCTCGGCCTCATCGCCGTCGTCGCCGCCGGCGGCGGGGGAGCGGTCGTCGCGGGGACCGCGCTCGTCGAGTCGCAGAGGCTCGCCGGTGCCGCCGACGCCGCCGCGCTCGCGGGAGGGGACGCACTCCTCGGCTGGCTCGCCGAGCCCCCGTGCGCGGTCGCCTCCCGTGTCGCGGCGGCCAATCGCACGCACCTCGCCGCCTGCCGAGTAGAAGGGCTCGAGATCGTCGTCGCCGTCTCCGGAACCGCTGCGGGGCTGCCCGTGGAACGCTCCTCGCGAGCCGGTCCGCCTCCGTCGTGAGCCGCCCGCCCTGGGACGCCGCCTTCGACAACCTGTGTATGGTGTGCCAGAACGCGGCATGCGCGCCGCAGCGACCGCCGGGGTGCGGAGTCATCCCCCCGGACGCCCCTGAGATCGAGGAGTACCGTGCCGAGCACGAAGAAGCTGGTCATCGTCGAGTCGCCTGCGAAGGCGAAGACGATCGGCAAGTACCTGGGCGACGGCTACGAGGTGCAGGCCTCCGTCGGGCACGTGCGCGACCTCATCGAGCCGAAGAACCTGCCCGCCGAGCTCAAGAAGGGCCCGCTCGGCAAGTTCTCGATCGACGTCGACAACGGCTTCGAGCCGTACTACGTCGTCTCCGATGAGAAGAAGCGCGTGATCGCCGACCTCAAGAAGGCGCTGAAGGGCGCCGACGAGCTCTTCCTCGCCACGGATGAGGACCGCGAGGGCGAGGCCATCGCGTGGCACCTCCTCCAGGTGCTCAAGCCGTCCGTTCCCGTCAAGCGCATGGTCTTCCACGAGATCACGCCGGAGGCGATCGCCCGAGCCACCGAGTCCACTCGCGAGCTCGACACCGCGCTCGTCGACGCTCAGGAGACTCGGCGCATCCTCGACCGACTCTACGGCTACGAGGTGAGCCCCGTGCTGTGGCGCAAGGTCGGCCCCGGGCTCAGCGCCGGACGCGTCCAGTCGGCGGCGACCCGCCTCGTCGTCGACCGCGAGCGCGAGCGCCTCGCGTTCGTCGCCGCCCAGTACTGGGATCTCGACACGACTCTCTGCCCGGTCGATGCCGAGACCGCGTTCACCGCACGCCTCACGCGCCTCGCCGGCAAGAAGGTCGCGAGCGGCCGCGACTTCGACGACCGGGGCGAGCTCAAGGGCTCCGGCACGATCGCGCTCGACGAGGCGACGGCCACGGCGCTCGCCGAGGCCCTCCGGTCGCCCGATGTCGCGGTCACGGTCACCAAGGTCGAGTCCAAGCCCTACACGCGCCGACCGGCCGCCCCGTTCACGACCTCGACCCTGCAGCAGGAGGCCGCGCGCAAGCTCCGCTTCACCGCTCGACAGACCATGTCGGTCGCGCAGTCGCTCTACGAGAACGGCTACATCACCTACATGCGCACCGACTCGTCCTCGCTGTCGCAGCAGGCGGTCGCCGCCGCTCGCACTCAGGCCTCCTCGCTCTACGGCGCGGAGAGCATCCCCGACAAGCCGCGCGTCTACGCGAGCAAGTCCAAGAACGCGCAGGAGGCCCACGAGGCGATCCGCCCCGCCGGTGACACCTTCCGCACTCCGAGCGCGCTCGAGGGCACCCTCCGCGGGAACGACTGGAAGCTCTACGACCTCATCTGGAAGCGCACCATCGCGAGCCAGATGGCGGATGCCCGTGGCCAGACCGCCTCGGTCGCCATCCAGGCGGGTCCGCTCGCCGCCCCCGCCGAGGCCGGTGCGATCGCCGAGTTCGCCGCGAGCGGCACCGTCATCACCTTCCGCGGGTTCCTCGCGGCGTACGAGGAGGGTCGCGACGAGGAGCGGGACGCGGAGAAGAACGCCGCGGACGCTGAGGCGAAGCTCCCCCCGCTCGCCGAAGGGCAGACCCTCTCGGTGCAGGACGTCGAGGCGAAGAGCCACGAGACGAGCCCGCCCCCGCGCTACACCGAGGCGAGCCTCGTCAAGGCGCTCGAGGAGCGCGGCATCGGCCGCCCCTCCACCTACGCGGCGATCATCTCCACGATCGTCGACCGCGGGTACGTCACGCCGCGGGGCACCGCGCTCGTGCCGAACTGGATCGCGTTCAGCGTGGTGCGGCTCCTGGAGGAGAACTTCGCCGACCTCGTCGAGTACGACTTCACCGCCGAGATGGAGGCCGACCTCGACCGCATCGCGAACGGAGAAGCCGACCGCACCGACTGGCTCAAGGGCTTCTACTTCGGCGACGCCCACCAGCCCGGCCTCCGCCCCGTCATCGACAACCTCGGCGACATCGACGCGAAGGCCCTCAACTCGATGCCGATCACCGACGAGATCACTCTGCGCATCGGCAAGTACGGCCCCTATCTCGAGGTCGCCGAGGAGGGGTCCGAGACGCCACGCCGCGTCAACCTCCCGGAGGACCTCGCCCCCGACGAGCTCACGCCGGCCAAGGCGCAGGAGCTCATCGACGCGCCCGTCGTCGGCGATCGCGTCCTCGGCATCAACCCCGAGAACGGGAAGCACGTCGTGGCGAAGGACGGCCGCTTCGGCCCCTACGTGACCGAGGTCGACCCCGAGCCCGAGACCCCCGAGGAGCCCGCGGCCGCAGAGCCGGTCGTCGACCCCGCCACGGGCGAAGTGGTCGAGCCGCCCAAGAAGCGCGCGCCCGCGAAGAAGAAGGCCGCGGCGGAGAAGCCGCGCACGGCATCCCTCTTCAAGGACATGGACCCGGCGACGGTCGACTTCGAGATGGCGCTCAAGCTCCTGAGCCTGCCGCGCGAGGTCGGGCTCGACCCCGAGTCGAGCGAGCCGATCACGGCGCAGAACGGCCGCTACGGCCCGTACCTGAAGAAGGGCACCGACACGCGGTCGCTCGATTCTGAGGACCAGATCTTCGAGATCGACCTCGACGGCGCGCTGGCGAAGTTCGCCGAGCCGAAGTACGGCGCGCGCCGCGCGTCGAGCGCGCTCAAGGAGTTCGACGCCGACCCCGTGAGCGGCAAGCCGATCAAGATCAAGGACGGCCGCTTCGGCCCGTACGTGACCGACGGCGAGACGAACGCGACCATCCCGCGCGGCGAGGAGGTCGAGGCGGTCGACTTCGATCGTGCCGTGCAGCTGCTCGCCGACAAGCGCGCCAAGGGCCCCACCAAGAAGCCCGTCAAGCGCGCCGCGGCGAAGAAGCCCGCGGCCAAGCGCACGCCCGCGGCCAAGAAGAAGTAGTCCGCGTGACCGGCCTCTTCCTGACGTTCGAGGGCGGCGACGGCTCGGGCAAGTCGACGCAGTCCGCGCTCCTCACGGAGTGGCTGACGGGTCGAGGCGAGACCGTCGTCCACGCGCGTGAGCCCGGCGGCACCGAGCTCGGGCTCGAGCTGCGCGAGATCATCCTGCACCGCCGCGGCTACATCGCCCCGCGCGCCGAGGCGCTGCTGTACGCCGCCGATCGCGCGCACAACATCGCGACGGTCGTGCGGCCCGCGCTCGAGCGCGGCGACGTGGTGATCCAGGACCGCTACCTCGATTCGTCGGTCGCCTACCAGGGCGCCGGGCGCGTGCTGTCGACCGACGAGGTGCGCGACCTCTCGCTCTGGGCGACCGAGGGGCTGCTCCCGCACCTGACGGTGCTGCTCGACCTCGACCCGTCGCTCGGCCGCGAGCGCCTCGACGCGAGCCGCACGCGGTACGACCGGCTCGAGGCCGAGGCCGCGGTCTTCCACGAGCGCGTCCGCGACGCGTATCTCTCCCTCGCGCGCGACGAGCCCGATCGCTTCCTCGTCCTCGACGCGACCGCGCCGGTCGCGACCCTGCAGGAGCGCATCCGCACTCGCGTGTCCGCGCTGCTCGATACCCTGACCGCATGACGGGCTGGGACGACCTCACGGGGCAGGAGGCGGCGATCGCCCTTCTGCGCTCGGCGGCGAGCGACCCCGCCTCGATGACGCACGCGTGGCTCATCACGGGGCCCCCCGGCTCCGGTCGGTCGAACCTCGCGTTCGCCTTCGCGACCGAGCTCCTCACCCCTCAGCCCGCCGCGGCGGCGATCACCGCCGCGCAGGTCGCGGCTCGGACCCACCCCGACCTCGCCGTTCTCGCGACCGAGCGCGTCATCATTTCGATCGACGAGGTGCGGCAGCTCGTCTCGCAGAGCCAGTACTCGCCGAGCGTCGCGCCGTACCGCGTCATCATCGTCGAGGACGCCGATCGCATGACCGAGCGCACCTCCAACGTGCTGCTCAAGGCGCTCGAGGAGCCGCCGCCGCGCACTGTCTGGATCCTGTGCGCTCCGAGCGCCGCCGACCTCATCCCGACGATCCGGTCGCGCGTGCGCGCCGTCCGGCTCCGCGTGCCGAGCGTGCGCGAGGTGGCCGACCTGCTCGAGCGCCGCGACGGCGTCGAGCCGAGCCTCGCCGAGCGCGCCGCCCGCGAGGCGCAGAGCCACATCGGGATGGCCCTCCGACTCGCGACGGACGCCGAGGCCCGCGAGCGGCGGGCCCGCACCCTCGAGCTCGCGCTCGGCGTGACGAGCGTCTCGCGCGCCGTGCTCGCCGCGGAGCAGCTCGTCGCTCTCGCCACGGACGACGCCAAGGCCTTCACCGCCGAGCGCGAGGCGCTCGAGCGCGACGCCGCGCTCCGTTCGCTCGGGCTCGAACCGGGCGGAACCGTTCCTCCCGCGATGCGCGGCGCGCTCAAGGCTCTCGAGGAGGACCAGAAGCGCCGTGCGACCCGATCGGTCCGCGATGGCATCGATCGCGTGCTCGTCGATCTGCTCTCGCTCTACCGGGATCTTCTGCTCCTTCAGCTCGACGCCGGCGTCGAGCTCGTGAACGAGTCGCAGCGCGCACGGCTCGAGGAGGTCGCGCGCTCGAGCCCGGCCGAGCAGTCGCTCGCGGCGCTCGACGCGATCGGGCAGGCGCGCCGACGGGTCGAGGGCAACACGCCGCCCGTCCTCGCGCTCGAGGCGATGCTCATCACGGCCAGCGGACGGGTGCCCGCGTTAGGCTCGCCGGCGTGACGACCCGACCCCGCCGCTCCGCCGTCGCCCTGGCCCTCGTCGCGGTCCTCGCGCTCTCCGGCTGCGTGCCGACCTGGCTGAGCGGGCTCACCGGACAGGACACTTCGACGCCCACGGGCGAGGAGGTCGAGGCGGGGCTCGAGCCGTACTATCGGCAGGCTCTCGTCTGGGAGCGCTGCGGCGGCGGTGCTCAGTGCGCGACCGCGATCGCGCCGCTCGACTGGGACGACCCCGGCGAGGGGGACGACGTCGAGCTCGCCCTCGTGCGCTACCGGGCGACCGAGGAGGCCCAGGGCTCGCTCTTCGTCAACCCCGGCGGGCCCGGCGCGTCGGGATTCGACTTCGTCCGCGACAGCGTCGACTTCGCGGTGAGCGAGCGACTTCGCGAGAGCTTCGACGTCATCGGCTGGGATCCCCGCGGCGTCGGCCGGTCCTCGGCCGTGACGTGCTTCACCGACCCGGCGGACATGGACGAGTTCATCTACGGAGTGCCGGAGGCCGAGCCCGAGACTCCCGAGTGGGTCGACGAGCTCGAGCGCAGCGCGCAGCGCTTCGTCGACGCGTGCACCGAGAACTCCGGGGCCCTCCTCGAGCACGTCGACACCGACTCCACGGTGCGTGATCTCGACATGCTCCGAGCCGTCGTCGGCGACGAGGCCCTGAACTACTTCGGCTACTCCTACGGGACGGAGATCGGCGCCCGCTACGCCGACCGCTTCCCCGACCGCGTCGGCCGGCTGGTCCTCGACGGCGCGACCGACCCGACGACGACCCAGTTCGAGGTCGTCCTCGCGCAGTCCGTCGGGTTCGAGTCCGCGCTCACCACGTACCTGACCGAGTGCGCAGCCGCCGCGACGTGCCCCTTCCCGACCGACACCGCCGCTGCGCTCGCGGTCGTCGAGCAGCTCTACGAGCGTCTCGAGACCGACCCCATCGCCGGGCCCGACGGTCGGCTCTTCACCGACTCCGTGCTCGACATCGCGGTCGCGACCGCCCTCTACGACGAGGCGTCGTGGGAGTTCCTGAGCCAGATGTTCACCGAGCTGCGCACGGGGGTTGTCGAGACCGGCTTCCTGCTCGCCGACTTCTACTACGGCCGCGAGAACGGCGAGTACATCGACAACTCGCTCGAGGCGTTCATCGCGATCAACTGCCTCGACTACCCGGTCGAGCGCGACCCGCAGCGGATCATCGAGCAGAACTCGGCCATCGCCGAGGCCGCGCCCGTGACCTCCGACCCGAGCGTGCTCGGCGACGTCGTCTGCCAGAACTGGCCGCACGAGTTCGAGGGCGAGCTCGAGCCCGTGCAGGCCGAGGGCGCTCCGCCCATCCTCGTCATCGGGACGACCGGCGATCCGGCCACTCCGTACGTCTGGGCCGAAGCGCTTGCCGAGCAGCTCGAGAGCGGCGTGCTCCTGACCTACGACGGCGAGGGGCACATCGCCTACGACGAGGGCGACCCCTGTATCAACGACCTCGTCGACGACTACTTCATCTCCGGCACCGTTCCGGCGAGCGACCCGGTCTGCGCGGGCTGACCGGTCTGCGCGGGCTGACCCGCACGCGCCGACTCCGTTCGTCGACTGCCGGTGCGAGGTGCGCCCGTCGAATGGGCTAGACTCCATAGCCGTGTCCCGGTGCGAACCGAGCACGCCGCCTTAGCTCAGTCGGCAGAGCGATTCACTCGTAATGAATAGGTCGTGGGTTCGATTCCCACAGGCGGCCCCACGTTCCTCCCTCTCGTCATTCACACGACGATCGGCACCGCCACGGTGCGCAGCGCGACCGTGTAGCCCTGCGCGTAGCCGGTCGCGTTCGGGTGGAACGCGTCGACGCTGCGGAACAGGCTCCAGTCGTTGATCCACGGGCTCGCGCTGCCGATGCCGTGCCCCGCGAAGAGCCCGGTGACGTCGACGAACACGGCGCCAGCGGCCTCGGCGTTGGCGCGGATGACCGCGTTGAGCGTGACCGTCTGCGCATTGACCTCGTCGGCCCACACGTACTTCGCGTTCGTCCCGGATGCGTCGAGGTGGAACAGCTGCGGGTAGCCCGTCACGACGACCCGCGCGCCGCCAGCGCGCGCCTGAACGGCGTCGACGACGCCCTGGATGCTCGCGGCGAACTCCGGCGAGGCCGCCATCGCCGCGCCGGCGTCGATGCTCGACGCGCACGAGCTCGACACCAGCACGAAGCAGTTGCGCATGACCGTGCCGAACCCGACGTCGTTGCCGCCGACGGTGATCGTCACGACCTTCACCGTGGTCGGGATGGTCGGAACCTGCGCCGAGGTGACCTGGGCCGTCGTCGCGCCCGAGCACGCCGGGAACGCCACGAGACGGAGCGTCGCCTCCGCGTCCAGCAGCGAGGGGTAGCTCCGCGAGCTCCGGTAGCAGCTCGTGTCGAGGTAGCTCCGGGCGCCCGTGCCGGCCGCGAACGAGTCGCCGATCGCGGCGTATTCGGCCTCGCCGCCTCCGCCGCCGCCTCCGCCGTTCCCGCCGCCGGGCTTCCCGCCCCCCGGGCTCGTGGGCTTCGCCGCCCACGCGGCGTCGTCGCCGACGACCGAGACGGGGGCGAGGACGAGCGCGAGGGCCGCGATCGCCGACGCGAGCGTCACGATCGCGCTGCGCGGGGCGAGGATGCGGGGGCGTCCACGGGTGATGAGCATGAGATCTCCTTCGGGCAGAGCGCGGCATCGGCGGGTCGCGGAGCGATGCCGGGCGCATCGACGGGCCCGAGGATGACCGAAACGTAGTCCGCGCACTCCCCGCGCGCAGGCCCCCGAACGGGGGTGCGTCCCTGGGCCCCGTCGGCCGCCCGGCCCGGACGTCCGCGGCGCGCCCCGCGATGCGGGACGATGGACCCGTGGATCAGACGCCCGACGACGCCGGCCGCGACGGGTCGTCGCTCGTCGCGCGGCCTGCGCCGCGCATCCCGCTCCCGATCCTCCGCCGCACCGTCCTCGTCGTGGCCGCGCTCAATCTCGCCTACTTCCTCGTCGAGGGAGGCGTCGCGCTCGCCATCCGCTCCGTCTCGCTGCTCGCCGACAGCGTCGACTTCCTCGAGGACACCGCGGTGAATCTCCTCATCGCCCTCGCTCTCGGCTGGTCGCTCGCGGCGCGGGCGGCGGTCGGCCGAGCCCTCGCGATCGTGATCCTCATCCCTGCGATCGCCGTCATCGTGCAGCTCGTCCTCAAGGTCGGCGAGCCGGAGGCGCCCGCGGTCATCCCGCTCATCCTCACGGCGACGGGCGCCGCCGCCGTCAACCTGATCGCGGCGCTCCTGCTCGCGCGCATCCGGACCTCGTCGGGCGCGATGGGGAGGGCCGCGTGGCTCGCCGCGCGCAACGATGTCGTCATCAACCTCGCGATCATCGTCATGGCTCTCGTGACCCTCGCGGTCGGCACGGGCTGGCCCGACATCCTGCTCGGCGGGCTCATCATCGTGCTCAACGGCCGCGCGGCACTCGAGGTGTGGCGCCTCGCGGGCGAGGAGTCGCTCGCCGCTCGCGCGCTCGCCGGGGAGGACCCCGATGGCGACTGAGCCCGACCACGGCTCGCGCACCGCGACCGCGCTCGCGATCGCCGCGACCCTCGCGGCCGGCGTCGGCGTGGCCACGCAGAGCCGCATCAACGGCGAGCTCGGGCAGCTGCTCGACGACGGCTACACGGCGGCGCTCATCTCGTTCGGCAGCGGGTGGCTGATCCTGCTCGTGATCCTCGCGCTCTCGCCGCGCGGCCGCGCGGGGCTCGCGCGCGTCCTCACCGAGGTGCGGCACGGCCGTCTCGCCTGGTGGATGCTGCTGGGCGGTCTCGCCGGCGGCTACTTCGTGCTCGCCCAGGGCCTCGTGGCCGGGATGCTCGGCGTCGCGATCTTCACCATCGCCATCGTCACCGGCCAGACCGTGACGGGGTTGACGCTCGACGCGACCGGGTTCGCGGGGGCTCGCCGCACGGCGATCGCACCCGCGCGCGTGATCGGGGCCTCGCTCACGGTCGCGGCGGTGGCCGTGGCCGTCGTCCCGCGGCTCGGCGCCGCAGGCTTCCCGGTCGCGGCGGTCCTGCTGCCGCTGCTCGCGGGCGTCGCCGTCGCCTTCCAGCAGGGCCTCAACGGCCGCGTGCGGGCCGAGGCGCGGTCGGCGCTCGCCGCGACCATCATCAACTTCACGGTCGGCACCGCCGCGCTCGCCGGGGCGACGCTCGTGCACCTGCTGGTCGCCGGTCTGCCCGAGGCGCTCCCGAGCAACCCGCTGCTCTACCTCGGCGGCGCCGTCGGGGCGATCTTCATCGCCATCCAGACCGTCACGGTCGGCCGCATCGGGGTGCTCGTGCTCGGGCTGTGCCTCGTGACCGGGCAGATCCTCGCCTCGCTCGTGTTCGACGTCGTCGCGCCGCTCGGGCCGGGCTCGACGACCGCCACGGCGGCGGCGGTCGTGCTCGCGCTCGCCGGGGTGCTCGTGGCGAGCATCCGCTGGCGGCGCGGACGACCGCTCGCGACGGACGCCGACCTCTAGGCGCCGGGTCGCGAGAAGCCCTCGGCCGCTAGAAGTACGCCGATCGCACCTCGGGCGCCACGCGGTCCACGACGGGCAGCGCGCGCGCGACCGCGGTCTCGATGCGCTCCTGCAGCTCATCGTTCGAGATGCGGTAATCGGTGAAGTCGGCATCGGAGGCGTAGATGCCGTTCGGGAGCGTGAGCGACTGGAAGAATCCGAACAGCGGCCGCAACTGGTGCTCGATCATGAGTCCGTGCCGTTCGCTGCCGCCGGTCGCCGCGAGCAGCACGGGCGTGCCGACGAGCGCGTACTGCTCCACGAAGTCGAAGAGGTGCTTGAAGAGGCCCGTGTACGAGGCTCGGTAGACGGGGCTCGCGACGACGAGAAGGTCGGCCGATTCGATGCGGGCGAGCTCGGCCTGCACGTCGACGGCGAGCTCGGAGCGGCGCACGGTGCCGGCGAGACCGGGCCCGATGCGGTCGACCTCGACGAGGTGGGTGTCGACGTCGCGGTCGCGGGCGACGACGTCGAGGATGCTCGAGACGAGCGCGGTCGTGCGCGAGGGCGAGTGCGTGCTTCCGGAGACTCCGACGACGGAGAGCGGGCGGTCGAGAGTGAGCGCGGTCATGCCGAGCACGGTAGGCGCGGCGACGGATGCTCGACCAGCGCACGCGTCATACGCGGTCGCCCGACGTCACACGCGGTAGCCGCGCGTAACCGAGTGACGCTCGGTGACGCACCGTGACGGCCGGGCCTGCGCTCGAGGTCGCTGCAGAGGCACCATGGCCCGCATGTCTCCGTCGACCGACTCCGCCTCGCCCGCCCGGCCCCCGCGCCGCATCCGCTTCAACGCGTTCGACATGAACTGCGTCGCCCACCAGTCCTCGGGGCTGTGGCGCCACCCCGACGACCAGTCGCACCGCTACACGGAGCTCGGCTACTGGACCGAGCTCGCCCAGCTCCTCGAGCGCGGCACCTTCGACGGGATCTTCATCGCCGACGTCCTCGGCACCTACGACGTCTACGGCGGCTCGAACGAGGCGGCCATCCGGCACGGGGCACAGGTTCCCGTCAACGATCCCATCCTCCTCGTGTCGGCGATGGCCGCCGCGACCGAGCACCTCGGCTTCGGCGTCACGGCCGGCACCGCCTACGAGCACCCCTACCCCTTCGCGCGACGCATGACGACTCTCGACCACCTCACGAAGGGCCGCGTCGGCTGGAACGTCGTCACCGGCTATCTCCCGAGCGCCGCCCGCAACATGGGCCACGACGATCAGCGCGAGCACGACGACCGCTACGACCACGCCGATGAGTACCTCGAGGTGCTCTACAAGCTGTGGGAGGGCTCGTGGGAGGACGACGCCGTCGTTCGCGACCGCGAGGCGGGCGTCTACACCGACCCGAGCAAGGTGCACGAGATCGGGCACGAGGGCACGCACTTCACGGTGCCGGGCATCCACATCTCCGAGCCCAGCCCGCAGCGCACGCCCGTGATCTACCAGGCGGGGGCGAGCTCGCGCGGCATCGCCTTCGCGGCGGGCAACGCCGAGGCGATCTTCGTCGCCGCGCCCACGAAGGAGGTCCTGCGCGGCACGGTGCAGCGCATCCGCGACGCACTCGAGGAGGCTGGCCGAGACCGCTATGCCGCCCGCATCTACACGCTCCTGACGGTCATCACCGATGAGACCCCCGAGAAGGCGCAGGCGAAGTACGCCGACTACCTCGGCTACGCGAACCCCGAGGGCGCGCTCGTCTTCATGTCGGGCTGGATGGGCATCGACCTCTCGCAGTACGCCCTCGACGAGCCGGTCGGCAATGTGCAGAGCAACGCGATCCAGTCGGTCATCGCGAACTTCGCGGCGGCCGCCGAGCACGGGCAGGAGTTCACCGTCGCCGACATCGGCCGCCACGGCGCGATCGGCGGCCTCGGCCCGCTCATCGTCGGCTCGGGCGAGCAGATCGCCGACCAGCTGCAGGAGTGGGTGGCGGAGACCGACGTCGACGGCTTCAACCTCGCCTATGCGATCACTCCCGGAACCTTCGCCGACATCGTCGAGCACGTCATCCCGGTGCTGCGCGAGCGCGGCGTCTACCCCGACTCCTACGAGGAGGGCACGCTGCGCGAGAAGCTCCACGGCCGCGGCGACCGCCTGCCCGACGAGCACCGCGGCGCTCGCTTCCGCATCGGCGAGCGCGTCGCGGTGTGATCGACGCTCGTCGCTACGCCTCGCCGTCCGCCTGGAAGTCGAGCGCGAGCGAGTTCATGCAGTACCGGTCGCCGGTCGGCGTGCCGAAGCCGTCGGGGAAGACGTGGCCGAGGTGCGATCCGCAGTTCGCGCAGCGCACCTCGGTGCGGGTCATGCCGAGAGTGTTGTCCTCGAGCAGCTCGACCGCTTCGGGGCGCACCGACTCGTAGAAGCTCGGCCAGCCGCAGCCCGAGTCGAACTTCGTGCCCGCGACGAAGAGCTCGGCGTGGCACGCGCCGCACGTGTAGATGCCCGAGCGGCTCTCGTCGAGCAGCTCGCCCGTCCAGGCGCGCTCGGTGCCGGCCTGGCGCAGCACCTGGTAGCGCTCCTCGCCGAGCTCCTCGCGCCACTGCTCCTCGGTCTTCTCGACGGCGTACTTGCCGGTCTGCTGCTCGGTCATGATGCCTCCTCCTCGCCCCGCGGGGCGATACGTCGTCTCTCATTAAACTCGACCCCGTGGCGGACTCTTCCCCGATCCAGCGTTCCTGGAGCCAGATGACGCCCGATGACGCCTTCGAGATCTTCGCCCTCCGCACGAGCGTCTTCTACCTCGAGCAGCGCATCGACGAGGAGGAGCTCGACGAGCGCGACCGCGACCCGTCGACGCTGCACGTCTGGATCCGCGACGATTCCGGCGTCGCGAGCTATCTGCGCGTCCTCCTCAACGACGAGCCCCGTCCCGGTGACGCGGATGCCCGGCGCCTCATCGGCCGCGTCGTCACCCGCGCCGACCGCCGGGGCCAGGGCCTGAGCCGCCACCTGCTCGAGCACGTCATCGCGCAGTTCGGGCACGAGCCGATGGCCCTGCACAGCCAGAGCTATGTCCAGCCGCTGTACGCCGCAGTCGGCTTCGAGCCGTACGGCGACGAGTACCTCGAGGCGGGCATCCCGCACATCGGGATGCGCCGCGCGCCGACCGCCTGACCGCACCGCGTCTGCCAGGATTCGAGCGTGATCTCGACCGCCGAGAGGTACCGCCGCTTCGCCCGCGAGGCCGCTCCGCGCTCGCCGATCTACGCCGCGTGGTCGGAGGCGATCGCGGGTGATGACGAGCTCGTCGCCCTCATCGACACCCTGTCCGTCGCCGACCGTCAGCCCGTGCTCGTGCTCACCGCGGCGCGATTCACGGGCCTGAGCCCGCGCGGCGACGTGCGCACCTGGCTCGAGGGGGAGTGGGATGCCGTCGCCGCCGTCGCCCGCGCCCGCGCGACGCAGACCAACGACCCGCGGCGCACCGGCCCGCTCGTCGCGGCGCTGCAGGGCATCCCCGGGCCGATCGCACTGCTCGAGGTCGGCGCCTCGGCGGGGCTCGGCCTCCTCGCCGACCGCTACAGCCACGTCTTCGCCGGACCGTCCCGCCAGACGCGCATCGACCCGCTCGACGGACCGTCGACCCTCGAGCTGCGCTGCGAACTCGGCGCGGGCGTGCCGCTTCCGACCCGGATGCCCGACATCGTCTGGCGCGCCGGTCTCGACCGCAGCCCCCTCCGCCTCGATCGCGCCGACGACGAGCGCTGGTTGCGCACCCTCGTCTGGCCCGAGGAGCGGGCGCGAGCAGCGCAGCTCGACGCGGCGATCGGCATCGCGCGCGAGCATCCGCCCCATCTGGTCGCCGCCGACGCGGTCGACGGGGTCGCCGCGCTCGCCGCGCACGCGCCCGCCGATGCGACGCTCGTGGTGTGGAGCCCGGCCGTGCTCGTCTACCTCGCCCCGCCCGAGCGCGAGCGCTTCGCGCGCACCGTCGCGGGCCTCCCGGGGCACTGGATCTCGCTCGACGGGCGACGGGTGCTCTCCGAGGTGGGCGCGCGCGCGGATGAGAGCCTGCCGGGCAATGACGGGGATTTCCTGCTCAGCCGCGACGGGCATCCGCTCGCGGTGGTGAGCCCCCATGGCGAGCGCATCGACCGGTGGGTCGCCTCCGACGCCGCAGCCGACTGAGCCGGTCGCGCGCGTCACGGCCGGCGACGGCCCGTCGCGGGCCTAGCATTCGAGCGTGACCACCGTGCCCGACGCCGATCGCATCGCGAGCGTGCTCGAGTTCGAGCGCCGCTGGTGGGGCGGTGCGACGGGCCGCAAGGAGGTCCGCATCCGCCAGGAGTTCGGCTGGAGCCCCGCCCGCTACTATCAGGTGCTGAACGCTCTCCTCGACGAGGAGGCCGCCGTGCGCTACGACCCCGTGCTCGTCGGCCGGCTTCGCGAGGTGCGCGCCGCTCGCGCCGAGCTGCGCCGCACGCGCCGCCCCGGCACCGGGGCCGCCTGAGCTCCGACTGCTGCGTTCACCGCCACCCGCGCCACCACCCGCGCCCCCTGCAGGCGCCGACCGACCCCTCGCCCACTCGCCCCGGAGGCAGCCGACAGCATGGCCGAGTACCCGAGCGATCGCTTCGACGACGTGCCCGCCGAGCTCGGCCGCGTCGGCGCCCACCGCGCTCCCGCCCCCCGCTCGCGCGGCTGGGTGATCGCGGGCGTGATCGCCCTCGCGACGGGGATGCTCGTGGGGCTCGGTCTGCTGGCCCTGCAGGTCATCGACAGCGGCCTCGATCTCGGCACCCCGCCGCCCGTCGCTCAGCCCCCCGCCGAGCCCGACCCCGCAATCACGCCCGTGACCGATCCGACGACGGTGCAGCTGCCGGAGGGGTTCACGATCACGGTGCTCAACGGCGCCGGCATCGCGGGGCTCGGGCAGTCGAGCGCGGATGTGCTCACCGCCGCCGGCTGGCCGGTGGGCGCCGTCACGAATGCGGCCGCCGACGACATCGAGACGACGACCGTCTACTACTCGAACCCCGCCGACGAGGGGATCGCGCTCGGCATGGTCGAGCTGCTCGGGCTCGGGGCGATCGAGCTCTCCGACGCCTTCCCCGGAGCCCCCATCACGGTCGTGGTCGGGGCCGACGCCGCGGGCTGACCCCGTTCCGCGACGGCCCGGTCCGACGTTCGCCGACCGATCGATGAACGCCGTGTTTCGCTCGTGCGACCGTCGTGCGACGGTTCGCCGTGAGGGCACGGAATCCCTGGTGCGGGCGGCTTCTGCTGAGTTAGCATCGCGCTCGTCAGCACAGCAGGGAGTCTCCATGGCCAGTGGCACCGTCAAGTGGTTCAACGCCGAGAAGGGGTTCGGCTTCATCACGCTCGAAGGGGGCGGGAGCGACGTCTTCGTCCACTACTCCTCGATCGACATGCCGGGCTTCAAAGTGCTCGAGGAGGGCCAGTCGGTGACCTTCGAGGTCGGCACCGGCACGAAGGGGCCGCAGGCCGAGAGCGTCCGCCCGGTCTGACGACGGCTCGCCCGACCCCGATGCGGCCGGAACGGGTCGCCCGGGGTTATCGTGACCGAATGGACCGCCTCGCTCGTCGCCGATCGACCTCTCTGATCGCGCTGGGCGCGGTCGCCGCGCTGCTGGTGGGCTGCGCCGGCGCACCGGAGCCCGCCCCGATCTCGACGAGCGCCGCGCCCGAGCCGACCGAGGAGCCGTTCACCCCCGCCTACGTCGCCCCGGAGGACTTCGACCTCGCGCCGCTCACCGGTGAGCGCATCGCGGTCGGCGGTCTCGCGTCGCCCTCGCTCGCCGCGAAGATCGACAACCACCCGCGAGCGCGTCCGCAGATCGGCATCGACCGAGCCGACATCGTCTTCGAGGAGCTCGTCGAGGGCGGCCTCACACGATACGTCGCGGTCTGGCACTCGGACGTCCCCGCCGAGATCGGGCCGATCCGCTCGATCCGCCCCATGGACCCGGACATCGTGTCCCCGTTGCGCGGCATCATCGCGTACTCCGGCGGCCAGCAGCGCTTCGTCGACATGATGCGCGCGACGGACGTCTACAACGCCATCCACGGCCAGGCCGACACCGACTCGGTCATGTTCCGCGGCGGGAACGCGCCGGCGCCGCATAACGTGATCGTGCGCGCGCCGCAGCTCATCGCCCAGCACGGCGAGCTCGCCGCTCCGCAGCAGCACTTCGCCTACGCCGCCGACGCGGCCTCCGCGACCGCGGTGCGCGACGGCGACGCGGTGTCGGGCGCCTCGCTCGTCTTCGGCTCGCTCGCGACGCCGTCGTGGGCGTGGGATGCCGGCTCCGGTACGTGGCTGCGCACCATGACCGGCGGCGCGCCCGACGTCGCCGCCGGCGGCACGCGCCTGTCGGCGGTCAACCTCGTCATCCTGCGCGTGCCCGTCGCCGTCATCCAGGACATCCCGACGACGCAGATGATCGGCGGCGGCGAGGCATTCGTCCTGTCGGGCGGGAAGGCCCTGAAGGTGGCGTGGAGCAAGGCCGATCGCAACGCGCCCGTGCGCCTCGTCGACGCGAACGGCCTCGCGGTCCGCCTCGCCCCGGGGAACACCTGGGTCGAGCTCGTCCCCACGGCCGGCTCCGTCACGATCCGCTGACGCGAGGCCGTCGCAGCCGCTCCCTCGGCTTGCACTCGCTCTACGAGAGTGCCAGAATCGCTGTTAGCACTCCGGTTCTGCGAGTGCCAGAAGCTACCGTACGTACTGCGTCCGGGAGGGACGAAAGACACACATGGCTAAGATCATCGCTTTCAACGAAGAGGCCCGTCGCGGCCTCGAGCGCGGCCTCAACATCCTGGCCGACGCGGTCAAGGTGACGCTCGGCCCGCGCGGCCGCAACGTCGTCCTCGAGAAGAAGTGGGGCGCCCCCACCATCACGAACGACGGCGTCTCCATCGCCAAGGAGATCGAGCTCGACGACCCGTACGAGAAGATCGGCGCCGAGCTGGTCAAGGAGGTCGCCAAGAAGACCGACGACGTCGCCGGTGACGGCACGACCACGTCGGTCGTCCTCGCCCAGGCGCTCGTCCGCGAGGGCCTCCGCAACGTCGCCGCCGGCGCCGACCCCATCAGCCTCAAGCGCGGCATCGAGAAGGCCGTCGCGGCCGTCTCGGAGCAGCTGCTCAAGAATGCCAAGGAGGTCGAGACCAAGGAGGAGATCGCCGCGACCGCGAGCATCTCCGCCGCCGACCCCGAGATCGGCGCGCTCATCGCCGAGGCGATCGACAAGGTCGGCAAGGAGGGCGTCGTCACCGTCGAGGAGTCGAACACCTTCGGCACCGAGCTCGAGCTCACCGAGGGCATGCGCTTCGACAAGGGCTACCTGTCGGCCTACTTCGTCACCGACCCGGAGCGCCAGGAGGCGGTCTTCGAGGACCCGTACATCCTCATCGTCAACGGCAAGATCTCGGCGATCAAGGACCTCCTGCCCGTCGTCGACAAGGTGATCCAGAGCGGCAAGCAGCTGCTCATCATCGCCGAGGACGTCGAGGGCGAGGCCCTCGCGACGCTCGTCGTCAACAAGATCCGCGGCATCTTCAAGTCGGTCGCCGTCAAGGCTCCCGGCTTCGGCGACCGCCGCAAGGCCATGCTCCAGGACATCGCGATCCTCACCGGCGGCCAGGTCATCAGCGAGGAGGTCGGTCTCAAGCTCGAGAACGCGACCCTCGACCTGCTCGGCCGCGCCCGCAAGGTCGTCATCACCAAGGACGAGACCACGATCGTCGAGGGCGCCGGCGAGGCCGACGCCATCGCCGGTCGCGTGAAGCAGATCCGCGCCGAGATCGAGAACACCGACTCGGACTACGACCGCGAGAAGCTCCAGGAGCGCCTCGCCAAGCTCGCGGGCGGCGTCGCCGTCATCAAGGCGGGCGCTGCGACCGAGGTCGAGCTCAAGGAGCGCAAGCACCGCATCGAGGACGCCGTCCGCAACGCGAAGGCCGCCGTCGAGGAGGGCATCGTCGCCGGTGGTGGCGTCGCGCTCATCCAGGCGGGCAAGCTCGCCTTCGAGTCCGACGCCCTCACGGGTCTCGTCGGCGACGAGGCGACCGGTGCGAACATCGTGCGCGTCGCGATCGACTCGCCGCTCAAGCAGATCGCGCTCAACGCCGGTCTCGAGCCGGGCGTCGTCGCCGACAAGGTGCGTCACCTCCCCGTGGGCCACGGTCTCAACGCCGCCACGGGCGAGTACGTCGACATGCTCGGTGCCGGGATCGCCGACCCGGTGAAGGTCACGCGCTCGGCGCTGCTCAATGCCGCGTCGATCGCCGGTCTCTTCCTCACCACCGAGGCCGTCGTCGCCGACAAGCCCGAGAAGCACCCCGCCCCCATGGGCGACCCGTCGGGCGGCATGGACTTCTAGTCCCGGTCGTCTCACGAGACACGAGAACGGGGCGGTTCCCTTCGGGGAGCCGCCCCGTTCCGCGTATCCGAGCATCGGCGTCGGGTCGCTCGCCCGGAAGCGTCATGCGCGTCAGCGCGAGAACAGCCTGGCGTTCGCCTGCTCGATCTCGGCGTAGTGCTGACCGGCGCTGCCCAGCGCCTCGGTGAGGGCGGCGAGCGTCTGCTCGATGCGCTGCTGCGTGGCCGTCCACTCGCCGACGAGCGACTGGAACGCCGTCGCCGCCGAGCCCTGCCACGAGCCCTGCAGAGCGCCGAGCTGGCCGCTGAGCGACGCGACCTCCGCCTGCAGGCGACCGATCGAGGCGCGGGCGGCGCCCGTCGCGCTGATGATCGCGTCGCTGTCGACCTGGTACCGGGTCATGAGTCCTCCTGAGCTCGGTGCGGCGGGGCGTGCCCCCGCCGACGCGAGCAGATTAGGAGGCCGAGGCGGCGCTGGGCGGAGCCGCGTCGTCTCCGGAGGAGAGCGCCGCGCGGCGCGCGCTGGGGACGAGCGGGAGCGACACCATGAACGTCGCACCGCCTCCCGGAGTGTCGAGCACGTCGATCCGGCCCCCGTGCTGGTTGATGATCGAAGCGACGATCGCGAGCCCGAGCCCCGAGCCGCCCGTGTCGCGCGTGCGGGAGGAATCGGCCCGGAAGAACCGCTGGAAGATCTTCTCCTTGAGCGCCGCGGGAATCCCCTCGCCATGGTCGACGATCGAGATCGTGCCCATGCTGCGGGTGCGGTCGATGCCGACGACGAGCTCGATGGGCGAGCCCGCGGGGGTGAAGCGCATGGCGTTGCCGACGAGGTTCGTCACGACCTGGCGGATCTTGTTCTCGTCGCCGAGCACGACGGCCTCGGCGGCGGGCAGCTCGGGCACCGCGAGCTCGAGCACGGGCTGCGGCGCGGCGGCGGTGCGCCCCCGGCGCCCGCGCAGGCGGGCGATCGCGGCGATGGCCGCGGTGCTCAGCGACGAGGTGGTGGGCTCGGGGGTGGCCGCGGGCTCCGGCCGGGCATCCAATACGGGGGCCATAGGGGATGCCGCCGCGTCGTCGACCGCGACCGTCACGTCGCGGTCGGGAGCGCCCGCCATCGCGTCGAGGGCCGCGTCGCGCGCGAGCGGCACGAGGTCGACGGGGCCGGCCTCGAGCGGCTTCGACTCGTCGAGGCGCGCGAGCTCGAGGAGGTCGGAGACGAGCGCGCCCATGCGGATCGCCTCCTTCTCGATGCGCTCCATGGCCTGGGCGACGTCCTCGGGTTTCTGGATGGCGCCCATGCGGTAGAGCTCGGCGTAGCCGCGGAGGGAGACGAGGGGGGTCCGCAGCTCGTGGCTCGCGTCACCGACGAAGCGGCGCATCTGGTCGATCGTCGCGGCGCGGTCGGCGAAGGCGCGATCGATGCGGGAGAGCATCGTGTTGAGCGAGCGGCTGAGGCGGCCGACCTCGGTGTTGGGCGTCGCACCGCCCAGGCGCTGGCTGAAGTCGCCTCCCGCGAATCGCGCGGCGGTCGCCTCGACGTCGCGCAGGGGGCGGAAGGTCGAGGTGACGAGCAGGCGCGTGAGCGCGGCGCTGACGATGACGGCGACGATGCCGAACCCGAGGAAGATCGAGGCGAACGAGCCGATGATGCCGTTCGACTCGGCGAGGTTCGCGCCGATCACGAGGGTCGCGCGCATCGGCTCGCCACCCGCCTCATCGCGGAGGGTCAGCGAGAACGGGGCGAGCCGCCACTGCGTCGTGCGGTTCTCGCTCGCGACGGTGATGCCCTCGCCGTAGCGGTCGCCGATCTCCTCGAAGGTGAGGCGGCTGACGTCGGGTGCCTGCGCCGACTGGGTCGCGTCGACGTTGTCGACGATCACCTCGCCGTCGTGACCGACCGCGCCGAAGTAGAACGGGCTCGAGAACACCGAGCCGGTGAGATCGTCGAAGTCGTCGAAGTCATCGGTCGACAGCTGGTCGGGGGCTCGGGGCAGCTCGGTCGCCGCCGCCCGGAGTTGTCTGTCGACCTCACCGACGAGCGTCTGCTGCAGCACCGTGAGGGTGCCCATGCCGACGACGAGCAGGCCCACCGTGACGACGAGGACGGTGACGCCCGTGATCTTGGATCGGAGGGAGATGCCCTCCCACCACTGGCTCAGCTGCTCATGCATCGCGCACGACGGCGCCCGTCGGCACGGACTAGGCCTTCGCGGCCTTCAGCATGTAGCCGAAGCCGCGCTTGGTCTGGATGAGCGGCTCGTCGGTGTGCTGGTCGAGCTTCCGGCGCAGGTACGAGATGTAGCTCTCGACGATGCCGGCGTCGCCGTTGAAGTCGTACTCCCACACGTGGTCGAGGATCTGCGCCTTCGACAGCACCCGATTCGGATTGAGCATGAGGTAACGCAGAAGCTTGAACTCGGTGGGGCTGAGCTCGATGACCGCGTCGCCGACTGTGACCTCGTGCGTGTCCTGGTCCATCGTCAGCTCGCCCGTGCGGATGATCGCGTCATCCTCCTCCTGCATCGTGCGGCGAAGGATCGCCTTGATGCGGGCGACGATCTCGTCGAGGCTGAACGGCTTGGTGACGTAGTCGTCGCCGCCGACGGTGAGACCCATGATCTTGTCGTCGGTGTCGTCCTTGGCGGTCAGGAAGAGGATGGGGCTCGTGTAGCCGCTCGAGCGGAGGCGCTTGGTCACCCCGAACCCGTTGATGTCGGGGAGCATGACGTCGAGGATGATCAGGTCGGGCTCTTCTTCGAGCACCGCCGAGATCGCCTGAGCGCCGTTGCCGACCGCGCGCACCATGAACCCCGCGAAGCGGAGCGAGGTGGTGAGGAGGTCGCGGATGTTGGGTTCGTCATCGACGATGAGGATTTTCGGTCCATCAGCCATGGCATCAGTATCTGCGCGTCCGTTGCGAGTTTCCTGAATGCCGCGCCGATGGTGTCAGAACGGGATGCCCGACTCGGGCCGGAGCGCGCTGTGAGCCTCCCGGGCGCGCGTGTCGGTACCCCGCTCTAGATTCGCCGCATGGACATCGTGCTCATCCCCGGTTTCTGGCTCGACGGCGACTCGTGGAGCACCGTGACCCCGCCGCTCGCGGCGGCGGGTCACCGAGTTCACCCGCTCACCCTCCCCGGCAAGGAGGCCGAGCCCGCACCGCACGCGGGCATCGGCCTGCAGACGCACATCGCCGCGGTCGTCGCGACCCTGGACGACCTCGCCGCCGCCGGCTCCGGCCCGATCGCGCTCGTCGGGCACAGCGGCGGTGCGGCGATCGCGTGGGGCGCGGCGGATGCCCGGCCCGAGCTCGTCGGCCGACTGGTGTTCGTCGACGCCTTC
Source organism: Actinomycetes bacterium (assembly GCA_046565745.1). Classification (GTDB taxonomy): domain Bacteria; phylum Actinomycetota; class Actinomycetes; order Actinomycetales; family Microbacteriaceae; genus Microcella. The sequence goes on from JBKHYA010000001.1 coordinate 49,474, forward strand.
CCCCTCGGCGACGGCAGCGTCGTCAACGACGAGCTGCCGGTCGAGGGCGACTCCGTGCCGCTCCCGGCGTGGGACGTCTTCGAGGAGGCGGATCTGCGCGATCTCGACAGGCTGGAGGTCGTCGAGCTCCCGACCGGGCACTGGCCGCAGCTGACGCGGCCCGTCGCGCTCGGCGAGAGCATCCTCGCCGCGGTCGGGCCGGCCTAGCGGCCGACCGCACCGGGTCTACGCGGCCGCGCCGATCGAGGTGGCGTCCATGATCGTGTAGCTGTACCCCTGCTCGGCGAGGAACCGCTGGCGGTTCTGCGCGAAGTCCTGGTCGACGGTGTCGCGCGCGACGAGCGTGTAGAAGTGCGCGGGGAGCCCGCTCTCCTTCGGGCGCAGCAGGCGGCCGAGGCGCTGGGCCTCCTCCTGGCGCGAGCCGAACGACCCCGACACCTGGATCGCGACGGTCGCCTCGGGCAGATCGACCGAGAAGTTGGCGACCTTCGACACCACGAGCACGGGGGTCTCGCCGACCCGGAACTCCTGGAACAGCCGCTCGCGCTCGTCGACGGGCGTCGACCCGGTCAGCTGCGGCACGCCGAGCGCCTCGCTGAGCTCGTCGATCTGATCGAGGTACTGCCCGATGATGAGGATGCGCTCGCCCTCGTGCTGGGCGACGAGCTGCTTGACGACCTCGAGCTTCGCCGGCGCCGTCGCGGCGAGCCGGTAGCGCTGGTCGTCGGCGCTCGCCGCGTACTCGAGCCGCTCGCTCGCCGGCAGGTCGACGCGCACCTCGTAGCAGGAGGCGGGCGAGATGTACCCCTGCGCCTCGATCTCCTTCCACGGGGCGTCGAAGCGCTTGGGCCCGATGAGGCTGAACACGTCGCCCTCGCGGCCGTCCTCGCGGACGAGCGTCGCGGTGAGCCCGAGGCGTCGGCGGGCCTGCAGCTCGGCGGTGAGCTTGAACACCGGAGCCGGCAGCAGATGCACCTCGTCGTAGATGACGAGGCCCCAGTCGAGCGCGTCGAGGAGCGCGAGGTGCGCGTACTCGCCCTTCCGCTTCGCGGTGAGGATCTGGTAGGTCGCGATCGTGACCGGCTTGATCTCCTTCAGCTGCCCCGAGTACTCGCCGATGTCCTCGGCCGTGAGGGAGGTGCGGCGCAGGAGCTCGTCGCGCCACTGCCGGGCCGAGACCGTGTTCGTGACGAGGATGAGCGTCGTCGTGTCGGCCGCGGCCATCGCGGCGGCGCCGACGAGGGTCTTGCCCGCGCCGCAGGGCAGCACGACGACTCCCGATCCGCCCTCGAAGAAGTGGTCGACGGCGGTCTGCTGGTACGGCCGCATGCTCCAGCCGCTCAGATCGAGGTCGATCTCGTGCGGGGTGCCCGGGGTGTACCCGGCGAGGTCCTCCGCGGGCCAGCCGATCTTCACGAGCTCCTGCTTGACCTGGCCTCGGGCCCAGGCGGCGAGCTCGAACGCCGAGTGATCGATGCGCCGGGTGAGAAGCGGGGCGACGCGCTTGTTGTGGGCGATCTCAGTCAGCACCGCGGCATCCGTCGAACGGAGCACGAGGTTGCCCTCCTCGTCGCGCACGATGATGAGGCGCCCGTAGCGGCCCACGGTCTCGGTGATGTCGATCGCGACCGACTGCGGCACCGGGAACTTCGCGTACTTCTCGAGCACCGCGAGCATCTCGGCGGCCTCGTGGCCGGCGGCGCGGGCGTTCCAGAGGCCGAGGCGCGTGATGCGGTACGTGTGCACGTGCTCGGGGGCGCGCTCGAGCTCGGCGAAGACGGCGAGCGCATGACGGGCGTCGTCGGCGAGCGGATTGGCGACCTCCAGCAGCACGGTGCGGTCGCTCTGGACGATGAGCGGGCCCTCGGGATTCATAACGGGCCAGTCTAGGTGCGTCGCCTGGGAGGGCCCGACGCGCGCTACTCCAGCGGCTCGAGCGCCGTGATGCTCGAGATCGGCAGGGTGCGCTCGACGTCGGCCTGCAGGTCGCGGCCGCGCACGCGCGAGCCGGCGATGCCCGTGGGCTCGAGCTCGAGGATGCGCTCGGTGCCGTCGGGCATCGCGATCGTCGCACGCACGCCGAGCTTGCCGCGCACCGCGAGCTCCCACTGGCGCGAGACCCACGCTGCGCCGCTCTCGTTGCTCGTCGACGCCGCGGCCTGGCGGAGCCGCGCGACGGCGGCGAGCACCGGGTCCTCCGCCGGGGGAGCGGGCGGTCGCGCCGCGCTCGAGCGCGGGCGCTCGGGCGGCAGGGCGCCGTCGTCGGGAGCGGCCGGGTAGCGGGCGTCGATGAGGGTCCAGAGCACGATCGCGGGCTCGACGCGGCTCACGAGCCGGTGCGGCCCGGTGCGCCGAAGACCGAGGGATGCCGTGGCGGCGTCGACGAGGACGGCCTCGAGCATGACGCCGTCGTCGCTCCGCACGCCCGTCCGAGCGCCGAGCGTCGTGCTCTCGTCGTGGTCGAGCGCGCCGACGCGCACCGCACCGTAGCGACGTGCGGTCTCGCGGACGAGGTACTCGAGCGGCTGGGGGACGCCCGTGAGCGAGATGTCGTGGAGGAACTTCACGAGGGTGTCGGCGGTCTCGCCGAGGGCGATCGCGCGCGTCACCGACTCCTGCGTGACGCGGTAGCGCCCGGCGAGCCCCGCGGCCTCCATGACGGCGACGCGGCGCAGGCGCTCGTCGAGCGCGCCCGCGAGCGGGCCGGGCGAGACGATCGTGAGGTCGTGCTGGAGGTAGACCTTGTCGACGGCGGGCGGCACGAGCGGAGCGAGCACCTCGGCGGCCGCCGCGGCCCCTGAGGTCACGAGCGCCGCACCGATGGATGACGGGCGGCCGTCGGTCGCGATGCCGAGGCGATCGCCCTGGGCGCCGCGCCGGTGCAGGCGGCGCAGCAGGGCATCCCCGCCTGCCGGGTACAGCCAGTCGACGAAGTCGGCGATTCCCTCGCCCCAGCGGGCGTCGACGCGGTCGGCGAGCAGCTCGCGCAGCTCCTCCGGCAGGGCGGATGCCCACGCCTCGGCGAGCGCGGCCCACCGGTCGGCGACGGGGCGGCCCCGCCACTCGTCCACGGCCGGCAGCGGGCGCGTGTGGCCCGCCGAGTCGTCCACGAGCCCGGCGAGAACGGCGAGGTCGAGCAGAACCGGGATCTCGTCGAGCTCGGCGTCGGCCGCGGCCGCGAGCCGCTTCGCCTCGGGGAGCGAGAGACCGCCCTTCGCGAGGAGGCGCGCGGGGCTCTCCTGGAGGGCGATGAGCAGCTCGGTGACGCGCGTGACGGTCGTGTAGGCCTTCTCGGCCGCGCCGCGGTCGAGGAAGCGGCGGTCGGAGTCGTCGACGGGCTCGAGCGCGGGAGGAGCGGGCTCGTCGCGCAGGGCCTCGGTGCTCGGGAGGCCGCGCGCGGGCCAGCTCGCGAGCTCGGCGGCGACGGAGGGCCAGACGAGGACGGTCGGGTCGGCGGCGACGGTGGGCTCGGTCCGGCCATCGGCGGCGTCGCCGAGAGCGACGAGCGCGGCGCGCTCGGCGGGGACGAGGTCGTGGAGCAGTGCGGCCGGGTCGCGGTCGAGGGCGCTCGCGAGCGCGGAGAGCGGGAGCCCATCGGCGTGCTCCGCGGCGGTCGCGATCGCCGCGAGGGCGCGGCGGCTGAGGGCGGCGAGGGAGGACGCGACGGTGCTGCCGTCGAGGAGGGACTCGGCGAGGTCGAAGACGTCGCGGAGGCCTGAAGGGCTCACGCCGCGGTCGCGGATCAGGCGAGCGAGGCTCGCGTCATCCCGGTCGCGCAGCCGCGCGGCCAGGGCCAGGGAGGCGGCGCTAGTGCCCGGCATCCCGCGCGGCTCGCCCCCGGCGCACGGCGCTCACGACGAGCAGCGTGATGATGAGGACGAACCCGATGGGCAGGCCGATGAGCGGCAGGACGGTCACGGCCGGCCAGATGCCGACGGCGAAGTCGCCGCGTTCGAGCCCGGAGGCGGTCGCGATGATGACGGCCACGAAGCTCGCGAGGCTCAGCACGATGATGCCGGCGACCATGTAGGCCAGGATGCGCTCGACGCGGTTGGTCATCACGACGGATTCTTCTGGCACGTGACCAGGATAGGTGCCGCCGCCGACGCCGCAGTACCCCCGATCCTGGGGCCCTGGGATCGCGGTATCCTCGAAGGCTGGATCATCCACAGGCGAGGAGTGCGCGCATGCCCACCGGCAAGGTCAAGTTCTACGACCAGGAGAAGGGATTCGGGTTCATCAGCGGCGACGATGGCTCCGAGGTCTTCCTGCACGCCTCCGCGCTCCCCGAGGGGGCGGTCGTCAAGGCCGGCAGCCGCCTCGAGTTCGGCGTGGCCGACGGCAAGCGCGGCGCGCAGGCCCTCTCGGTGCGCGTGCTCGACGCGAAGCCGAGCCTCGCGAAGGCCCACCGCAAGCCCGCCGACGAGATGGCGATCATCGTGGAGGACGTCATCAAGCTCCTCGACGGCGTCGGCGGTCGACTCAAGGGTGGCCGGTACCCCGACGGCGAGCACGGCGCGAAGATCGCGGCCGTGCTGCGCCGCGTCGCGGATGAGCTGGATGCCTGAGTCGGGCGGAGCGCCTGACCGGGCCGTGCTCGAGCCGCTCGCGCGCGAGGCCCTCGGCGAGATCACGAACCCCAGGCACGTCGGCGCGCTGCGCGAGGTGACGGTCGCCGACGACGTCGCGACCGTTCGCTTCTCCACGACCCAGGGCGGCTACCCCGGCTGGGCGTGGACGGTCAGCATCGCCGTGAACCCGGGCATGGAGCCCGCCATCCTCGAGACCGAGCTCATGCCGGGCGACGGCGCGCTCGTCGCGCCCGACTGGGTGCCCTGGGCCGACCGGCTCGAGGACTACCTCGCGCAGCAGGCCGAGGCCGGCTCCGGCGAGGACGCCGAGGCCGACGGGGACGAGGAGTCGGACGACGACGAGCACGACGATGACGACCACGGGCTCGACGACGACGAGCACGACGATGACGACCACGGGCTCGACGACGACGTGGACGGGGTCGACATCGACCTGCACGCCGACGATGTCGACGGGGACGACGACAACCTCGACGATGACGACGACGACGACCTCGATGACGACGACGACCTCGATGAGGACGACGACCTCGATGAGGACGGCGACCTCGACGAGGACGACGACGCGGAATCCGACGAGGACGACGACTCGGGCCTCTGACCCCTGTCGCCCACCCGCCCGCTAGCTCCGGCGGGAGGAGACGACCCAGCCGGTCATGCCGAGCAGGAGTCCGACGCCGATGGTGACCAGGGCGCCGACGTTCGCGTCGCGATCGGTCAGCACGAGCATCCCTACCGTGATGACGCCCGCGATGATCCAGCCGATGACGCCGATCGTGAAGGCGAGGCGGTCATCGGTGCGCAGCGGCGCCGGATCGGGCCGACGCTCGTCGTCGCGCACCCAGAGCCGCACGGGTCAGCCCGCCGCGTTCTCGAGCACGAAGTCGATCGCGCGCGTCAGCTGCCGCACGTCGTCGGGCTCGATCGCCACGAACGTCGCGATGCGCAGCTGGTTGCGGCCGAGCTTCCGGTAGGGCTCGGTGTCGACGATGCCGTTCGCGCGCAGGGTCTTCGCGACCGCGGCGGCGTCGACCGAGTCGTCGAAGTCGATCGTGACGACGACCTGGGAGCGGTGGGCGGGGTCGGCCACGAAGGGGGTCGCGAGCGAGTGCGCCGCGGCCCAGGCGTAGAGGTGGTTCGAGCTCTCGGCCGTGCGCGCGCTCGCCCAGGCGAGGCCGCCCTCGCCGTTGATCCAGCGCACCTGCTCGTCGAGCATGACGAGGGTCGCGAGGGCGGGGGTGTTGAGCGTCTGCTGCAGGCGCGAGTTGTCGATCGCGGCGGTGAGCGACAGGAACGGCGGGATCCAGCGCCCGCTCGCGCCGATCCGCTCGGCGCGCTCGATCGCGGCGGGGCTCATGAGCGCGAGCCAGAGGCCGCCGTCGCCGGCGAAGTTCTTCTGCGGGGCGAAGTAGTACACGTCGGTCTCGGTGACGTCGAAGTCGATGCCGCCCGCCGCGCTCGTCGCGTCGACGACCGTGAGGGCGTCGGGGGATGCTCCGACCCGCGTCACGGGAGCGCTCACGCCCGTCGACGTCTCGTTGTGGGGGTACGCGTAGACGTCGACGCCGTCGACGATCTCGAGCGAACCGCGCGTGCCGCCGGCGGTCTTGACGACGTGCGGGGCCTCGAGCCACGGGGCGCTGGCCGAGGCGACGAACTTGCTGCCGAACTCGCCGAAGTCGAGGTGGGCGCTGCGGTGCTCGATGAGGCCCGCTGCCGCGACATCCCAGAAGGCGGTCGAGCCGCCGTTGCCGAGGACGACCTCGTACCCGTCCGGAAGGCGGAAGAGGTCGGAGAGCCCGCTGCGGACGCTCGCGACGAGGTTCTTCACGGGCGCCTGACGGTGCGAGGTGCCGAGCAGGTCGTGCGCGGCGGCGAGCGCGGCGAGCTGCTCGGGGCGGACCTTCGACGGCCCGCAGCCGAACCGCCCGTCGCGGGGGAGGAGGTCGGCGGGAATCGCGGTCTCGGCCATGCCACGATTCTAGGTCGGGCCGAGGGGCCCACCGATGACGGTTAGGCTTGCCGTGCTCCACGGAGTGCGACGGAGGAGGACACCGCGTGACCGATCTGGTCGACACCACCGAGATGTATCTGCGCACCATCCTCGACCTCGAGGAGGAGGGGATCGTGCCCCTTCGGGCCCGCATCTCGGAGCGCATCGGGCACTCCGGCCCCACCGTCTCGCAGACGGTCGCGCGCATGGAGCGGGACGGGCTGCTGAGCGTCGAAGGCGACCGGCATCTCGAGCTCACCGAGCACGGTCGCCGCAAGGCGATCGGGGTGATGCGCAAGCACCGCCTCGCCGAGCGGCTGCTCGCCGATGTCATCGGGCTCGACTGGTCGCTCGTCCACGACGAGGCCTGCCGGTGGGAGCACGTCATGAGCGAGCAGGTCGAGCGCCGTCTGCTCGAGCTGCTCGAGTCGCCGACCGAGTCGCCCTACGGCAACCCCATCCCCGGCCTCGAGGAGATCGGCGGAGTGGCGGCGGAGCCGTTCCTCGACGGCGTCATCTCACTGCCGGCCGCGGTCGCCGCGGGTACGCGGCACTGCACGATCCGGCGCCTCGCCGAGCCCGTGCAGTTCGACGCCGACCTGCTCCACCAGCTGCACGAGGCGGGAGTGCTGCCCGGCGCGGCGGCCACGATCCGCGGTGAATCGAGCGGCTGGTTCAGCGTCGAGATCGCGGGTCGCGCCGAGGGGATCGAGCTCCCGCTCGAGGTCGCACGGCACATTTACGTCGGCGACTGACGTATTTACACAACATATAGTGTTCGTGTCCTGATTGTGACCTTCTCGTAACCTCGCGTACAGTCGCACAGTCCGACACGGCCACCCAGCCGACTAGGGCTCTGCGCGCGGCGCTCTCGCTTGCCCGTCCCGCGCGCGGACCGTGGATATACACGAAAGAGGACGGGCCGACTCTTCGCGGCACCGCCCTCAACATCTCCGAGATGGCGGTCGCGACGGGGCTCGTCGCGACCCTCGCCCTCCCCGGCTACGCCGTGAACCCGGTCGCCAATGCGGACGGCGTCGAAGCGGCAGAGGCGATGGCGCAGCTGCGCTCGACTCAGTCGCAGAGCCTCACGGTCGAGGCCGAGACGGCGCAGACCGTCTCGCGCGATCAGTTCACCGCGACGAGCGAGGAGGAGCTCGCGGCCGCGCAGGCCGCCGAGGCCGCCGCCGCGCGCCGCGCCGAGCTCGCCGCGACCTACACCGCGTACAGCGGCCCGACCGCGCAGGACTTCCTCGTCGCGCCGCCCGCCTCCTACAGCCAGAGCGCCGTCGTCAACATCGGCCTCCAGTACGTCGGCACGCCGTACCAGTACGGCGGCACCACGCCGGCCGGCTTCGACTGCTCGGGCTTCACCGCCTACGTCTTCGCGCAGGTCGGCATCGCCCTCCCGCACAGCGTCTCCGGCCAGGCGTCGATGGGCACCAAGATCTCGCGCGCGGATGCCGTGCCCGGCGATCTCGTCGTCCTCAACGACCACAGCCACATCGGCATCTACATGGGCAACGGTGCGATCCTCGACGCCCCCTACCCGGGCAAGACCGTGCAGGCGCGGCCGCTCTGGACGGACGCCTACTACATCGTCCGCATCGGCTGATCGGCCGGCGCATTCCCCATCACCCTCGTTGAACAGCCCGTGAATCGGCGTGCCCGCTCAGGCGGGTGCGCCGATTCTGGGTTAGCCTGAAGCCCTCGGCGCCATCAGAGGACACACCGGGAGAGGCCATGTGCGAGCGACGCGACATCCAAACCGTGGATGCGCGCGCCGTCTTCCGCATACGGCACAGCGTTCGCGCGGCCCTGCCCTGTCGGGGTCGCACGACAACGAGCACTGCAGTCTGACTGCAGTGCTTTTTTTGTGCCCGTCCCCACGGGCGCGCTGAACCTCCCGCCCGCGGTGGCACCGGGACGCAAGGACAGCCCGCAGGCCATGCGGGCTCCGTTCATGGAGGTCAGCGGATGCGCACTCTCGTTCTCAACGCCGGTTACGAGCCCCTCGCGGTCGTCTCGTTCCGTCGAGCCCTCGTGCTCGTCATGAACGGGAAGGCCGTCGTGCTCGCGCGCGACGACGCGCACCCCGTCATCGGGATCCACGACGCCTTCGAGCGACCGAGCGTCATCGTCCTGCGCCGCTACGTGCGCGTGCCGCACTCGCGGCAGGTGCCCCTGACGCGACGCGGGGTGCTGCGGCGCGACGGCAACCGCTGCGCCTACTGCGCGGCGACGGCCACCACGATCGACCACGTCATGCCGCGCTCGCGCGGCGGTGCCGACTCGTGGGAGAACCTCGTCGCCTGCTGCCTCAAGTGCAACAACATCAAGAGCGACCGCACGCCGGCGGAGATGGGGTGGCGCCTGCGCGTCCAGCCCAAGGCCCCGCACGGGACGGCCTGGCTCGTGCGCGGCATCGAGCGCCCGCAGCCCGCGTGGGACGAGTACCTCGCACCGCTCGCGGCGTAGGGCGGGCATCCGTCGATCGTCGACGACCGGCGGGCCCGCCCTCGCCGGCGGGTCAGCCCGCGAAGGCCGCGTCGTAGAACGCGCGGAGCTCGGGAGAGTCTTCGCCGGTGACGCCGCAGCCGGTGATCGTGCCGTCGAGGGCGCCGACGAGGAACTCGCCGCCGACCGCGAACGGCACGCCCGAGTAGTCGGACGAGGTCGCATCGACCTGCGGCACCTCGACGCGGTCGGCGACCTCGCCTGCGAACGTCTCGGTGACCTCGAGCACGACGGTGCCGCCGTCGACCTCGAGCACGGTCGCCGCGAACGCCTGGTCCTGCGCGGCGATGGTCGCGGGGTCGAGGGCGAGGCAGCTGCCGCTCGCGAGTCCGCCGCCCTCGGGGGCGGCCAGCTGCTCGACGGTGGGCTGCGTGCCGCCCAGTGCGAGGGGCGCGACGATCGCCGCGGCGATCGCGACGGCCGCGGCGGCGCCGGCCACGGGCATCCAGCGGGGGATGCGCGAGCGGGCGGGGGTCGCCGCCTCGGGGGCGGTGGCGGTGCTGGTGTCGGTCATGAGCTGCTCCATCCTGTGGTCGAGCCACGTCGCAGGGAGGGGAGCGAGCGCGCGCGCCGGGTCGGCGGCGCCGAGCTGCTGGCGCAGCTCGCGGTCATCGTCGGACATCGATGCTCCCTTCCTCTGCCCTGACATGTCCGGCAGCCGGTGCCGCTTTCAGCGCGGCCGGCGACTCGTCCGACAGCTCGGTCCTCAATCGCGCCTTCGCGCGGTGCAGGCGGATGGACGCGGCGTTCGCGCTGATGCCGAGCACGACCGCGATCTGGGGGCTCGTGAGCTCGTCCCACGCCCACAGGCGGAGGATCTCGGCGTCGTCGCGGCGCAGGCGGGCAAGGGCGGCGCGGAGGCGGCGGCTCTCGGCGCCGTCGGGGTCGTCGTGGGCTGCGGCGGCGTCGGGCGCGTCGACCGGCGGCGGGTCGATCGCGATGATGCGGCCGACGAGGCGCGTGCGGCGGCGCTCGGCGCGCTGCGCGTTCGCGAGGCACTGGCGGGCGACGACGATCGCCCAGGGCAGTGCGTCGGCGTCGGCGGGAGGGACCTCGTCGAGCCTCCGCCAGCACACGAGCAGCACGTCGCCGAGCACGTCGTCGGCGGTCGCGGCGTCGGTGCGGCGATGCAGATAGCGGCGCACCGGCTCGGCGATCAGGTCGACGAGGGCGCGCATCCGCCGCTCGCGATCGCTGGGGGTGCTCACACCTGGGTTATGTCGCGGCGGGCGGGGATCTTTCGCCGGACCGCCTCTGCCGTGACTGCTGGACCGACAATCAGCGTCGGGGGTCGGCGCGTCGCGCTCGACACGCCGAGCGGGGCCGCGGGTCGTCGGTGCTGCAGACTCCTCGCAGCGCCGGTGGCGTGCGCCGAACTTCAGTCACCCCAGAAGGGGGGCGCGCGTTCGCGACGATCGCTCACTAGCCTCGCCGAGGGGGTCGAGACGGATGAACGATGATGCGGCGACGAGGGCGCACTTCCGCGCGATGAACGCGCTGCTCTCGCGCGAGCCCGGCTACGCGGTCGCGGCGAAGTGCCTCGAGGTGCAGGCCGAGGCCGAGCGGCTCGACCCGACTCTGCGCACGGATGGCCGCGTGCGTCTCGCCGACGACGCGTGGAGCTGGTACGTCGGCGCCTGCGGCGAGAAGGAGGTCGGCGGCCACCTCGCGCGACTCGGCCCCGACTGGATGGTTCGCCATGCGGTCCCCATCGGCTCGGGAACCCAGGACGTCGATCACCTCGTGATCGGACCCGGAGGCGTGTTCGCGATCAACACCAAGCATCACCGCGACGCCTCCATCTGGGTGGGCGACCACGTGATGAGGGTGGGCGGTGCCAACACGCGGCACCTCGATCAGGCCCGACGCGATGCGACGAACGCGGCCCGAAGACTGACTGCGCGCGTCGGCTTCGCGGTGTCGGTCACCACCGTCCTCGTCACGGTGGGCGAACGCTCCATCTCGGATGCCCGCCGCGGGCCGCGCACGAATCCCGCCGTCGTGTCGTCCCGTCAGCTCGTGGAGTGGCTCGGCCGTCAGCGCCCTGCCCACTCGGTCGCCGAGCTCGGCCTCATCAGGCTCGCCGCCGAGGAGCCCGGAACCTGGCACGTCGATCCGACGGCGGCCGACACGCTGCGCGTCATGCAGCGCTTCGACCGTCTGATGGCCGATGTGGGCGCTGCGCCCAAGCCGACGAGGGTCGCTGCTGCTCCGCCCACGTCCCCCTATTCGCGCACGCCGACGGCCGCACCCCGGTCGGCGCGGTCCCGTCCGGCTCCAGTGGCTAGGTCGCCTCGCCGCTCGACCAAGGCGGAGATCCGCCGGCAGGAGCGTCGCCGCGAGGACCTGGCGAAGCTCGTCATGCTCCTCGTCGCGGGTCTGAGCTCGCCACTCTGGCTGCCCGGTGCGATCTCTCTGCTGACGGACGTCATGGTCAACGCGGCGACGCCCGGCCCCTGACACAGGACTCAGCGGTCGAGGGCCGCGTCGATCTCGGCGCGGCGGGCGAGCAGCATCGCGTCGAAGGCCTCGCGCGGCAGCGACCGGGCATCCGTGAACGCGACGGCGCCCTTCGACCGCTTCAGGTCGCCCAGCAGAGGAGCGGTCGCCTCGATCACCGCGGGGCTGAACGGGTACACCGAGTAGCCCGCGGCGGTCGCCGCGACGGCGATGAGCGGGCGCCCGCGGTAGCGCAGGGCGGGCATGCCGTACGAGACTCCCTCGGCGGCGCTCGGCTCGAGCTCGAGCGCGCGGGCGCGCCAGCCGGCGAGGACGTCGCGGGCGGGCTGCGGGGCCGCCGCGATCGAATCGGTGACCGGATGCTCGGGGCTCGAGTCGGGCATCCGCTCATGCTCGCAGAGGCCGGGGCCGGCGGGAAGGGGGCCGCGACCTCGGTGCCGTGCCGACGGCCGCGGTTTAGAGTGGACGCGTCAGCCTCTGTAGCTCAATGGAAGAGCAGTTCCGTCCTAAGGAAAGGGTTGGGGGTTCGAGTCCCTCCAGGGGCACCAAAGATTGCTTACTCGAACCCAGGGCCAAGTCCACGGGTTTGCGCCAGTGACCTTCGGTTGATTCACCACGTGACGACGCTTCGGCGTCGTTTGGACCTGGTGCAGTCTCTCGGGATCACCGGTTTGTCCAAGTCGCAGGTGTCGGAGATGGCGAAAGGCCTGGACGAGCAGGTCGAGCAGTTCCGCACCAGACCCCTGGATCAGGGCCCGTACACGTTCGTTGCTGCGGACGCGCTCACGATGAAGGTCCGTGAGGGTGGGCGGGTGGTCAAGGTCGCCGTGCTCCTGGCGACCGGGGTGAACGCCGACGGCTACCGGGAGATCCTCGGCCTGCAGACCGGCTCCACCGAGGACGGCGCGGGCTGGCTGACGTTCTTCCTCGACCTCCTCGCCCGCGGGCTGACCGGGGTGAAGCTCGTCACCTCCGACGCGCACGCCGGACTCGTCGCGGCTGCCGGCGCGACGCTGCCCGGAGCGGGCTGGCAGAGATGCCGAACGCGCTACGCGGCGAACCTGATGGCGAGCACACGCTGCCGAAGAGCTTCGACCACCTCGAGGCGGCGCGTGAGGAGATCCTCGCGTTCACGGTGTTCCCGAAGGAGATCTGGAAGCAGATCTGGTCGAACAACCCCACCGAGCGGCTGAATCGGGAGATCCGCCGCCGCACCGACGTCGTGGGGGTCTTCCCCAATCGCGACAGCATCATCCGCGTCGTCGGCGCGGTCCTGGCCGAGCAGCACGATGAACGGGCCGAGCAACGCCGCTACCTCGGCCTCGACGCGCCCTCGCCCGAGGCCGCCGCGTCGGCGACCCCGAGCCCGAGGAGGTGACCGGCCCCGACATCCACGCGCTCACCGCTTGAGCGCAGACCGCGAAGGATCACAGATCAGAAACACCACGTCCGAGGACTTGACCCGCACTCAGTCACTGCGCACCCTCTCGTGGCACGGTTGTCGCGTGAGAATCGCCCTGGGCACGACGAGCGCCCGCGCGATGAGTCTCCTCATCGCGCTGGCACTTGCCCTGTTCGGAGCACTGATGGCAGGGCATGGCTCGGCATCGGCGAGCCACGACGAGCACACGCTTTCGGCCGCTATCACCATCGACACTTACTCGAGCATCCAGGCGCCCACTGCATCCAGCCACCACGCCGGACCTGCGGCGCTCCCTGCCAACCCGGGCGAAGTCCCTCCCGCGGACGCGTGTTCGACCTGCCTCACTGAGGGTCAGATGCATGTGCTGACGGTCTGCGGCCTTCTCATCATGTCCGCGGTGACGCTGCTGCTCATGCCCCGGTGGCGCGAATCGATCCACCGAGCTGCGGAAGCGATCGGCCTCCTCGTCGCCCAGCCGGCTGTTGCTGCCGTCGGCGCGACGACCCCGAACCTTCTCTCGCTCGGCATCAGTCGCAGGTGATGCGCGGAGCTCGGTTTCCCGCCGACTCCACCGCTCACCAGACAACACCGACAGATGAAGGACCAATGATGACCACCAATGCAATGCGGCGCGCCCTCGCGGGCCCCCTCACCCTCGCCGTGGCGGCGACCCTCACGGCATGCGCGATGCCCTCCGACATGGACATGAGCGCCGGAAACTCCGACCGGACAGCATCCTCATGATCGCGCCGAAGTCCGCACTCGCAGCGGTCGTGACTGCCCTCACATTGTTCATCGCTGGGTGTACGGCGCCCGACGCTGAGGGCAACCGGGAGGAGGTGCCCGCGCCGGAGTTCCAAGCTGGCGTATCGCATGTCCACGCGATCGACCTCGACGAGATGACCGGATTCGTCCACATCGCCACCCACGAGGGCATCCTTCTTGCGGGCATGCCGCACGATGGCGAGACCGTCTCAGAGGCGAATCCCCTCGGAGACTGGCGAGGCGATGCCATGGGGCTGGTTCGAGTGGGCGATCGTCTGCTCGTCTCGGGGCACCCTGGACCGGCTGAGGAGGGGCCGGGCGCTATCGGGCTCCGCGAGTCCGACCTCTCCGGCGATGAGTGGACAGCGATCAGCCTGGAAGGCGAGGCCGATTTCCACTCGCTCGCAGCCGGAGGCACGAGTCCGGGGATGTCCATGCTCGCGGGCCTGGACTCCGTGTCCGGGCGCGTGATGGTCAGCCCGGACGGCGGAGCCGGCTGGCAGCAGGGCGCCGCCATCGCAGCGGCGTCAGTGGCGTGGAATGCCGACGCCTCGGCGCTGCTCGCCACGACATCCAACGGCCTGGTCGTGAGTCGGGATCGGGGGCAGAGCTTCGAGGCGGTTCCGGATGCTCCCTACCTCGTTCTTCTCGCGTCGAGCCCGACGGAGTCCGACACGTTCACAATGGTCGGCGTCGACGTTCAGGGTGTCCTGCACCGCTCGAGTGACGGACTGACCTGGGAGGCAGTCGGTGCGGTCCCCCTTGAGCCGGCCGCCATCTCGGTGGGCGCGATGGGCGCGATCATCGTCGCGGACACAGCACAGGTCATGCACTCAGTGGACGGCGGCACCACCTGGAACCTCATCGTCGAACTCTGATCCCCGTGCCGGCGGGGTGGGCCCGCCCGTTTCAGGCCCACCCCGTCGTGACACCCGGTCGATGAGCGTGCCGGCTTCAGCCAGTGCCGCAGCTGCGCGCCGCGGACTGGCTGAAGTCCGGTACCTGTCGACCCGCGGCCTCCTCGGTCGTCGTGACCGGCCCGTTTTCTTGGATGTCACGGACTAGCCAGTCCATTTCGTCGATCTCCCGCCGCTGGGCCTCACTGATCTCGACCGCGAGCTCGCACACCCGGATGTCCTCGTTCTGGAAGCGCTCTGATCGCGTGATCGCCATCGAGTGGTGCGGAATCATCGCCGTCATGAAGTCGACATCATCGACGCTCGCTTGGCTGCGGTCGAGCGTGATGCCGCCGCCGATCAGAAGCACGCTTCCGGCGACGACCGCGATGTTGCCTTTGGTGTTCTTGTACATCCCGAGCATCCAGGCCAGCATCACCAACCCCATCGTGCCGCCCATCGTCACGGCCATGAAGACGCGGCTCTCGCTGAAGCGGATATGGGTCCACTCCCACACGCTCGCGAACATCACGAAGTACATGACGACCATGGACGTCAGGATCATCGCGGCGAAGCGGAGGTAGCTCTTCGCCGTGCTGTCAGACCCTTTCGTGCTGTTGTGTTCGTCATCCTGGGGGCGGCTCGACGGTGCCCTTCCCTCGTCTACCGGCCGATCAGTGTGCTTGTCCATCTCTTCCCTCCCACGGTTGCTTTCCTCTCCATCCGACGTCAACGTCGAGGCTCCAGGTAGGGCCTTGCGAGCACCAGCGACCGGTGGTACCTCTACCCGCCGCGGCCACGGACGCCCTGATGGCGCGTCCTCGACCGGTAGCCGCCATCGGAGGCGTCGTGGGATCTTGCCGAGGCGACGGTGGGATCGCGTCTGATCTCGATCGCGGAAATGAGCCCTCCGGCTAGGCTCATCCGCGGGGCTGCGCTATTCCGCAAACGCCCCACGCAGTGAACCACGCGCGGGGATCAGGAGCCCGCCGTGGTCGGATCGGCCCTCCCAAGGGCAGTGAGGCGGGGCGTCCATGGTCGAGTTTCTCGCCGGAGTGGCAGCGGAGATCGGGTGGGCGTTCCCCGTCGCGGTCGTGCTGTGGTTCCTCGCCCGGCGCTTCACGCGCATCGAGGCGTCCGCGAGCGCAGCCCGCACCGGGGCGGGTCGGCCGGCATGGCAGCTCGCCGTCGGCCTCGTCGCCATCGCTGCAGTGCTCTGGGCGCTCCTGCTCGGCCTCGGCCTGCTCATCACGACGGTCCTGACGCCCGTGCGCGATCTGGACGTCGCGGTCATCGAAGGACTCGTGGAGAGCCGGACGGACCCCCTGACCCTGCTCGCCCACATCGGCGACCAGATCGGCAACACCCCGGGCATCATCGCGATGGTCATCATCGCGGCCACCGTCGCGCATGCCCTGACGCGGCGCTGGGCGCCGGCACTCGTCGTCGTGGCGGCTGCGGCGGGCGAGACCTCCATCTTCCTCGCGACGCAGGTGGCGATCAGTCGGGCGCGTCCCGATGTCGAGCAGCTCGCCGGCGAGCCGGCGACGTCGTCGTTCCCCTCCGGGCACGTCGCGGCGACGATCGTGACCTACGGCTGCATCGCCCTGCTCGTGCTCGCCTGGTCGCGCGGCGCGGTGCGCATCGTCGCCGTCGCGGCGGCCATCGCGCTGCCGCTGCTCGTCGCGTGGGCGCGCATGTACCAGGGGATGCACTTCCCGAGCGACGTGCTCGCGAGCTTCCTCTTCGCCCCGCTGTGGCTGGCCGCGTGCTGGTGGGCGATCCGCCCGCAGCCGAGGGGCGAGACCGTGCGGATCGGCAGGGCGGCTGCTCCCGACGCGGAGCGCGAGCCGGCGCCGGCGCGCTGAGAGCCCGAATCCGATCCTCCGGCGACGCGTCGCGCCCTACCGCGCCTCGTCCCAGGCGCGCGTGACCCACGCGGTCAGCTCGGCGTCGACGTCGTCCGGCCCGCGCAGCTCGACGTGGTGCATCCACGTCGTCGGGGCGGGGTGGGCGACCTCCTTGATGCGGGGCGATCGCAGCCCCTCCCGCAGCGCGAACGAGACGACGATGGGGACGTCGGAGGTCACGTACCGGCCGGGCGCCCACGCGAACGCGAACCCGCGTCGCGCCCGGAAGGCGACCTGGCTCTTCGACAAGACGATGCGCACCCCCGCGAGCGGCGCGATGGCGGCGTCGAGCGAGCGGTAGACGGCGAGGGCCGTCGCGTCGTCGGCGAAGAGCTCCTCCCCAGGACCGGGCCCGGTCATGGGGGAACCCTACGCGTCGTCGCGTCGCCCGTTAGGGTTCCCGGACGCCGTCGCTGCCGAGAGGACCCGATGAAGACCAACCACGACGACGCGTTCGCTGAGGCCTACGACGCGGAGAACGCCTCGAGCCTCGTCAACGCCCATTACGAGAGGCCCGCGATGATCGCTCTGGCGGGGGATGTCCGTGGCCGGCGCATCCTCGACGCCGGCTGCGGATCCGGCCCGCTCTCGGCCGCCCTGCGCGAGCGCGGCGCCGAGATGAGCGGCTTCGACGGGAGCTCCGCGATAATCGAGCTCGCGCGCCGGCGGCTCGGAGTCGGCGTGCCGCTCGAGGTGGCGGATCTCGCCGAGCCGCTACCGTGCGACGACGAATCGTTCGACGACATCGTCGCCTCGCTCGTGCTGCACTACCTCGAGGACTGGTCGGGGCCGCTGGCCGAGCTGGGCGCGTGCTGAAGCCGGGCGGGCGACTGATCGTCTCCGCTCGTCTCACCCGACGCGCCGCCGGAGCTGCTGCCCCCGGAGCTCCGGAGCGGCGAGAAGAGCGGGTTCCTGTGCTTCCTGTTACTCGTCCTCGAGAGGAGCTGACGAGCGCCTACGACTCCTCGTCGTACATGAACTCGCGCAGCTCCTGCGGGCACCGGCACGCGGCCGCGATCCGCTGCGCCCAGGGCAGCGCCTCGTCCCGCGTCGGCACCTCGATGATCGTGAAGCCGCCGTCGAAGGGCGGGTAGATCGGCGCGCTCACGGCGCCGTCCGCGGCGACCGCCACCGGCGGGACGTCCTCGTTGATGCCGCCGCCGAAGACGTAGGCGCCCGCTGCCTTGATGTCGCGGATCACCTGGTGCGACTCGTCGACGACCTGCTGCCACTCGCCGTCGGGCACCTCCATGACGCCGCTCGGGAACGAGATCACGTATTTGGTCATCGCAGGGCCTCCGGAGGGTGCGGCGAGCGTCCTGGCGACGACGCCGATGACGGAGAGGCTACTCCTGCCGTCGGCTCAGGGGTCGGGGGTTCCGACCCGGACCGTCCGCCAGGTGTCGATCGCGATCACGCCGCCGAGCACGATGAGCGAGAGCGAGATCGACGCGAGCGCGTCGGTGGGCCAGTGGTCGCCGAGATACACCCGGCACACCGCCGTTGCGGCCACGAGGACGATCGCCACGAGGAACGCGATCACCGTCGAGATCGGGTATCGACGGCGCGAGAACACCAGGAAGGTCGTGATGAGCAGGAAGTTGGTCGCGCCCATGACGTGACCGGAGGGGAATGAGGGCGTGTAGTCCGCGTCGAGCAGCATGAGCGAGATCGGCGGTCGATCGCGGCCGATGATCGGGGCGAGCGTCTGAACGATCGCGACACCGACGATCATGCGCCGGCGAGCAGGAACGGCCTCCAGGCGTGCTTGGCCGCGAACCCCCACCACACGGTCGTGACGAGGACGACGATCGGCATCGCGATGGGGCCGAACACGTTCGCGATGATCGTCATGAAGAGGGTCAGGCCCGGCGACTCCATGTCGCGCAGCCAGCTCTGGATCGGGATGTCGATCACCGAGAGCCCGTCGCTCTCGCGGACCGAGTCGAGGATCAGCAGGAAGGCGCTGAGCCCGATCACGCCGAGCGACGCGGCGATGATGTACAGATTCCGACGAGCGGACGGCCGAACCGTGCGCTCCTCGACGACGAACTTCTCGTGGAAGCGGCGGAGCGCTCCCGGTTCCTTCGCGATCGCCTCTACCAAACCGGGTCTCCTTCGCCGCCGTGCGCGTCGTCCGTCACGTTAGCGCGAACGCCACGGCGAGAGAACATGCAGGGCGGGGAGGATCGCGGCGACGAGAAGCACTGTGCCGAGTACCTCGTCACCCGGGCGGAGGAGCGCGCCCGCGATGAGCAGCCCCGCCGCGAGGATCGCCGAGGTCGTGCGGCGCACGCTGCCGTCGATGACCCGCAGGCGGTGCTCGACCTCGGGGCTGCGGACGGCGAGCTCGCCGCGGTCGATGCGCGTGGCGAGAGCATCCACCCGCTGGGGGAGCCGGGCGAGCGCGGACAGGATCGACACGGCCTCGCGACCCAGCGATCGGGCCGTCGACGCGCCGCCGCCGTTGAGGAGGGTGCGGGCGAAGGGGTCGACGGCGTCCCACATGTTGAAGTCGCGGTTGAGCGCGCTCGTGACGCCCGAGATGAGCGAGATCGTGCGGATCAGCAGGAGGAAGCTCTCCGGCAGCTGGAACGGCAGCGTGCGGATGACCTCGCTGAACTGGCGGGCGAAGGCCTCGAGCTCGCGCGGGTCGATGCGCGTGAGCTCGGCGACGCCCATGCCGCCGAAGCGGTCGAAGAGGGCCGAGATCGCGCGCTCGAGCTCGACCGTGTCGGCCGAGGGCAGCAGCACGCCGAGGCGCTGGGTGGCGGCGACCCACCCGCGGGCGTCGCGCGCGGCGACGGCGAAGATGAACTGGCGCAGCCCGTCGCGCAGCTCGTCGTCGATCTCGCCCATCATGCCGAAGTCGATGAAGGTCAGGGCGAAGCCGCCAGGCTCGCCGACCGCCGGGGTGACGAAGATGTTGCCGGGGTGCGGGTCGGCGTGGAAGAACCCCGCGACGAAGATCTGCTCGAACGTCGCGCGGGCGAGCTCGGCGGCGACGGCGTTCGGGTCGATGCCCGCTGCCTGCAGCGCGGCGATGTCGGTGATCTTGATGGCCGTCACGTCCGAGAGCGTGAGCAGCCGGCGGGCGCTGCGCTCCCACACCACGACGGGCGTGCCGACACGGGGGTCGTCGGCGAAGTCGGCGGCGAAGCGCTCGACGTTGATCGCCTCGTGGACGTAGTCGATCTCCTCCAGGCTCGTCGTCGCGAACTCCTCGACGAGCGCGGGGGCGTCGGTGCGGCGGTTGACGAGCCGGACGCGCGAGAGCCAGCGACCGACGCGGCGCAGTGCGGCGAGGTCGACCTCGACGATCTGCTCGATCCCGGGCCGCAGCACCTTGATGACGACGTCCTCGAAGCCGAGGTCGGCGGCGATGCCGGGCGAGAGGCGCGCGCGGTGGGCCTGGCCGAGCGACGCGGCCGCGATCGGGGTCGGGTCGACGAACGCGAAGGCGCGATCGAGGGGGATGCCCAGCTCGCGCTCGGCCTGCGCGACGATCGCCGCGAATGGCTCGGGAGCCACCTCGTCCTGCAGCCCCTCGAGCTCGCGCGTGATCTCCGGCGGCAGCACGTCGAGGCGCGAGGAGAGGAACTGCCCGACCTTGATCATGAGCCCGCCGAGATCGGCGGCGAGGTCGTGGAAGCGTCGCGAGAGCCGCTGCAGGCGACGGATGCGCCCGCGCGCCGCGAGATGCGCGAGGCCGAACCGCGGCAGCACGAGCTCGAACCACCAGGCCTGCACGAGCGCGCGCGCCGCGAAGCGCATGATCCGGCGGTAGCGCGCGCGCAGGGCCGGATCGCGCTGGACCTCGGCGGAGAGCGTCTCGTCGCCGGGTGTCGGCACCCTCCTAGCCTTCGGCGAGGAGGGCGTAGAGCTTGCGGCGCGTCTCGTCGAGAAGGGCGGCCGCGCGCTCCTTCTGCTCGCGCGAGCCCGACTGCGCGACCTGCGCCGCGGCCTGGGCGAGGCGCGCTCCGGCGCGCGGCACGGCCGCCGAGGTCTCGTCCCACCGCGGCAGGCGCCAGTCGTGCTCGTCGCGTCGGGCGTGCTCGTGGTCGTGCTCGTCGGCCGCCGCGGCCGCGTGCGCGGTCGCCTCGGTGGCGGCCGCGCGGCCCGTCTCGGTGAGCGAGTAGACCGTGCGCTCGCCGTCGTTCTGCGTGTGGAGGAGGCCCTCGTCGGTGAGCTGCTGCAGCATCGGGTAGACCTGGCTCGCGCCGGGCATCCACGCCCCGCCGCTCGCGGCCGCGATCGTCTGCATGACCTGGTGGCCGTTCATCGGCTCGCGGGAGAGCGCCGAGAGGACGGCGACCCGGATGTCGCCGTGGCCCGAGGTCGAGGAGGAGCGCCCGCCGGAGCGAGGCGAGAACGCGTCGCGGAGGCCGTCGACGGCCTCGCGGAGGTCGAAGCCGGCGGAGGAGGAGCTGCGCATCGGGTGTCCCTTCGGGAGAGGGCGGCGCGAACGGCCGCCGTGCTGATGCCGACGGTACGCCGCGACGCTGGATGCGCGCTCACCGCTCGCTCGGTGCGACCTCTGCGCGGCCTCAGCGCAGCTCGGACAGCGCCTGGATGAGCTCGTCGACCGCGTGCGTCGCGTTGGACGGGTGACGCATCGGCTGCTCGGGGTGCAGGACGTAGTGGTTGCGGCGCCCGCGGCGCTCGCGCTCGAGGTACCCGGCCGCCTCGAGATCGTTGAGGATGCTCACGGCCGACCGCGTGGAGATCCCGACTCCCGCGGCGATCTCCTGCACGGTCGCATCCGCGTTCTTCGCGACCTCGAGCAGCACGTGCGCGTGATGCGTCAGGAACGTCCAGTCCGCCATGCGCCCATCCAATCAGGTCGGGCGCGCGGCGCCGCGGCCCGCCCTCAGTCGGCGAGGAGCTGGGCCATGCGGTGCTCGATGAGCTCCTTGAGCACGAGCGACGTCGCGGTGCGGCGGATGCCCGGGCACCGCAGGATCTGCTGGCCCACCTCGTACAGGTGGTCGGCGTCGCGCGCGACGACCTGGATGAGCAGGTCGTTGACGCCCGACATCGCGACGCACTCGATGATCTCGGGGATCTCGCGCAGCGCGACCATGGCGTCGTCGAAGCGGTGCTGGTCGACCTCGGCCGTCACCATCGCGCGAACGGCGTAGCCGAGCGACTCGGGATGCGCGGTGATCGAGTGCGGGCGCAGGGTGCGACCGTCGAACAGCTGTCCGATGCGGTTCTGCACCGTGCCGCGCGCGAGGCCGAGCGTCTCGGCGAGCCAGCCGACGGTCGCGCGCGGGTCGCGATCGAGAGCGGCGAGGATGCGCCGGCTCGACCGATCGAGGAGTCTGGGCGAATTGACCATGGTGCGCTCACTGTACGCGCTCGCATCGGGCGGATCGATCGCTTCTCCGGGCTGGTCTGGCGAAACTGCCGCGTTGGGCGTTGACTCACTGGTCATGATGCGCACCGGTGCGCGAGCGGCGATCCCGCGCGGGCCCCGGATCGATCCCGCCCACGACCGCACCGATCTCTCTGGAGTCATCATGCCGACCGCACCCCTGCCCGAGTTCACCCACGAGCGCGTCTCGACCGTGCGCGGCGAGCGCTCGGGCCTCGCGATCACCGTCGCCCTGCACTCCTCGGCGATCGGCCCCGCGCTCGGCGGCTGCCGCATGTGGCGCTACCCGCAGTGGATCGACGGCGTCGCCGACGCCATGCGCCTCGCCTCCGCGATGACGATGAAGAACGCGCTCGCCGACATCGGCGCTGGCGGCGGCAAGTCGGTCATCGCGCTCGGCCCCGACGACGTCGTCGACGACGAGCGCCGCCGTGCCGCGCTGCTCGATCTCGGCGACCTCATCGAGACCTTCGACGGCCGCTACCGCACGGCGGAGGACGTCGGGACGACCGAGCACGACATGCTCGTCGTGCGCGAGCGCACCGAGCACGTCGTCGGCCTGCCCGCCGCGAACGGCGGCGCCGGCGAGCCGGCCGAGGGCACCGCGCTCGGCGTCTACGTCTCGATCGAGCGCGTGATCGAGGAGCTCTTCGACTCGGGCTCGCTCATCGGCCGCTCGTTCGTCATCTCGGGTCTCGGCCAGGTCGGCTCGCGCCTCGCCGAGCGCCTCGCCCGGGCCGGTGCGCAGCTGTTCGTCACCGACATCGCCGAGTCGAAGCGCGCGCTCGCGGCCGACCTCGGCGCGACCTGGATCGACGTCGACGCCGCCCTCACGACCCCCGCCGACGTCTTCGTCCCCGCCGGGCTCGGCGGCGTGCTGACGCCGGCCGCGATCGCGACGCTGCCCGTGCGCGCCGTCGTCGGGCCGGCCAACAACCCGCTCGCCTACCGATCGGGAGCCGAGCACCTCGCGGCCCGCGGCATCCTGTACGCCCCCGACTTCGTCGTCAACGCCGGCGGCGTGATCCACCTCGCCCTCACCGGTGACGGCGCATCGCCCGCGGCGATCGACGTGCGGCTCCGGGGGATCGGCGACACGCTCTCCGAGATCCTGTGCGCGGCGCGCGCGAAGGGCGTGACGCCCCTCGCCGCGGCCGAGGCCCTCGCGGTCGAGCGCGTCGAGCGGGCGCGCGCGGCCTCGACGCTCGGGGCGCTCGCCGCGGTCTGACCGCGCGCGGCGGGCTCAGCGCGCCGTCAGCACCTCGAGCGCCATGCCGGGGCACGCGCCGCGCTCGAAGCCCTCGAGCGCGGCGCCGCGGATCGAGTCGCCCGTCACGCGGCGCGCGCTCGTCGACAGGAGCACGCGGCCGACGCCGTTGACGATCGAGATGTCGTCGCCGAAGGCGCGCAGACGAGGCAGGAGGTCGCGCTCGACCTGATCGATGAGCAGATCGAGCCCCGCGACCCCGACGAACTCGCCGTCGAGGTCGACGGGCGCGGCGACCGTGATCGTGTACTCGTCGCTGCAGAGGTAGTCGACGTACGGGCCGGCGACGTGAGGATGCCCGGTCGCCTGCGGCACGCGGTACCACTCGAGCTCGCTGTAGTCGATGAGCTCCTTGTTGACCGACTGCGACGCGAGCACGAGCTTCGCCCGGTCGGCGCCCTGCCACCACGCGAGGTGGCTGCGCGCGTCGGCGAGCCAATCGAGGGCGGCGATGAACCCCGCGCCGTACACGGGCAGGTCGAGCGAGTCGAAGGTGCGGCGCGCGTAGGGCTCGACGAGGCCGTCGAGCACCTCGGTCGTCACGGCGCCGCGCCCGCCGGCGTCGCGCAGGCCGGCGGCGAGCTCGCCCGTCCAGGACGAGAGCGAGTCGATCGCGCGACCGAAGTACTCGGTGACGAGCGCGACGGGGTCGGCGGCCGTGCGATCGGCGGGGGCGGTGGTGGCTGAGGTCACGGGGCGGTCCTCTCGGCGGGGCTCGCGGATGGGGACTCGCGCAGGTCGATGAGCCAGTCGACGCAGCGATGGATCTTGGCGCGGATGATCGCCCCGGCCCGGTCATCGTCGCCCTCGGCGACGGCGTCGAGCAGGGCGAGGAGGTCGGCGCGATTGGTGAGCCGGGCATCCGCGTCGGTGTCGACGAGCGCGAAGAACGGCGAGAGCTCGCCCTGCAGGCGCATCTGCTCCCGCGTCAGCCGCGCCGACTGGCTGAGGGCGGCGAGCTCGATCTGCGTGTCGTCGGTCACGCGGCGCCAGGCGGCGAGGTCGTCGTCGCGGACGCGGTCGAGGCGCGCGCGGATGGCGGCGATCTCGCTCGGGTCGGCACGACGGGCCGCGAGCTCGACGCACGCGACCGTGATCGCGAGGTAGTGGGCGGCGAGGTCGCGCAGGGCGACGCGCGACGTCTCGGCGAGCGTGCGGAGGGCGAACGCGGCGGGGTCGGCGTCGTCGCTCACGAAGCTGCCGCCGTTGCGCCCGCGGCGGGTGACGATGAGCCCGCGCTCGCGCAGGGCGAGCAGGGCCTCGCGGGCGGTCGCAGGAGCGACGCCGAACGACTTCGCGAGCTCGGTCTCGGCCGGCAGGCGCTCGCCGGAGGGGAGGACCCCCCCGATGATCGCGTCGGCGATGCGCCGCTCCACGAGCGTCGCCCTTCCCTCGTCGCCGATCGGCTGGAACACCGCGCGGTGCAGTCGCGTGGGGCGGCCGGAGCGGGGGGCGGGGGTCACCCGGTCATTCTCCGCCCTCGCGGGGCCGGGCGCCGTCGGCGCGCTGTCGGGATGCTCGGCGCGCGCGGAGGAGGGCTCGAGCATCCACCCCTCCTCACCTCGCCGCCCGGGGAGCCGGACCGACACGAGACCGTTACGTCCTTGCAACATTACCTATGAAACCATATGTTTATAGTTATCACCTCGGTCCACTGACGCACCAGGAGCCACCGCACATGGCAGACACCTCCGCCACCCCCCACGCCGTCGAGCTGCGCGGCGTCAGCAAGCGATTCGGCGACACCGACGCCGTCGCCGAGCTCGACCTGGGCGTCCGGTCCGGTGAGTTCTTCTCCATGCTCGGCCCGTCGGGCTCGGGCAAGACGACCGTGCTGCGCATGATCGCCGGCTTCGAGGAGGTCACGAGCGGGAGCATCCTGCTCGAGGGGGAGGACGTCACGCGCGCGGCTCCGTTCGACCGCGCCGTCAACACCGTCTTCCAGGACTACGCGCTCTTCCCGCACATGACGATCGCGCGGAACGTCGCCTACGGGCTCACGGTCCGCAAGACGCCGAAGGCCGAGATCCAGAAGCGCGTCGCCGAGTCGCTCGAGCAGGTTCGCCTCGGCCATGCCGCCGACCGCCTGCCCCACCAGCTGTCGGGCGGCCAGCGCCAGCGCATCGCCCTCGCCCGTGCACTCATCCTGCGCCCGCGCGTCCTGCTGCTCGACGAGCCGCTCGGCGCCCTCGACAAGCAATTGCGCGAGCAGATGCAGATCGAGCTCAAGCAGATCCAGCGTGAGGTCGGCATCACCTTCATCTTCGTCACGCACGACCAGGAGGAGGCGCTCACCCTGAGCGACCGCATCGCGGTCTTCAACCAGGGCCGCGTCGAGCAGGTCGGCACGCCGCGCGAGGTCTACGAGTTCCCGCAGACGGCATTCGTCGCCGGCTTCCTCGGCGTCTCGAACCTCATCGCCCCCGACCTCGCCGAGCGCCTCACGGGCGACTCGCGAGCCTTCACCGTGCGCCCCGAGCGCGTGCGCATCGCCTCCGCCGAGTCGACGCCCGCGCCTCACGAGACCAGCGTCCTCGGAACGATCTCCGAGCTCGTCTACACCGGCCCCGCGACGCGCTACATCGTCGAGGGCGAGCACGGCCTCCGCGTCATCGCCGAGCGCCACAACGACCACGCGCCGAACGACACGGCTCCGTGGTCGCGCGGCGATCGCGTGCGCGTCGCCTGGGCGACGGAGCACGCGGCCGTCGTGCCCTGATGCGGATGCTCGGGCTCACGACGAGCGCGCGCCGGGCATCCGCCCCCTGAAGACCCACACCCTGCACCACCTACCCATCCCTAATGAACCGAGGAGAATCATGAAGAAGCGCTATCGCGCACTCCCCGCCATGGCAGCAGCAGCGGCGCTGGTGCTGGCGGGCTGCGCCGCCGATGCCGGCTCTGACGGAGCCGGCGGCGAGATCACGTTCGACGTCCCCGACGTCCCCATGCTCGAGGAGAAGGGCGACTACGAGGACGCGGTCGACATCATCGCCTGGTCGGGCTTCGTCGAGCCCGAGTGGTCGGACGCCTTCACCGAGGAGACCGGCTGCGTCGTCAACCGTCGCGTCGCCGGAACCTCCGACGAGATGGTCCAGCTCATGCGCACGGGCGACTACGACCTCGTGTCGGCGTCGGGCGACGCGAGCCTGCGCCTCATCGTCGGCGGCGACGTCGCCCCGATCAACCGCGACCTGATCCCGAACTTCGGCGACGACATCGTCCCCGGCATGCAGGGCCAGCTCTACGACACGATCAACGGCAAGGTCTACGGTGTTCCGATCGGTCGCGGCGCCAACATCCTGCAGTACAACACCGAGGTCGTCACCGAGGAGCCCACGAGCTGGGACATCGTGTGGGAGGCCGACAGCCCCTACGCCGGCCAGATCACCGCGTACGACGCTCCGATCTACATCGCCGACGCCGCCGTCTACCTGATGTACCACGAGCCCGAGCTCGGCATCGAGAACCCGTACGCGCTCGACGAGGAGCAGCTCGCCGCGGCGATCGAGCTCCTGCAGCAGCAGAACGACCTGATCTCGGAGTACTGGAGCGACCCCGTCGCCCAGATCACGTCGTTCGCGGGCGGCACGACCGTCGCCGGCACGTCGTGGGAGATCCTGCGCAAGCTCGCGGCCGACGACAAGCTCCAGGGCACGCTGCCCGTCGAGGGCTCGACCGGCTGGTCGGACGCCTGGATGATCTCGGCCGAGTCGGACGCCCCGAACTGCGCCTACGAGTGGATGAACTACACGAGCGCCGCCGAGGTCAACGGCAAGATCGCGATGAACTTCGGCATGGCGCCCGCCAACGGCGCGTTCTGCGCGCTCAACGACGAGGCCGCCGCTCACTGCGAGGAGTTCAACGCCCTCAACGAGGAGTACTTCGAGAACGTCTGGTACTGGACGACCCCGATCGAGCAGTGCCTCGACGGTCGCACCGAGGTGCAGTGCACCTCGTTCCAGGAGTGGACCGACGCCTGGGTGTCGGTCAAGGGCTAGAGCCCTGACCCGCTCGGGGCGGGGCCCGCACCGGCCCCGCCCCGAGCATCCGCTCATCGCATCTCAGCCCGCCCGCCCCCGCAACCGGAGGACGCTCGTGACGTCGACCGCCACCAAGCCCGTCTCGACGCTGCTGTACCGCAGCCGTCGACTGCGGCTCGGCTCGCTCCTGACCCTGCCGCTCGTGTGGCTCGTCGGGCTCTACATCGTCTCGCTCGCGCTGCTGCTCGCGACCGCATTCTGGCGGGTCGACCCGTTCACCTCCAAGGTGACCCCGGCGTTCCAGTTCGACGCGTTCGAGCAGCTGCTCTCGAACCAGGCGTACCTGTCGACGTCGCTGCGGACGCTCGGCATCGCCCTCACGGTGACGATCCTGAGCGCGGCCTTCGCCATCCCGCTCGGCATCTACATGGCAAAGATCGCCTCGCCGTGGATGCGCGGCTTCCTCGCCGTCGCCATCACCCTCCCGCTGTGGGCCGGCTACCTCGTGAAGATCCTCGCGATGCGCGTGACCTTCACCGAGGAGGGGTTCTTCAACTCGTTCTTCGGGGTCTTCGGCATCTCGGGGCCCGGCTTCAGCCAGACGACCGTCGTCCTCACGCTCACGTACCTGTGGTTCCCGTACATGGCGCTGCCGGTCTACACGGCGATCCGGCAGATCCCCGTCAACCTGTTCGACGCGAGCGCCGACCTCGGGGCCCGCGGCTGGACGACCATCCGCACCGTCGTCCTGCCGCTCCTCATGCCGGCGCTCATCGCGGGCTCGGTGTTCACCTTCTCGCTCAGCCTCGGCGACTACATCGCCGCCGAGCTCGTGGGCGGGTCGACCCAGATGATCGGATCGATCATCGCCAACAACATCAACCTCAACCCGCCCGTCGCCGCGGCGTTCTCGCTCGTCCCGGTCGCGTTCGTCGTGCTGTACCTGCTCGGAACGCGCCGCACCGGCGCGCTCGAGCGGATGTAGGGAAGGCCGCTCATGCTCAGACTGACTCGCGGCGTTCGCATCGCCCTCGGCACCGTCGTCGGGGTCGTGCTCGTGTTCATGTACGTGCCCCTCCTGCTCGTCATCGTCAACTCGTTCAACGCCGCGCGCATCCCGAGCTGGCCGATCGAGGAGTTCTCCTTCCGCTGGTGGGGCGCGGCGTTCGCGAACGAGGCGCTCTGGACGGCCGTCGGCAACTCGGTCGTCGTCGGGCTCGGCGCGATGGTCATCGCCCTGCTGCTCGGCACGCTCGCCGCCTTCGCGCTGCAGCGCTTCGACTTCTTCGGCAAGCAGACGGTCAACCTGCTCATCGTGCTGCCGATCGCCCTGCCGGGCGTCGTCACGGGTGTCGCCTTCAGCAACACGTACAACAACGTGCTCGAGCCGATCGGCATCCAGCTCGGCTACTTCGGCATGATCGTCGCCCACGCGACCTTCTGCATCGTCATGGTCTTCAACAACGTGTTCGCGCGCCTGCGTCGCATGAGTCCGAGCATGCAGGAGGCCTCGATGGATCTCGGCGCGAGCCTGTGGCAGACCTTCCGGCTCGTGACGTTCCCGCAGTTCCGCACCGCGTTCGTCGCCGGCGCGCTGCTGGCCTTCGCTCTGAGCTTCGACGAGCTCGTCGTGACGATCTTCACGGCCCCCGCCGGCGTCGACACCCTGCCGCTCTGGATCTTCAACCAGATGTCGCGGCCCAACGAGGCGACGCAGGTCAACGTCATCGCGACGGTGCTCATCCTGCTGTCGTTCATTCCCGTCTACGTCTCGCAGCGCCTCACGCGCGCGGAGGAGGACGAGCGCTAGAACGCGGATGCTCGGCGCGGGCGTCGCGCCGCTGGCGAGCATCCCCGCCGGCCTGAGCGCGACCTCGCAGCGCGCTGACTCCTCGGCGCCCGACCATCTGCAGGAAGCGCGCTCCTCCCGCACGGCGTGTCGACCGCGACGCGCCGCTGCCGGCGGCCGAGCTCCCTGCATTCGGTCGCGTTCGGCGCACTCGGCCGCATTCGGTCGCACTCCGCCGCACTCCGCCGCACTCCGCCGCACGTGTCCGGGCGGCCCTCGATCGGGCAGTTGTTGAGTGCGTCGGATACCGACACCGCAACGAGTGACCGATCGACGCGGTCACGTGCATACGCGACCGATCCCGGAGCGCAGCGAAGCGAGCACAGACGCCCCAGCGAGGCCAGGCAAGCGGATCGGAGGCGCAGCGAGGGGAGGCGCGAGGGGGGATGGCGCGGGGGTCGCGCCGCGGCGCGGGGCGGTGCGGCAGGGGCAGGCTCGTAAGCCGTGACGGCCCCACCCGTCGCGCATTCGTCTGCGTATACGGTTGCGCAATCGCATGCGCAGGTGTTTGACTGGGTTTCGGCACCAATGGGGGTTGACCGATTCCAAGGAGGATTCAATGAAGAGTCAGACAGCACGAGCATTCCGCTCCGGCCGGATCGCCATGGCGACCGCCGGTCTCGCATCCGTCGCGACGCTGCTCGCCGGCTGCGCCGCACCCGCTGAGGGCGGCGACGGAGGCACCGGCGGCGGGGCCGAGGGCGACGCGATCGGCGTCTCGCTCATCGTCAAGACGGTCGCCAACCCGTTCTTCGTCGCCATGCAGGAGGGCGCCGAGGCGGCCGCCGAGGAGGCGGGTGTCGAGCTGACCTTCGCCGCCGGCAGCGAGGACGGCGACGAGGCGGGCCAGATCACCGCGATCGAGAACGCGATCACCCGCGGCGACGCCGGCATCCTCATCGCCCTCAACGGCCCCGGCGTCAACAGCGCGATCGAGCGGGCGCGCGAGGCGGGGCTCTACGTCATCGCCCTCGACACCGCTCCTGACCCGGCCGATGTCGTCGACATCACCTTCGCGACCGACAACCGGCGCGCGGGCAACCTCATCGGCTCGTGGGCCGCTGAGCAGCTGGACGGCGAGAAGGCCGTCATCGCTCTTCTCGATGTCTTCGACGACCGCATCGTGAGCGTCGACTACAACCGCAACCAGGGCTTCCTCGAAGGCATGGGCATCGACGTCGCCGACCCGAACCGGAACGGCGACGAGGCGGCCACGGGCACCTACTCGGGCGGCGAGTACGAGATCGTCGGCAACGAGGCGACGGGCGGCGCCGAGGACGGCGGCCGTGCGGCGATGGAGACCCTGCTGTCGAGGAACCCCGACATCAACGTCGTCTATACGATCAATGAGCCGGCGGCGTTCGGCGCCTACCAGGCGCTCGAGGCGGCCGGACTGCAGGACGACGTCCTGATCGTCTCCGTCGACGGCGGATGCGCGGGCGTCGGGTACGTCGCGGATGGCATCATCGACGCCACGGCGCAGCAGTATCCCGTCAACATGGCCGAGCTCGGCGTCGAGGCGATCGCCGAGCTCGTCGAGACGGGTGAGGCGCCCGAGCCGACCGACGGACTCGACTTCTTCGACACGGGCGTCTCGCTCGTGACCGACGACCCCGTCGACGGCGTGGAGAGCATCGACACGGCCGAGGCCAACGAGCTCTGCTGGGGCTAGTCGGCGACAGATCCACCACGGGCGTCGGCCCAGGGGAGCAGCTCCTCAGGGCCGACGCCGCACCACTTTGATCCGCGACGAACGAAAAGGCCATCGACATGACATCGAATCCGCCCACGGATGGCATCCATCTCGCCACCGAGTTCCTCGACAGGTCCACGCCGGCGTCGCGCGTCCGCCACCTGCTGCTGCGGTATCCCGCGCTCAGCCCGGCGATCGTGCTCCTGATCGCCGTCATCATCTTCGGGCTGCTCAACGAGCGGTTCCTGTATCCGAACAACCTCTCGCTCATCGCGCAGCAGGTCGCGATCGTCGGCACGGTCGCCGCGGCGCAGACGATCATCATCCTCACCGCGGGCATCGACCTCTCGGTCGGAGCGGCGATGGTCCTGTCATCGATGGTCATGGCGCAGCTCGCGACGGAGGCCGGCGGCCTTCCCGCCGCGCTCGCGCTGCTCGTGGGGTTCTTCGTCGCGATGGCCACGGGCGCCCTGAACGGAGCCCTCGTCACACGGCTCAAGCTGCCGCCGTTCATCGCGACGCTCGGCACGCTCAACATCTTCATCGCCCTGACCCTCCTGTACTCGGGCGGTCAGACGATCATCGGGGCGGACCTTCCCGATCTCCTCACCTGGACGGGCTCGCCGATCGACATCGGGGGCGTGCGCATCACGACGGGCGTGCTCATCATGGTGGTGCTCTACCTCGTGCTCGCGTACCTTCTCGGCCAGACGGCCTGGGGGCGGCACGTGTACGCGGTCGGCGACGACAAGGATGCGGCGCGACTGGCCGGAATCCCCGTCAACCGGGTCCTGATGAGCGTCTACCTCACCGCCGGCGCCATCCTCGCGATCGCCGCCTGGCTGCAAATCGGCCGCAGCGACGCGGCCGGCCCCAATGCGGCCGTGGATGTGAACCTCGACTCCATCACCGCCGTCGTCATCGGCGGGACGAGCCTCTTCGGCGGTCGCGGCATCATCTGGGGCACGCTCCTCGGCGCTCTCATCGTCGGCGTCTTCCGCAACGGCCTCTCGCTCGCGGGCGTCGACTCGCTCTACCAGACCTTCGCGGTGGGCGTTCTCGTCATCGCCGCGGTCTCCATCGACCACTGGATTCGGAAGGCGAAGTGATGACTGACCGCGAACCCGTGATGCGCGCCGAGCGCCTCGTCAAGACCTACGGCCGCGTCGTCGGCCTCGACGGCGTCGACTTCGAGCTCATGCCCGGCGAGGTGCTCGCCGTCATCGGCGACAACGGCGCCGGCAAGTCGACCCTCATCAAGTGCCTGACGGGCGCCGAGATCCCGGACGAGGGCGACATCTACCTCGACGGCAAGAAGGTGACGCTCTCGCGCACGCAGGATGCGCGGGCGCTCGGCATCGAGACGGTCTACCAGAGCCTCGCCGTGTCGCCGGCTCTCGACGTCGCGTCGAATCTGTTTCTCGGTCGCGAGCTGCGTCGGCCCGGGCCGCTCGGCTCGGTCCTCCGCATGATGGACACCCCGGAGATGCGCCGTCGTGCGCGCGAGGAGCTCTCCGAGCTCGGGATCACGACGCTCCAGGATGTGACCGTCCCCGTCGAGAACCTCTCCGGCGGCCAGCGTCAGGCCGTGGCCGTCGCGCGGGCGGCGGCCTTCGGCTCGAAGGTCGTCGTGCTCGACGAGCCCACGGCCGCCCTCGGCGTGCGCGAGTCGAACCAGGTGCTGAATCTGATCGGACGGCTGCGGGAGCGCGGGGTGTCGGTGATCCTCGTCAGCCACAACATGCCGCACGTGTTCGACGTCGCGGATCGCATCCACATCCAGCGACTCGGCAAGCGCGCGACCGTCATCACCCCGCAGTCGCACAGCATGACCGACGCCGTCGCGATCATGACGGGCGCCGCTCGCTCCTGAGCGGAGCGGGGCGCTCTCCGCCTCAGTGGCGACGTGCCTCAGCGGCGGAGCGCCTCAGCGGCGGAGTGCCCCCGAGTCGCGCACGATGAGCTCGGGCTGCAGGCGCACCCGGCGAGACGGGAGCTCGGGCGCGGCCATGCGCTCGAACAGCATCGTCACCGCCTGCGAGCCCAGCTGGTCGACCGGCTGGCGCATCGCGGTCAGACGCGGGTGGAAGAGGTCGGCCCAGGGGAAGTCGTCGAAGCACGCGAGGGCGAGGTCGTCGGGGACCCGGATGCCGCGCTCGGCGAGCCGGCGCAGCGAGTCGATCGTCGTCTGATTGTTGCCCATGACGAGCGCGGTCGGCGGGTCGGGGAGCGCGAGAAGAGCATCCACCGCCGCGGCCGCGTCATCGGCGCCGAACGCGACGTCCGCATCGGAGCTCGGCAGGCGGCGCCGACGCATCCCCTCATGGAAGCCCTCGACGCGCTCGACGGTGGTCTGCAGGCCCTCCTTGCCGGCCACCATGGCGATGCGGCGGTGGCCCTGGTCGACGAGGTGCTCGACGAGCTGCGCCGTCGGCTCGGTGTTCTCGACGCCGATCGCGTCGAAGGGCCACGAACCGATCTCGGGGTGCACGCGATCGATGAGGACCGTGGGGATGCGGCGGCTCGCGATGCGGCCGAGCGCCGTCTGCGGGTCGGAGGAGGGCGCGATGAGGATGCCGTCGGGCCGGTGCGCGAGCAGGTCGGTGACGGCCCGCAGCTCGTACTCGGGGTCGTCGTGGGTGTCGGCGAGGAGGAGGGAGTGGCCGTTGGCGCTCACCGTCCGCTCGATCGCGTGCACGACGTCGGCGAAGTAGGGGTTCGAGATCGCGGAGATCGCGAGCCCGATCGTCGACGTCTTGCCGGTGCGCAGCGAGCGAGCGACCCGATCGTTGAGGTAGCCGGTCTCCTCGATCGCCGCGAGCACGGCGCGCTCGGTGGCGGGCTCGATCTTGCGCGTCTTGTTGATGACGTGCGAGACCGTCGTCGCGGAGACGCCGGCGACTCGCGCCACGTCCGACATCGTCACCATGGGGTTCTCCGATCGAGTGCTGCGATGCTGCTCAGTCAGGCTGGTCGGCGCCGGTCGGCGCCCGCCTCACAGTAATGATCCGATCGGCCGATGCGCGCGTCGACTCGATCTCGTCGGCGTTTCGCTGATCGGTGCCGCGCGCCCACGCCTCGGCCTCGTCGGCGGCCTTGCCGAATGCCATGTGCCGCGCGACGAGCTGCGGCAGCCGGATCTCGGGCGGCGTGTCGAGGTACCAGACGGCGTCGAGCAGGCCCCGCACCGCGCGCAGGGTCGGGTCGGGGGAGAGCAGGTAGTTGCCCTCGGTGATGACGATCGGGGTCTCGCGCGGGACGGGGATGGCGGAGGCGATCGGCTCCTCGAGCCCGCGCACGAAGGTCGGGGCGTAGACGACCTCCTCGTCGCGAGCGCGCAGGCGGGCGACGAGCGAGCGGAAGGCGCCGAGGTCGAAGGTCTCGAGGGCGCCGCGACGGGCGGCGAGGGGCGTGCCCTGCAGCACGGAGCTCGCGAGGTGGAAGCCGTCGAACGGGACGACGATCGCCCGCTCCGGCCCGAGGTGCGCCGCGAGGGCCTCGGCGAGGACGGACTTGCCCGCGCCGGGGGCTCCGCAGATCCCGACGATGACCCGATCGCCCGATGCGCGGGCCGCGGCGACGAGCGAGTCGGCGAGCTCGGCGACCGTCGACTCGTCGACGAGCGCGCCGCTCGACGCCCCGTCGGTCCGCCCGATTCCGCGTGCCTGGTTCCCCACGTCCCATCCGTCCTCTCCGGTGCGGGGCGGAGTTCCCCACTCTTCGATCATGCCCGTGCGCATGCGATTGCGCAATCGGGTGCGCACCTTTCGCGCATGCCGTCCGTTCCGATCGACGGCGGGCCGCGGCGGAGCGCGAGGGGCGGCGCTCCGCTAGCGTTCTCGACGACACGACACCCGTATCCAGAAGGAGCCGACGATGGCCTGGCGCATGCCCGCGGAGACCGCACCCCACGACCGCATCTGGATGGCGTTCCCGCGCGAGGGCGAGGTCATGGGCGACAGCTCGGCCGCGCGCGAGTCGACCTACGCCGCCTGGACGGCCGTCGCCCACGCGATCCTCCCCTTCGAGCCCGTCACGATGGTCGTCGACCCGAGCGAGCGCGAGCGCGCCCGCCGCATGCTGAGCGCCGAGATCGACGTCGTCGAGGCGCCGCTCAACGACTTCTGGATGCGCGACTTCGGCCCGACCTTCGTCATCGACGACGCCACGGGCGCGCTCGGCGGCGTCGACTGGATCTTCAACGCCTGGGGCCAGGGCGCTGATTGCGAGGACGACGCGCTCATCGCGGCGCGCGTCATCGACGAGCTCAGTCTCGAGGGTCTCGGCGTGACGCGCGTGCCGAGCCTGCTCGTCAACGAGGGCGGAGGCATCCACGTCGACGGCGAGGGCACGGTGCTCGTCACCGACACCGTGCAGCTGGACCCCGACCGGAACCCGTGGGCGACGAAGGAGCGCGTCGAGGCCGAGCTCGCCCGCACGATCGGCGCGACGACGGCGATCTGGCTGCCGCGCGGCCTCACGCGCGACTACGACGAGCTCGGCACGCGCGGGCACGTCGACATCGTCGCGACCTTCGCGAGCCCGGGTCGCGTGCTCGTGCACGCGCAGCACGATGCCGGGCATCCCGACCACGCCGTCATGCCCGCGATCCACGACGCCCTGCGGAACGCGACCGACGCGCGCGGCCGCGCTCTCGAGCTCATCGAGCTGCCCGCCCCGGCGCAGCTGCGCGACGACGAGGGATTCGTCGACTACAGCTACGTCAATCACCTCGTCGTCAACGGCGGCGTCATCGCGTGCGGCTTCGGCGACGATGCGGCGGATGCCCGGGCGCGCGACATTCTGCGCGAGGCGTACGGCCGCGACGTCGTGACGGTCGATGCGCGCGAGATCTTCGCCCGCGGCGGCGGCATCCACTGCATCACGCAGCAGCAGCCGCGGGCCGGGCTCGCGACGCTCGCGATCGGCGACGCGACGGGCGAGGTCGCTCAGTGACGGGCATCCCCCTCGTCGAGACGTCGATCGGCGATCTGCGCGCCGCCCTCGACGCCGGCCGACTGACCGCGGTCGAGCTCGTCCAGGGCTACCTCGATCGCATCGCGGCCTACGACGCGGCCGGCCCCGAGCTCAACGCCTTCGTCGTGATGAACCCCGACGCGCTCGATGAGGCGCGCGCGAGCGACGAGCGTCGAGCGCGCGGCGAGGTGCTGAGCCCGCTGGACGGCATCCCGTACGGGGCGAAGGACAGCTACATGGTGCGGGGCCTCACGGTCGCGAGCGGGTCGCCCGCGTTCGCTGACCTCGTCGCCCAGCGCGACGCGTTCACGATCGAGCGCCTGCGCGCCGGGGGAGCGATCTGCCTCGGGCTCACCAACATGCCCCCGATGGCGAACGGCGGCATGCAGCGCGGCCTCTACGGTCGCGCCGAGAGCCCGTACAGCCCCGACTTCCTCACCGCGCCGTTCGGCTCGGGCTCGTCCAACGGCTCGGGTACCGCCGCCGGCGCGAGCCTGTGCGCCTTCGCCCTCGCGGAGGAGACCTGGTCGAGCGGCCGCGGGCCCGCGTCGAACAACGGCCTCGTCTGCTACACGCCGAGCCGCGGCGTCATCTCGGTGCGCGGCAACTGGCCGCTCGTGCCGACCATGGACGTCGTCGTGCCGTACGCCCGCACGATGGAGGACCTCCTGCTCGTGCTCGATCAGATCGTCGCCGACGACCTCGAGTCGCGCGGCGACTTCTGGCGCGTGCAGCCGTGGGTGAGCATCCCCGCCGCATCGACGGTGCGGCCGCTCTCGTACGCCGCCCTCGGTGCGCCGACCGCGCGATCGACGGCGCTCCGCGGCACCCGCATCGGCGTGCCTCGCATGTACATCGGGGCGGAGCCCGATTCGGATGACCCGATCGAGACCCGCGCTACCGTCATCGCCCAGTGGGAGCTCGCCCGCCGCGACCTCGAGGCCGCCGGCGCCGAGGTCGTCGAGGTCGACTTCCCGGTCGTGACGAACTACGAGAGCCGCGGCCGGGCGAACGACCGCTCGCTCACCGCGCGCGGCCTCGTGCCCGAGGGCTTCGCCGACTCCGAGCTGTGGGAGCTGTCGATGTGGGGCTGGGAGGAGTTCCTCCAGGCAAACGGCGATCCGCGCCTGCAGCACCTCGCCGACGTCGAGCCCGAGCTCATCTTCCCGACCCCGCCCGGGTCGCTCCCCGGCCGCTTCGACGACCACCTGAGCCGTTTCGCGCCGGAGGACGTTCCGCTCGAGGAGTACGTGCACCGAGCCCGCCGCGACGGCGTGCCGGCGCTCGCGGACATCCCGCACATCGAGCGGGGGCTGCGCGGTCTCGAGGAGGCGCGCCGCCTCGACCTCGAGCAGTGGATGGACGACCTCGGCCTCGATGCGGTCGTCTTCCCGGCCGTCGCCGACGTCGGCCCGGCCGACGCCGACGTGAACCCCGCGAGCGCCGAGCTCGCGTGGCGCAACGGCACATGGGTCGCGAACGGCAACCTCGTCCCGCGCCACCTCGGCATCCCGTGCGTGCAGGTCGGCATGGGCCTCATGCGCGATATCGGGATGCCCGTGGGGCTGACGTTCGCCGGTCGCGCCTACGACGACGCGCGCCTGCTCTCCCTCGCCGCCGCGTTCGAGGCGTCGGCGAACCGCGAGGGCTCGGCGCTCGGGGCGACGCGCGCCCCGGCGCCGCGCACGCCCGAGCTGTGATCCGCTCCGACTCTTGACCTTCCCTCGCCCGGGGGGTCATGCTGGCGGCACCATGAGCGACGTCGACGACTACATCGCGCGGTTCCCGGCCGACGTCCAGACGATCCTGCACGGCCTTCGCCGGTCGATCCGCGTCGCCGCTCCGCGCGGCGAGGAGCGCATCCGGTACGGCATGCCCGCCATCGAGCTCGACGGCGGCTACTGGCTGCACTTCGCGGGCTGGAAGAACCACGCCGGCATCTACCCGGTGCCGCGCGGCGACGAGGCCTTCGAGGCCGCGATCGCGGAGTACCGGTCGGCGAAGGACACCGTCAACCTGCTGTACTCCAAGCCCATCCCGTTCGAGCTCGTGACCCGGATCGCCGAGCATGCCGCGCGGCACTCCGCGGTGCATGC
The DNA here is from genome assembly GCA_046565745.1 of Actinomycetes bacterium. Taxonomy (GTDB): domain Bacteria; phylum Actinomycetota; class Actinomycetes; order Actinomycetales; family Microbacteriaceae; genus Microcella. The sequence goes on from JBKHYA010000001.1 coordinate 87,272, forward strand.
GCGCACGTCGCACGCAACCCCCGCGCGCGGCTGAATCGTCTTCAGTAGGGTCGGCTCATGAACCTCTTCTCGAAGAAGGCCGACTCCGGCCCCGCGGACGCCGATCTGGGCGACGCGGCCGATGCGTACTCCGCGGCGGCGAGCGACGCGCGGCCGTCCTCGTCGTCCTCATCCGCCGAGTCGGAGGACGCCGCGATCTCCTGGCGCGACGACCGCGTCGGGGCGAGCGCGCGCGGCGAGAACCCCATGGTCATGCTCGAGCTCCCGAGCGGCTGGGCGGTCATCGGCGACACGCAGTTCCTGCCGGGCTACTCGCTCCTCATCAGCAAGCATCGCGACGCCGCGATGCTGAGCCAGCTCACGCGCGAGCAGCGTCTGCAGTTCCTCGCCGACCTCGACCTGCTCGCCCTCGCGGTCGAGCGGGCCTGCATCGAGAAGGATCCGGCCTTCCGGCGCGTCAACATCGAGATCCTCGGCAACACCGACGCCTACGTCCACGCCCACGTCTTCCCCCGCTACGAGTGGGAGGGCCCGAAGGCCGAGCGCCCCGTCTGGGACTACCGCGAGACGCACTGGACGGACGAGCTCCACGAGTACAAGCCCGGGCACCAGCCCCTGCGCGACGCGATCACGGCGCAGCTCCGCGAGCTGTCGGGCATCAAGGAGGAGCCCGAGGGCCCTCTCGCGCAGCCCCACGAGATCGAGCTCGAGGGCCCCGTGAGCACCGAGCCCGAATCGGCGCCCGAGCCGGCGCGGCAGAGCGACCCGCAGAGCGACCCGCAGTCCGACCAGAGGCCCGAGCCGGCCCCTACCGCTGGATGACCGGCGCGCCCCAGCCGTCGTAGTCGCCCGCGGCGGGCCTCGACGACGCCGAAGACCTCCTCGACCATGGCGTCGGCGGTCTCGATGTCGACGGTCGACTGCGTGGTCGCGCGCAGCGTCGCGCGGAACACCATGCGGCGCGTCACGGTCACGGCGTAGCCCAGGGCCTCGAGGTCGCGCGCGGCCGCGCGGGCGTCCTTGATGGCGGAGAAGTTGGCGAAGTGCTCGACGTCGCGAGGCAGGTCGACATCGTCGCGCATCTTGATGCGCTGGCTGAACTGCTCGACGTTCGAGGTCAGGTGCGGCCGGATGTCTCCCACGGCGGTCGATCCTAGACCCGCCGGGACGTGCCCGCGTATTCCCGGCCCGCGAACCCGGACTCGCAAAACCTGAGGATTCATGTTCTTATGACTCCATGACGCGCGCGCTCCCCATCACCGGTCTCCACAACGCCTGGGATCTCGGCGGCCTCCCGCTCGACGACGACGACCGCGACACGGTGCGCGGTCGCGTCTACCGGTCGCCTCGCCTCGACGCCCTCGACGACGAGGGGTGGGATGCCCTGCTCGAGGCGGGCGTGCGCACGATCGTCGACCTGCGCAACGACGACGAGGTCGCGCCGCTCGGCGTCCCGGCCGGCATCACGGTGCACCGCGCCCCGATCGAGGATCAGGGCGACGTCGAGTTCATGGCCCGCTACGGCGAGCACCTGAACTCGCCCCGCTACTACCCGGAGGTGCTGCGCCGCTGGCCGGACCTCGTCATCGGCGCCCTGCGCCCGGTCGCCGAGGCGCCCGCCGACGGGGCGGTGCTCATCCACTGCGCGGGGGGCCGCGACCGCACGGGCCTCATCGCCGCGATGCTCCTGCAGCTCGCGGGCGTCATGCGCGCGGGCATCGTCAACGACTACTGGCTCGCCGTCATCGCGACGAACTTCCACCTGCGCGAGAACCCGCGCCCCCACGACCCGTGGCGGTCGAACCGCGAGCTCGGGCCATGGCTCGACCAGGTGACCGGCGAGCTCCACCTCTTCCTCGACGCGTTCGACGCCGAGACCTGGCTGCGCGAGCACGGGGCCGCCGATCTCATCGAGCCCCTCCGCGCGCGCCTGCGCGACGCATGGCACCCTGACGCGGGTATCGAGTTCTCCTCGCGCTCCGCCTAGCCTTCTCTCTCGGGAGGTGCGCATGACCCGAACGCGCGCGCGCGACGCGGCGCGTCGTCGCGCCCTCACGGGCGACGACAGCCGGGCGGTGTCGAACGCCGTGCTCGACGGTCTGCGCGAGCAGCGATTCGGGCCGGCCGCCTGGGGCCGGTTCGCCGTCGACACGACGGCCCGCAGCATCCTCGAGGCGCGCAAGCGGCCGCGCGCGGTCGTCGAGGCGACCGCGGTGCACGCCGCGATGGCGGCACTCGCGCACCCGCGGGGCCGCGCGTGGGTGCTCACGAGCTGGCTCATGACGGTCACCCACCTCGGGATGCTCGAGGAGCGCCGCACGATGGGCGCCCCCAATCTGCTCACGATCGCCCGCGCCAATCTGCCCGCGGCCTCCGCCCGCCTCGGCGGAGCGGTGCCGGTGCTCGCGCTCGCGACCGACTTCGTCGACGGCAAGCTCGCGCGGGGCACGGGCACGGTCACGCGCTTCGGCACGCAGGGCGACTACCTCTCCGACACCGTGCTCTGGACGTGGTTCGTCCTCAAGCACGAACCGAGCGCCGCCTGGCGCGTCATCACGTTCGCGGCGTGGGCCGCCCCCGTCGCCGCCCTCGCCGCGGTGAGCTTCGCGCGCGGCGGCGTCATCGACCTGCCGCGCTCGGCGTGGGTCCGCCCCGCGGCCGTCGTCGAGGTCATCATCGGGGCGCGCGCGATCGGTCGCCTCGTGAGCAGGCGACGGGATGCCCGGCTCGAGCGCGCGACGGGATGCCCGGCTCGAGCGCGGGGGAGCCGCGGCATGAGCGCGCCGCTGCCGTACCGGCCGCTCGACGCCGAGCTCGCGACCGAGCGGCTGAGCCTCACCCCGTTCCGCCCGGAGGACGCGGTCGCCTACGCCGCCATCTGGACGGCGCGCGGTGGAGAGCCCGCGACGGCCGACCACGTGCTCGCGCGCATCCCCGCCCTCGAGCGCGAGCTCGCGGACCACCGGCTCGGCCTGCGGATGATCCGGCTCGCGGGGGAGCGGTGGCCGGTCGGCTACGTCGCGCTCACCCCGGGCAGGGCGACGGTCGACGAGCCCGAGCTCGTCTCGGAGCTGCTGCCCGCCGTGCACGGCCACGGGCTCGCGACCGAGGCGGCGCGCGCGCTCGTCGCCGCCGCCTGGCGGACCGGCCGCGAGCGGCTGTGGACGACGATCGCGGCGACGAACGCCGCTTCGCTGCGGGTCGCCGCGAAGGTCGGCTTCGTCGCCCAGCACGTCACGCACGACGACCGGGGCGAGGTCGTCTGGAGCGCGCTCGAGCGGCCCGTACAGTAGCGGCGTGACCCCGGCCCCGCCGCACCACCCCGACGCTCTGACCGCCGCCCTCGAGATCCTCGAGTGCCCGCTCTGCCGCGAGGCGCTCGAGCGCGTCGACGGCGGCGTCGGCTGCGAGGCGGGCCATCGCTTCGACGTCGCGCGGCAGGGCTACGCGAGCATGCGCGGGGGCGCCTCGACGGCGACGGGCGACACCGTCGCGATGATCGAGGCGCGCGAGCGCGTGCAGGCCTCGGGCGCGCACGACGCCATCGTCGCCGCGATCGTCGACGCCGTGCCGGAGGACGCCCGCTGGCTCGTCGACCTCGGCGGCGGCACCGGCTGGCACGCCTCCCGGGTGCTCGACGCGCGACCCGGCCTGCGAGGTGTCGTGCTCGATGCCTCGGTTCCCGCCCTGCGCCGCGCGGCCCGCGCCCACGTGCGCCTCGCCGCGATCGCGAGTGACGTGTGGCGGGGCATCCCGGTGCAGGATGCGAGCGTCGACGTCGCGCTCCGGGTCTTCGCGCCGGGCGGCGGCGAGCGCGGTGCGGCCGAGCTCGAGCGGATCCTCGCCCCGGGCGCGCGCGTCGTGATCGTCGTGCCCGAGGCCGACCACCACCGCGAGCTCGTCGAGACCCTCGGGCTGCTGCGCGTGCCGGCCGGCAAGGCGGAGGAGGCCGCGGCGAGCATCCCGGGCGCCCGCGTGCTCTCGACGACGCGGGTGAGCGCCGTGCACGAGGTCGCGCGCGACGAGGTGCTCGACCTCGTGATGATGGGGCCCAACGCGTTCCACCACGAGCGGACGGCGCTCGCCGACCGCCTCGCCGAGCGGCCCGAGCCCGTGGCCGTGACGATCGCCGTGAGCGTCGTCGTGCTCGAGATCGCCTGAGCCGCCACCGCGCCAGCCTCCCGGCCCCGCGACCCCGCACCGCCTCGCGCCTGATTTGCCGCCGAACGGTGCGCAATCCCGGGAGTCGGCCCGCACCGCGCGTAGGGTGTCGGCGTGTGGCGTGCCGACCGATACGACGATCCCGATGTCGCTGACGACGACGCTCCCGCGACCGCCGCAGCCGGCGGGACGAGCGCGAGCGCGCTCACGATCGGCGATCCGACGGTGAGCGTCGGCAACATCGCGACCCCCGTGTGGGAGCGCTGGCGCGACGAGCTCGCGGGCCTCGGAGGCCGCTCGCCGCTCCTCCACTTCGACGACTCCGACCGCACGCGGATCGAGCTCGGCACGAGCCACCCCGGCGGCCTCGCCCGGTTCATCGCCGGCAGCCCGACGCTCCTGAGCAACCTCGTGCGCGACGACATCGCGCTGCGCCGGGCGCGCTTCGCCGCCGAGCGCATCGCCGACAAGGGCCTCGAGCTCGCGAGCGTGCGCGGCATCGACGCCGTCGCCCTCGGCATCGGCATGGTCGCGTGGCACCACGACGGCACCGACTACCGCGCGCCGCTCCTGCTGCGCCCGCTGCGGCTGCGCCGTCGGGGCAGGGATGTCGAGCTCACCCTCCGCGGCGACGTCGCCGTGAACCCCGCGCTGGTCCGCGCCCTCTCGCAGCAGTTCTCGCTCCACCTCGACACGCATGCCTTCGTCGCCCTCACCGACGACGAGGGGACCTTCAAGCCGAATCCGCCCCTCGACCGGCTCCGCGGGCTGACCGCGCACCTCGACGGGTTCACGATCGCGCCGCGGCTCGTCGTGAGCACCTTCGCGGAGATCGGCGCCCCGATGGCGGCCGACGCGCACGACCTCGCGCATCCCGTGCTCGATGCCCTCGCCGGCAACCAGAGCGCCCGCTGGGCCGTGCGCGAGAGCACGACGCCCGTCGAGCTCGTGCACGCCGACAAGCGCCCGCCCGAGACCGACCTCCTCCTGCTTGACGCCGACGCCGAGCAGGAGCAGGTGATCGCGAGCATCGCGGCCGGCAACTCGCTCGTCGTGAAGACGCTGCCCGGCACGGGCGGCACCCAGACCGTCGTCAACGCCGTCGGCGCCCTCGTCGCCCAGAACAAGCGCGTGCTCGTCGTGAGCCCGCGCCGCGCGAGCGTGCGCTCGGTCGCGAGCCGCTTCGCCGAGATCGGCCTGCCCGGCCTCGCAGTCACGGCGCGCTCGCTGCGGCGCGACGTCATCCGCGCGATCTCGCGCAACGAGAAGGCCTCGCGCCCCCAGGTCGCCGATGTCAACGAGGCCCTCGCGCGCCTGCGCGGCGTGCTCGTCGACTACCGCGAGGCGCTCGCGCGGCCCGATTCCGCCCTCGGCATCAGCGTCTACGACTGCGTCACCGAGCTCAGCCGACTCGCGCTCCTGCCCACGCCGCCCACCACGCGCGCGCGACTCAGCCGCCAGGCGGTCGAGCTGCTCGCGAAGGATCGCGCTCACGCGAGCTCGGTCATGGTGCAGGCCGCCGAGCTCGGGCAGTTCAAGTACGGGCCCGACGACTCGCCCTGGTACGGCGCCCGCTTCGCGACGGGCCAGGAGGCCGAGCGCGCTCACGAGCGCGCGAAGCGACTCCACCACGAGCTGCTGCCGCGCCTGCTCGAGCGCGCGAACGCCCTCGTCGGCTCGACCCACATGCGCCCGTTCGAGTCGGTCGCCGAGCTCGGCATCTACCTGCGCCTGCTCATCGACATCCGCGACACGCTCGACAAGTTCCAGCCGTCCGTCTTCGACCGGTCGCTCAGCGAGCTCATCGCCGCGACCGCTCCGCGTCGTGAGGGCTCGTCGATGCCGGCCGCGACCCGCCGACGTCTCAAGTCGCTCGCGAAGGAGTACCTGCGCCCCGGCGTCCACGTGAGCGACCTGCACGAGGCGCTCACGCGCATCCAGCAGCAGCGCGTGCTGTGGCAGCGCTTCGTGCCCGTCGGCATCACGCCGCAGGTGCCCGTCGGCATCGCGGACGTCCATCACGCCTTCCAGCAGGTCGAGCAGGATCTCGATGCGCTGGATGCCCCGCTCGGGCACGAGTCGAAGACCCAGCTGCTCCGCCAGCGCCGCATCGCCGACCTCGTCGAGCTCGTCGCCTCGCTCGCCGCCGAGAGCGACGTGCTCAACAACCTGCAGGAGCGCACCGAGCTGCTGCGCGAGATGGAGCGCTGGGAGGTCGGACCGCTGCTGAGCGACCTCTCGGCCCGCCACGTGCCGCACGATCAGGTCGCCGCCGAGCTCGAGCTCGCGTGGTGGCGCTCGGCGCTCGACGCACTGCTGCAGAGCGACCGCGCGCTGCTCGGCGCCGACACCGCCGTGCTCGACCGGCTCGAGGCCGACTTCCGTCTCGTGGACGAGGCGCACGCCGCGGGCACCGCCTCCCTCCTGGGGTGGCAGCTCGCCGAGAACTGGTCGATCGGCATCACCGACTGGCCCGACGAGGCGGCCGCGCTCAAGGCGCTGCTCAAGGCGGGGATGCTCACCTCGGGCGACCTGCAGAAGTGCGCCCCGCACCTCAGCCGGCCCATCGCTCCCGTCTGGCTCGCCTCGCCGTACGACGTGCACCGCATCAGCGACGACATCCCCTTCGACGCGGTCTTCCTGCTCGACGCGGGCGCCGTGACGATCCCCGAGGTCGCGGGAGCCATCCGCCGTGCCCGGCAGGTCGTCGCCGTCGGCGACCCGGTGACGCAGAGCCCCTCGCCGTTCACGGTCGCGCTCGACGCCGACGAGCCCCAGGGCGAATCCGATGTGGATGCCCGGCACGCCGCCTCGGCCCTCTTCCAGCTCGCCGAGCTCCTGCCGTCCATGTCGCTCACGCGCTCGTACCGCGCGGGCGGCGAGGATCTCGCCGAGCTCGTCAACCGCCGCTTCTACGCCGGCCGCATCGACTCGCTGCCGTGGGCCGGGTCCTTCCTCGGCCACCCCTCGATCGCGGTCGACCATCTCGCCGACGGCGTCGGGATGCCCGACGACGAGTCGGGCGCGGTCGAGAGCGTCGACGTCGAGGTCGAGCGCGTCGTCGATCTCGTGCTCGAGCACGCGACCGCTCGACCGCACGAGTCGCTCATGGTCATCACCGCGAGCGCGAAGCACGCCTCGCGCGTGCACGCCGCGGTGCTCGAGGCGATCGGCACGCGCCCCGACCTCCACGACTTCGTCCTCGGCGACCGCCCCGAGCCCTTCGCCGTCCTCACGATCGAGCAGGCGGTGGCGCAGAGCCGCGACCGCGTCATCTTCTCGATCGGCTTCGGCCGCACGCCGCACGGCCGCGTGCTGAGCGAGTTCGGCGCGCTCGGTCGCCCGGGCGGCGACCGCCTGCTCGCGGTCGCGATGACGCGCGCCCGCCGCTTCGTGCGCATCGTGAGCTGCGTCCGGGCGGAGGATCTCGACGACGACCGCATGTCGCACGGCGCTCGCGCCCTCGCCAACCTGCTCGCCGACATCGAGGCCCGACGCTCGCGCATCGAGCTGCCCGACGACAGCGACCCGATGCTCATCGACCTCGCCCGCCGGCTCGAGGCGCGCGGCCTGCGCGTGTCGCTCGGGCACCGCGGCAAGTTCCGTCTCGTCGCGAGCCGCGGCGGCTACTGCATCGCGGTCGACACCGACGCCTCGCTCATGGACATGAGCCTGCGCGAGTCACTGCGCCTGCGGCCCGACCTGCTGCGGCGCCTCGGCTGGCACTACGCGCGCGTCCACGTCTTCGAGCTCTTCAGCCAGCCCGACGCCGTCGCCGACCGCATCGCCGCGATGGCCGGAGCCAGCGCGGGCGCGACGGGCCGACCGTCGGCGGCGACGGAGGCGGCCGCGGCCCGGCACCGCGCGGCGCTCACCGAGACGCAGCCGATCGACGTGCTGCCGCCGATGCCGCAGTAGGGCTGTGACGCAGCACGAGATGGACGAGTGCGGCGACGCCGACGAGACGGACGCGAACCCTGAGTCGGAGTCGGTCGAGAGCGCGCATGATGTCGAATCGGCGTCGACCCCCGCGCGCCGCCCGCGGCAGCGCCGGCGCGCGACGACCCCGCCGCCGCCGGGCTCCGATCCGAGCCCGATCGCCGAACCGGAGCGCCACCGCGTCGACGAGAACGACGCGCGCCTCACGGCGGAGAAGCCGCCGCACTACTGAGCGTCGAGGAGCGACCGCCTCGTGCAAGGTGGTCGAGCATCCGGCGACGGTGACGCGGTCAAGCCGACCGACTATCGGTCATTCGTTGCGGGCGGCCCGGCGAGCGGCCGCAACAACTGACCGATAGACGGCTCGACCGGCGCCCGCAGAGGCGCGGGTGCGACCGCGGGCGCGACCGCGGGCACGCGCGGGTGGGCGCGCCCGGGCAGGTGGGCGGCGCGTTACTGCGGCGGCCCGGCGGCGGCGCGTTACTGCGGCGGCCCGGCGGTGGGCTACTGCGGCGGACCGGCGGCGTCGCGGCGCGCGAGCAGGTCGCGGATCTCGCCGAGGAGCTCGAGCTCGGTCGGCGGCTCGTCGGCCGCGGTGACGGGCTCGCCCGCCTGGCGCGCCGCCTCGGCGCGCTTGGCGAGCGCGTTCATGGGCATCACGAGCGCGAAGTACACGACGGCCGCGACGATGAGGAAGTTCAGGAGCGCGGCGATGACCGCACCGAACATGAGCTTCGCGGGCTCGTCGCCCATGAGGGTCGGGATCTCGACGACGAGCGCGGTGCTGAGGCTCTCCGCGCTGAAGAGGGCGCCGATCGCTGGGTTGATGACGGCCGTGACGATCGCGTTCACGAGCGCGGTGAACGCCGTGCCGACGACGACCGCGACGGCGAGCTCGATGACGTTGCCGCGCAGGATGAAGGCCTTGAAGCCGCTGAACATGAGACCCCCGGAGGTGTAGTGGCTGACGATGCCTCGACCCTAACCGACGCGCCTGAGGCCCCCGAACCGGTCAGCTCGCGGCGGCGGGAGTGCTCGCGGCGGCGGGGGTGCTCGCCGGCGTCGAGCTGCTGGAGCCGCTCGACGAGCTCGAGGAATCGCTCGACGTGCCGCCCGAGGACGCACTCGCCCGACTGTCGGTCCGGTAGAAGCCGGAGCCGTTGAACGTCACGCCGACGGCGGAGAACAGCTTGCGCAGCCGCCCCGAGCACTCGGGGCACTCGGTGAGCGAGTCGTCGGTGAACGCCTGCTGGATGTCGAACGCGGTCGAGCACTCCGTGCAGCGGTACGAGTACGTGGGCATGGCGATCCTCCTGGACAAGGATACGGGCCAGGGAGCGCCGCTCCTGACGAGCGGTCAGGAGAAGCGGACGACGCCGCTGGGCGTCACGACCCCGTCGACCCGCTCGTCGTGCGGCTCGCTCGGGAGCGCGTCGACGACCTCGTCGTCGAAGACGACCGCGAACACCGGAGGTCGGCGGTCCATCGATCCGAGGGTCTTGTCGAAGTAGCCGCGGCCCCAGCCCATGCGCATGCCCGAGCGGTCGACGGCCGCTGCCGGCACGAGGATGAGCCCGGCGTCGTTGATCGCGAGCGGGCTCAGCAGCTCGGCGTCCGGCACGGGCATGCCCGCGGCGTCGAGGAGCTCGTCGAGAGCATCCGCCCCCGATGCCGGTAGCGGGGCCCAGTCGAGAAGCCCGTCGTCCCGTGAGACGGGGAGCAGCACCTCGATGCCGCGACCCGCCGCCCATTCGAGGAAGGCGCGCGTCGGCGGCTCGTCGCGCGTGGAGAGGTAGCAGCTGAGGCGCGTCGGGCCGAGTTCGGAGACGAGGGCGATGAGCTGCTGCGTGAGCTGCTCGGCCGCGAGCTCGCGCTCGTGCCGAGGGCGGATCCGTCGGCGCTCGCGGAGCTCGGCGCGAAGGGCGCGCTTGGCGTGGGCGGCGTGCTCGGCGTCGCTCGGCATGGGGCAATCCTAGAGTTCGCCCGACACCCGCAGGGCGACTGACGGGGCCCCTTCGCTAGGGTTGCGGGCATGACCACCGCACTCACGAAGGCCGTCATTCCCGCCGCCGGACTCGGAACGCGCTTCCTCCCGGCCACGAAAGCCATGCCCAAGGAGATGCTCCCCGTCGTCGACAAGCCCGCCATCCAGTACGTGGTGGAGGAGGCCGTTAGCGCCGGGCTGCACGACGTGCTCATGATCACCGGGCGCAACAAGGCCGCCCTCGAGAACCACTTCGACCGGATGTACGAGCTCGAGTCGACCCTCGAGGCGAAGGGCGACCAGGACAAGCTGCGCAAGGTCGAGTACTCCACCGAACTCGCCGACATGCACTACGTCCGTCAGGGCGACCCGCTCGGTCTCGGCCATGCCGTGCTCCGCGCTAAGATGCACGTCGGTCACGAGCCGTTCGCCGTCCTCCTCGGCGACGACATCATCGACCCGCGCGACCCGCTCCTCTCGCGCATGACCGAGGTCCACCAGAAGCGGAACGCGACCGTGGTCGCGCTGCTCGAGGTGCCCGCCCCGCAGACCCACATGTACGGCATCGCGACGGTCGAGACGACCGAGGACGACGACGTCGTCCGCATCACCGGACTCGTCGAGAAGCCCCCGCAGGGCGAGGCGCCCTCGAACTACGCCATCATCGGCCGGTACGTGCTCAAGCCCGAGATCTTCGAGGTGCTCGAGCACACCGCGCCCGGCAAGGGCGGCGAGATCCAGCTGACGGATGCCCTGCTCGAGCTCGCGAACGACGAGACCTCGGGCGGCGTCTACGGCGTGGTGTTCCGCGGCCGTCGGTACGACACGGGCGATCGCCTCGACTACATCAAGGCGATCGTGCAGCTCGCCGTCGAGCGGGAGGACCTGGGCGTCGACCTGCGGCCCTGGCTGCGCGAGTTCGCCGCGAACCTCGACTGACCGGCAGTGGCGACGAGCATCCCGACCCTGCGCGACGGGGCGACGACCCTTCGTCCCATCCGCGTGCGCGACGCGAGGGCGCTCGAGCGCGAGATGCTCGCGAATCGCGCGTGGCTGCGCCCATGGGAGGCCACGAGCCCCGTCGCTCCCGTCTCGTGGGACACGCGCGGGAGCATCCGCGGGCTGCTCGCCGCCGCGCGCACCGGGTCGGGTCTGCCGTTCGTCATCGAGAGCGACGGCGAGTTCGCCGGCCAGCTCAACGTCTCAGGAATGACCTACGGCTCGCTCGCGTCCGCCACGATCGGCTACTGGGTCGGCGAGCGCTTCGCCGGTCGCGGGCTCACCCCGACCGCCGTCGCGCTCGCCACCGACCACGTGTTCTTCGGGCTCGGGCTGCACCGCATGGAGATCTGCATCCGGCCCGAGAACGCGCCGTCGTTGCGCGTCGTCGAGAAGCTCGGCTTCCGCTACGAGGGGCTCCGGCGGCGCTACATCCACATCAACGGCGACTGGCGCGACCACTTCTGCTTCGCGCTCACCGTCGAGGAGGTGCCGCAGGGCGTGCTGCAGCGATGGCGTGCCGGACGCGCCCCCGCGACGGCCGCGAGCATCCCCGAGGTCGACCTCATCGCGGCGCGCCGGGGGATCGCCCTGCCGTAGCGCCCGCTCGGGCATACCGTTGCCGCCATGGAGTTCACAGGCGGTGGAACGGCGATCCTCATCGCCCTCGCCGCAGGGCTCTGGCTCGTCTACCTCGTGCCGATGTGGCGCCGCCGCACCGAGTACCTGTCGACGGAGCGGAACGCCCTGCGGCTGCAGCAGACGCTGCGCATCATGGCCCAGACGGCCGAGCTTCCCGAGGCGGTGCGCGCCGAGATGACGGCCCGTGAGGTCGCCAATCAGGAGCGCACCCTCGCCGCCCGGCAGCGCGAGGAGCAGGCCATCGCCCGTGCCCGTGAGGCCGCCGCGCAGCGCGCCGTCCGCGAGCGCCTGCAGCAGACCGCGCCCGGTCTCGCCGCCGAGGTCGATGCCGCCCAGCGCGGCCAGGCGCGCGTGCGACGCTCGCGGGCCGCGACCTCCCTGCTGACCCTCCTCGCCCTCGTCGGCGTCGCCGTCTCCGCCGTCGCGGGCGCGTGGGCGTGGACGGCCCTCTCCTCCTTCATCGTCGTGAGCGGGATCACCCTCCTCGTCGGCCTCGCGCGCGCATCGCGCCGTCGCGAGACCGGCGCCGTCGCTCCCCGACGCGCCCCGCGCTTCGTCGACTTCGCCGCCGACGCCGACCGCACCGCTCGCGCCGCCGAGCCCCGCGACTGGACGCCCGTGCCCCTGCCGAAGCCGCGGTACCTCGCGGTGCCGAGCGCGGGCTCCGGGCGCCCCGGCCTCGGCTCGATCGACCACGCCGCGGTGCTCGCCGCCGCCGCGGCCGAGGCCGAGCGAGCGCAGCGGGCCGCGACGGTGCCGAGCGCGCCCGCGGTCGCGAGCGCCGCATCCCCCGCAGCATCGTCGGCCTCCGCCGCCGGCGCAGCCCCCGTTCCTGCCGCTCCGGTCGCCGTCCCCGCTGCTGACGCGACCGGGCGCAGCTCCTCCGAACCGGCCAGCCGGTTCGCCCGCATGGGCCTTCTCGACGGGCTGCCGACCGCGGCGCCCGACCTCGACGAGGTGCTCGAGCGACGTCGCGCCGCCGGCTGAGCGAGGTGCCGAGAGGCCCCGTCGGCAGTGATAGTGTTGTCGTCGTTCACGGGCCTGTGGCGCAGTTGGTAGCGCGCTTCGTTCGCAATGAAGAGGTCAGGGGTTCGAATCCCCTCAGGTCCACCACGCATCGTGAGCACGAGCAGAACCCCGGCCCCGCGGCCGGGGTTCTTGCGTTTCGAGGGGGCCCGGTCCGCCCTATTGCGAGGATATGTCCGCCATGCGAGGGAATCGGAACTTCTTTCTGTCGGATCATTGACGGAAAAAAATCGCCTCCGTAGCGTCGCACTCGTGCGGGAGCGAGCTGGCGCGCGCCCCGGGGGCCGAAGGCTCCGGCGGCGGCGCTCGACGGGCATCCCGTCGTTCAGGTCTCGTTCGAAGACGCGGTCGCGTTCTGCGACTGGGCCGGCGTGCGCCTGCCCACCGAGGAGGAGTGGGAGCTCGCCGCGCGCGGCGGACTCGACGGCGCGACCTACACGTGGGGTGAGGAGCCGCAGCACGTCGGCGCGCTCAAGGCCAACACGTGGCAGGGCGACTTCCCGTGGCGCAGCACGGGCGCGAACGGTTGGATCGGCACGTCGCCGGTGGGCGTCTTCCCACCCAATGGCTTCGGCCTGCTCGACATGGCCGGCAACGTGTGGGAGTGGACGTCGACCCGATGGACGGACCGTCACGAGGCGGTGCCGACCGCGTCGTCATCGAGCTGCGGATGCTCGCCCGCGGCCGCGCCGGGCTCCGACGATCGCGTCGCCAAGGGAGGATCCCACTTGTGCGCCCCCGAGTACTGCCTGCGCTACCGCCCGGCGGCCCGCACGCGGCAGACCCCGGACTCGGCGACCACTCACATGGGGTTCCGCGTCGCTCGCAGCCGCTGACGCCCCCCGGACGGGGCCTGCCCGCCGTCGCACGTGAGGGATAGTCTGCATCCACGATGCCGACCGAGATCCTCTACCGCTACTCCGAGCGCTCGAGCTACGTCGACGGCGAGGGCCTGCGACTCGAGACGTCCGCTCCGTCGCGCGTCGCCGGAGCGTCCGATTCGCCCGTCTTCTTCTCCGGATTCGTCGAGCACCCGGCCGCGGTCGCCGCGGCGCTGCTCGTCGTTGCCCGCACCGCGCGGCAGCGGTTCTTCACGCCCGCGGCCGCGCTCGCCGTGCTCGTGCGCGACCCCGTCGTCACCTCCACACCGGAGGGCCTGCGGTTCGAGTCGTTCAGCGCGTGCGGCGGCGTCTACGCGCGGCTCGACCTCGACGCGAGCGCGCTCGACTCCGAGGTCGCGGCGACGGGCGTCACGAACGTCGACGTGGGGGAGGACCTGCGCGCCGCCCTCGCGGGCATCACGGGCTCCGAGCCACTGCACCTGAGCGTCGGCGCCTCCGAGCTGCGGGTCGAGACCCTCGACGCCGAGGTGGTCGAGAAGAGGGTGCCTCTGCCCGCGCGCTGGCTGCGCGGGTTCGCCGAGGCGCAGGCCGCCGCGGCCCGCATGGCCCCGCGGGCGCGGCTCGACGGCGCGGCCGCCCGTCGCTTCATCGCGGCACTGCCCGCCGGCGGTGCGCGCGCGGTCAGCTGGGCGACGCCGTCGATCGACGGGCTCCGCCTCGCGACCCGACCGAGCCCCGGCGCGGTGTGCGTCGCCGGACCCGAGCGCCTCCGGCTGCTCGCGCCCGTGCTCCGGTTCGCGACCGGGCTCACCGGCTACGGCATGGCCGCCGACGTCGACTCGGCCCCGCTCGCGAGCATGTGGACGGCCGACCTCCCGGGTGCCCGCCTCACGATCGGGCTGAGCCCCGAGACCGCGCGCGGCTTCTCCGGCGAGGGCGGCGTCCTCCTCGACCTCGCCCACCCCGACGCGCACGACGACGCCGAGCGCGTGGGCGACCTCCTATCGATGGATGCGCGCATCGACGCCGATCGGATCGCCGAGCAGCTCGGCCTCCCGTCCGACCGCATCGGGCGCGCTCTCACCGTCCTCGCGGTCTCGGGCCAGGTCGGCTACGACCTCGCCACCGGCGCGTACTTCCACCGCCCGCTGCCCTTCCGGGCGACGGCGATGCTCGGCCACAACCCGCGGCTGCGCACCGCGCAGAAGCTCGTCGCGGCGGGAGGGATCCGGCTCGGCGAGGGCGGCGCGGTGCTCGTCCGGTCGGGAGACGCCGACCACGTCGTGCGGCTCTCGAGCCCGCCCGCCGTCGACGTCGCGCTCGGCGCGACGGCCTGCGCGGGCGACGAGTGCTCGTGCCCCTGGTTCGGTGCCCACCGCGGGACGCGCGGCCCGTGCGCTCACGTGCTCGCGGCGCGGATCGTCGTGGAGCCCGACGCGTCGTGACGCCCGAGCGCGCTCCCGCCCGGTCCGGTCTCACCGCGCTCGACGACCCCGCGGCCGGCCCCGACGACGTCATCGCCGCGCTCGCCGGCACGAGCGAGACGTCTCGCCGCCGCCTGTGGTCGTCGCTCGACCTCATCGAGCGCCGCATCGCCGCGCACGAGCGGATCGGCGACCGCCCTCCGTGGTCGGCTCGCGACATCGCGCTGCTCTACTCGCTCGCCCCGCCCCGCGCGATCGCCGACGCCTGGCGGGCCGGGCGGCTGCCCGAGGAGCTCGTGAGGGTCGCCGTCGATGCCGCCGAGCAGCGCGACGACGAGTGGAGGGCGAGCTTCGCGGCCCTCGCCCACGATCAGGACTCGATGCTCCGCAGCATCTTCACGATCGACGTCGTCGCGCACCTGCGCCGACGCGGGCTCGTCGCGCCCGCCTCGGCCGAGCACCTCTGCGCGTGCCTCCTGACCGCCTTCCCGCCCGGCGTCGTCCTCGCGGTCGATCGCGACCCGCGCACCCCCGCCGAGCGCGAGCAGGACCGCGTGCTGGTCCGCGATCGCGAGCTCTTCCTCGTGCTCGAGACCGAGGGCGCCGGCTGGTGGGATCGCGACGTCGACCGGCTCGTCGAGGCCCTGCAGATCGACCCGCCGTATCGGGCGCGCCTGCTCGACGCGACGCTCCGCGGTCTGCTCCGCGACTTCTCGGCGCACCACATCGGCCTCGCGCTCGCGCTCCATCGCGAGCTCGACCCGACGATCGACGAGGTGCGCGAGCGCGAGCCGCTCTACGTGCGCGTCCTCCTCACGCAGCCGAGCACCGCGGTCGGTCTCGCGCAGGGCCACCTCGCGCGGCTCGTCGACGCGCCCGGAGACGGACCGGTCGTCGCCGACCTGACGGCCCTCCTCGACGCGTCCGGGGTCGTGCTCGCGCGGCGCGAGAAGAAGGCGGTGCTCGCGCAGCTGCGGCTGCTCGAGCGACTCGCCCGGCGCCAGCCGGGTGATGCGGCGCGGGTGGCGGCCGCGATCGCGACGGTGCTCCACGACGACCGGCCCGACCTCGTCGAGCGGGCCCGCCGCATCCTCGCCTCGATCGCGCCCGATGCGGGGGCGGATGCTGCGGCCGAGCTCGCCGCGTCCCCGACCTCCACGACCGACGCCGCCCCTCCGGGGTCGGGCACGGTCGCCGTGCCGGGCCCGCGGCGCACCCCGCTGCCGCCCGCCGACGCGCCCGCGACCCTCGCGCCGATCGACACCGCCGACGACCTCGCCCGCCTGTTCACGCGCCTGCTCGAGGACCCGCGACCGGCGACCGACCTCGTGCGCGCGGTCGACGCCGTCCGACGACTGCGCGGTCAGAGGCCCGCCGCCGCGGCGGCCCTCGTGCGTCGCGCCGTCAACCGAGTGCAGGAGTTCGACGGGTGGCGCGCCGGCGCCCCCGGCCCATTCGTCGGCGACCTCGTCCTCGCATGGCTCGGCGAGCGCGCGCCCAGCAGGTGGGGCACCGAGCCGACGATGCGTCCGGCGCATCCGGGGCCGAGGCTCACGCTCCTGCTGGAGCCGGGCATGAGCGTTCCCGACGGCGTCACCGTCGAGCGGACCCACACCATCGGGCCGGAGAGTCGTTCGGTCGACCCGAGCGACCTCTCCGAGCGGCGGGTCGTCTGGGTGGTGCGTCCCTCCGCCGCTTCGCCGCTCTCGCTCATGACGCGCTGGCTGGACGAGGCCGCGACGCGCGCCCGCGGCTCCAACGGCGGCGACCCGCCGCCGCTCGACGCCTACGTGCGCGCCGTCCACGACGCGCAGCCGCAGGCGCGCTGGCGCCGCGCGACCGCCGTCGACGACCTCCCGCCATGGCTGCATCCGCACGATCGCCCGCCGGAGGATGCGCTCCACTGGGTCGACGAGGCCGCCGCCCCCGGCTCGCCCGCCGACCTCTCCGACGTCCTCCTCGAGCACCGCCCGCGCCTCGACGATGCTCGCTTCATGCCGCGGTTCGACGCGGTCGTCGAGTGGTGGGCCTGGCTGTACGCCGGGTCGGTCGACCACCTGGCGGCGCACCTCCACCCGATCCTGGTCGACGCCGTCAATGCGACGAGCGCGCGCGGCACCGCTCCCGTGATCGCCGCGATCGGCGCCTCCCGCCGCCCGCTCGGCCCTCCCGCGCTGAGCGCCCTCGCCCTCGGGATGTCCGACAAGACCGCGGCGGGCCGATCGCGCTCCGCCGAGGCGGTCGCCTCGCTCGCCGACTCCGGGCTGCTCGACGCGTCAGCGCTCGCCGAGCAGCTCGCGCTCTGCCTCGATGAGCGGCGCATCCAGGCCGCGCGCGTCGCCGGAGCGCTCGCCGACGCCGCCTCGATCTCGGCGATCGCGGGCTGGCGCGTGCTCGAGGCGCTCGTCGAGCTCCTCCCTGTCGCCGCGCGGGTCACCGGCGGCGTGCGCCTCGTCGAGCTCGCCGCGGTGCTCGCACCGCGCTACGGCGTCGCCCCGGTCATCCCCGCCGAGCTCGCGGCGAAGGGGCGGGGGTCGAGCGCGATGGCGCTCGCCATCCGGACCCTGCAGGCATGCGAGCCGAACGAGACGCCCCTCGCGCTCGCGGCCGCGGAGAGCGCCGCGGTAGCGGTGCGCGACAGCTGAGGCGGCTCGGGCCGCCTCAGGCTCGCTCGTACGTCACCTGCACCATGCCCTTCTCGAAGCGGCGCTCGCGCACGAGCCGCAGGTCGAGGCGCACGTCGTCGGGGAGTGCGCGGATTCCGCCGCCCACGATCGCAGGGCAGATGAGCAGCTGCACGACGTCGACGAGGCCGAGCCGGAAGGCGGTCGCGGCGAGCGTCGGGCCCTCGATCGTCACGTCTCCGGTCGCAGCGTCGAGCGCGCGGGCGATCGACTCCGCGGTGAGCTCGCGCTCGAGCCGGGTCCGGGTGGTGACGACGTCGTCGAGGGTGCGCGAGTAGACGACCTTCTCCGCGCGCTGCCAGATCTCGGCGAAGCGGGCCATCTCGGGGGTATCGGCCCACTCCGGTTCGGTCTCCCAGCCGTGCATCGTCTCGTACATGCGCCGGCCGTAGAGGAAGGTGCTGATGTCGGCCATGTCGTCGTTGATCGCGGTGACGACCTCCTCGCTCGGGAAGGCCCAGTCGAAGCCGCCTCCGGCGTCGGAGTTGTAGCCGTCGAGCGAGCAGGCGACCGAGTAGACGAGGCGCGGCATGGGCATACGGTACGCCCGCGCCACGTGGGTGCGCAGGACTACGCTCACGCCATGACCGCAGCGCAGCATCCCGCCGACAGTCACGACCTGATCCGGGTGCAGGGGGCGCGCGAGAACAACCTGCGCGACGTGAGCGTCGACCTCCCGAAGCGGCGCCTGACGGTGTTCACCGGGGTATCGGGCTCGGGCAAGTCGAGTCTCGTGTTCGCGACGATCGCCGCCGAGTCGCAGCGCATGATCAACGAGACCTACAGCGCGTTCGTGCAGAACTTCATGCCGAGCCGCGCCCGCCCCGATGTCGATGTGCTCGAGGGCCTCACGACCGCGATCATCGTCGACCAGGAGCGCATGGGCGCGAACTCCCGCTCGACGGTCGGCACCGCGACCGACGCGAACGCGATGCTGCGCGTGCTCTTCAGCCGCCTCGGCGACCCGTACATCGGCCCGCCCAACGCCTTCTCGTTCAACGTGCCGACGACGCGCGTGAGCGGCGAGCGCACGAGCGCGACGGGCGAGCGCACGGTCATCGAGAACGAGGTGTACCTGGGCGGCATGTGCCCGCGCTGCGAGGGCATGGGCAGCGTGACCGACATCGACATCAGCCAGCTCGTCGACGACAGCCGGTCGATCGCCGAGGGCGCGATCACCGTGCCGGGCTACACCGCGGACGGCTGGATGGTGCGCATCTTCACCGAGTCGGGCTTCGTCGACGGCGATGTGCCGGTGCGCGACTTCAGCCCCGAGATGCTCGCCGACTTCCTCTACAAGGAGCCGACGAAGGTCAGGGTCGCGAACATCAACATGACCTATGAGGGGCTCGTGCCGCGCATCCAGAAATCGATGCTCAGCAAGGACGTCGACGCGATGCAGCCGCACATCCGCGCCTTCGTCGAGCGCGCGGTCACCTTCACGACGTGCCCCGAGTGCGCGGGCACCCGCCTGAGCGAGGCCGCGCGGTCGTCGCGCGTCGCGGGCGTGAGCATCGCCGAGGCGTGCGCGATGCAGATCAGCGACCTCGCCGCCTGGGTCGGGGCGATCGGCGATCCCGGTGTCGCCCCGCTCGTGACGACCCTCCGCCGCACGCTCGACTCGTTCACCGAGATCGGCCTCGGCTACCTGAGCCTCGATCGCCCCGCGGGCACGCTCTCGGGCGGCGAGGCGCAGCGCACGAAGATGATCCGACACCTCGGCTCGTCGCTCACCGACGTCACCTACGTCTTCGACGAGCCGACGGTGGGCCTGCACCCGCACGACATCCAGCGCATGAACGGGCTCCTGCAGCGCCTGCGCGACAAGGGCAACACCGTGCTCGTCGTCGAGCACAAGCCCGAGGCGATCGCGATCGCCGATCACGTCGTCGACCTCGGCCCGGGTGCGGGGACGGCGGGCGGCGAGATCGTCTTCGAGGGCACCGTCGACGAGCTCCGGAGGAGCGGCACGCTCACCGGCCGGCACCTCGACGACCGCGCGGCCCTCAAGCCCGGCGTGCGCACACCGACCGGGGCGATCGCCGTGCGCGAAGCATCCGATCACAATCTGCAGGGCGTCGACGTCGACGTTCCGCTCGGCGTCCTCGTCGTCGTCACGGGCGTCGCGGGCTCGGGCAAGAGCTCGCTCATCCACGGCTCGGTCGTGCGCGATGGAGGGGCGCCGCGCGAGGGCGTCGTCGCGGTCGACCAGGGCGCGATCCGCGGTTCGCGGCGCAGCAACCCGGCGACCTACACGGGCATGCTCGAGCCGATCAGGAAGGCGTTCGCGAAGGCCAACGGGGTGAAGCCCGCGCTGTTCAGCGCGAACTCCGAGGGCGCGTGCCCGACCTGCAAGGGGGCGGGCGTGGTCGACACCGATCTGGGGATGCTCGCCACGGTGTCGTCCCCGTGCGAGGACTGCGGCGGCCAGCGCTTCCAGTCCACCGTGCTCGCGTACCGACTGGGCGGCGCGAACATCACCGACGTGCTGGCGATGCCCGTGAGCGAGGCCGTCGGCTTCTTCGCGGCGGGCGAGTCGCGCGTGCCCGCGGCGCTCGCCGTGCTCGAGCGCCTCGTCGACGTCGGACTCGGCTATCTCACGATCGGGCAGCCGCTCTCGACGCTCTCGGGCGGAGAGCGGCAGCGGCTCAAGCTCGCGATGGCGATGGCCGACACGGGCCGCGTGCTCGTGCTGGACGAGCCGACGAGCGGACTGCACCTCGCCGACGTCGAGCAGCTGCTCGGCATGCTCGATCGCCTCGTCGACGCGGGCACCTCGGTCATCGTCATCGAGCACCACCAGGCCGTCATGGCGCACGCCGACTGGATCATCGACCTCGGCCCCGGCGCGGGTCACGACGGGGGCCGCGTCGTGTTCGAGGGCACGCCGGCGGACCTCGTCGCCTCGCGCGCGTCGCTCACGGGCGAGCACCTCGCCGAGTACGTCGCCCGCTGACGCTCCACGCCGACGCCGCCAGCGGGTTCCCATTTCCGAAAGATCCGCTATTCCTTCACGCTGTTCAGCCAGGGCTGAACGCCCAGAAGTGCGCTCGGCGTGGATACAGTTCGTCAACACCACCGTGCTTTTCGAGCACACCGACCGAGGGAGCTGCATGGACATCGCCGTCCGCCGCGAACCGATCGAGGGGGAGCGCCGCGTCGCGGCCACACCCGCCTCGACGGCGCAGTATCTGAAGAACGGGCTCAGCGTCACGATCGAGCGAGGCGCCGGAGTCGCCTCCGGGTACGCCGATGCCGACTACGAGAAGGCCGGTGCGACGCTCGTCGACACCGTCGATCTCGGCCGCGTCGAGGTTCTCGCCCACGTGCGCCCGCTCGACGCCGCGACGATCGGCGCCCTGCCGAGCGGCGCCGTCACGGTCGGGTTCGGCTCGCCCGCCTCCGAGCTCGAGGGGGTCGCCGCGCTCGCCGCGCAGGGCGTCACCGCCTTCTCGCTCGAGCTCATCCCGCGCATCTCGCGGGCCCAGTCGATGGACGCCCTCACCTCGCAGTCGCTCATCGCGGGCTACCGCTGCGTGCTCGAGGCCGGCATGCGCTTCCCGCGCTTCTTCCCCCTCTACATGACCGCCGCCGGCACGATCCCGCCCGCGCGCGTGCTCGTGCTCGGCGCGGGCGTCGCGGGCCTGCAGGCCATCGCGACCGCGAAGCGCCTCGGCGCGAAGGTCTCGGCGTACGACGTGCGCTCGGCCTCCGCCGACGAGGTCCGCTCGATGGGCGGCACGTTCATCCACCTCGATCTCGACGCTGCGGCCGACGCCGCGGGCGGCTACGCGAAGGAGCTCGCCGCCGACCGCGCCGACCGCCAGCGCGAGATGCTCGCCCCGCACGTCGCCGATGCCGACGTCATCATCACGACCGCGGCCATCCCCGGCCGCCCTGCGCCGCGACTGATCACCGCGTCGATGCTGCAGGGCATGACGCCCGGCTCGGTCATCGTCGACCTCGCCGCCGAGACGGGCGGCAACGTCGAGGGCGCGGTCGCGGGCGAGGATGTCCGTGTCGAGGTCCCCGGCGGATTCGTCACGATCGTGGGCATGAAGGACGCCCCCTCGACCATGGCCTTCGATGCGAGCCGCCTGCTCGCCCAGAACATCGCCAACCTCATCGGCCTCATGACCGTCGAGGGCGCCATCGCGCCCGACTTCGACGACGAGGTCGTCGCCGGCGCCTGCCTCGCCCACGCGGGCGAGGTCCGCCACGAGCCCACGGCCGCCGCGATCGAGGCCGCCGCCACCTCCTCGACCGGAACGACGGGAGCGCACTGATGGACCCCATCACCCTGCTGACCTTCTTCGTGCTCTCGGTCTTCGTCGGCTTCGAAGTCGTCTCGAAGGTCTCGAGCACCCTGCACACGCCCCTCATGTCGGGCGCCAACGCCATCCACGGCATCATCCTCGTCGGCGCGATCATCGTCGCCGGTCAGGCCGAGAACGTCGGTCTGCTGATCGTCGCGCTCATCGCCGTCCTGCTCGCCACGGTCAACCTCGTCGGCGGCTTCGTCGTCACCGACCGCATGCTCGAGATGTTCGGCGGGCGCAAGCCGGTCGCGAAGGCCGCTGCAGCGTCGACGGGCGAGGAGGCCGCGCGATGAGCATCCTCTCGATCGAGGCCACGGCCCTGCTCTACCTGATCGCCGCCGTCTGCTTCATCCTCGCCCTCAAGGGCCTCAGCTCGCCGAAGTCGGCGCGCCGCGGCAACCTCATCGGCGCCGCCGGTGCGGTCATCGCGCTCGTCACGGTGTTCCTGTCGACCGAGCTCGACAACGTCGCGCTCATCATCGCGACGATCCTCGTCGGCTCGGCGATCGCGGCGCCGGTCTCGCGCAAGGTCGCGATGACGCAGATGCCGCAGCTCGTCGCGCTGTTCAACGGCGTCGGCGGCGGCGCCGCGGCGCTCGTCGCGCTGCTCGAGCTCACGCACGTCGAGGGCATGGGCGCGGTCATCGCGGTCGCCTTCACCGTGCTCGTCGGCGCGGTGTCGTTCTCCGGCTCGGTCATCACGTTCGCGAAGCTCCAGGAGCTCATGCCGACGCGGCCGATCGTCTTCCCCGGTGGCCCGGTCGTCATGGCGATCGTCGCGATCGCGTCGGTCGCCGCGGCCGTCTGGCTCGTCGTGACGAGCGACCCGACGGCGGCGTACGTGCTGCTCGCGCTCGGCCTCGTTCTCGGCGTGCTGTTCGTGCTGCCGGTCGGCGGCGCGGACGTGCCGATCGTCATCTCGCTCCTCAACGCGTTCACGGGCCTCACGGTCGCCGCGTCGGGCCTCGTGCTCGGCAACACGCTCCTGCTCGTCGCCGGCACGCTCGTCGGCGCCTCGGGAACGATCCTGACCCGCGCGATGGCGTCGGCGATGGGGCGCAGCGTCGCGGGCATCCTGTTCGGCGCGTTCAAGGGCGGCTCGACGGCGGGCTCGACGGTCGCCTCCGACCGCCCCGTGCGCTCCTCGAGCGCCGAGGACGTCGCGATCCTGCTCGGCTACGCCCAGCGCGTCATCGTCGTCCCCGGCTACGGCCTCGCCGTCGCCCAGGCGCAGCACACGATGGCCGAGCTCGCGACGACGCTCGAGGCGAAGGGCATCGAGGTCGTCTTCGGCATCCACCCCGTCGCCGGTCGCATGCCCGGGCACATGAACGTGCTGCTCGCCGAGGCGAACGTGCCGTACGAGGTGCTGCAGGAGATGGACGAGGTCAACCCGCAGTTCAAGACGGCCGATGTCGCCCTCGTGGTCGGCGCGAACGACGTCGTGAACCCCGCGGCGAAGTCGAGCCCCGGGTCGCCGATCTACGGGATGCCCATCCTCGACGTCGCGTCGGCCCGCCAGGTCGTCTTCCTCAAGCGCTCCATGCGCCCCGGGTTCGCGGGCATCGAGAACGACCTGCTCTTCGAGCCGCAGACGACCCTGCTGTTCGGCGACGCGAAGGAGTCGCTCACGAAGGTGCTGAGCGCGGTCAAGGCGCTGTAGCCGGATCGAACGCGGGCGGGCTCCTCCTCCGGGAGGGCCCGCCCGTCGGCGTGCGCTCTAGTCTCCGTCGGCGCGCGGGGTCAGGAGTCCCGCCTTCTCCGCCGCCTCGACGGCCTCGCGTCGCGACTGCACGCCGAGCACGTCGAAGATCCGCATGATGTCGTGCCCGATCGTCGACGTGCCGAAATTCATCGCGCGGGCGATCTGCCCGTTGGTGCGGCCCTGCTGCATGTGCTGGAGGATCTCGCGCTGGCGGGGGCTGAGCGGTGCCGTGCGCCGCGGACGCTCGCGCGCCGTCCCGGCGCTCGTCGGCTCGTCGCTCGCGACCGTCGCCGAGACGAGGTCGGCGAGGGCCGACCAGAACACGGTGTGCTCGGCATGGTCGGGCGCGATGTCGGTCGCGATCGCCACCCCGCCGATCGTGGCGCCGCGGAAGAGGAGAGGGAGGCAGATGAGGTGGGCGCCGCGCAGGTCGAGACCTTCCAGGCCCGCGTAGCGCGCGATGAGCTCGGGGACGGTCCCCTCGATCACCGTTCCGCGACGGACGGAGTCGACGAGGGGAACGGGGCTCTCGAGGGCGTAGCGGGGCCCATCGCGGAGCACGCCCGTCGGGAACCCGAACATCGTCCTCACGTCGAGGTAGCCCTGGCTGTCGATCACCCCGACGGCGGCGCTGCGCGCCTCGAAGGGTCGCAGCACCTGCAGGACGAGCGAACTCGCGAATGACGCGCGCTCCGGCCGGTTGGCGCAGATGCGGGCGAGCTCGGCGAGGCAGGTGAGAAGCTCGCGCTCCTTCATCGGGTCGCGCAGGTGCAGGTCGCGAGGGGGCGGTTCGCGAGTCGGGAGGCTGTGCGGAGGGGGGCGGGGCCGACGCAGGCGGCTCTCGTCATGGATCGTCTCTCAAGGTGTTCGGGGCGGCGGGCCGCCAATGCATCCTTGTCATCCGAGCATATGGCTCCGACGGTCGAAAGGGATTGACGAAACCCTCGCGATAGGGCATGGAGCGAACATGCGACCGCGCTCGCTCCCCAGCGGCACGGCCTACCCTGGAGGGGTGCTCGCCGCCCCGCTGACCTCCGCCGAGATCGAGGCCGTGCGCGCGCGGTTCCCGATCCTCCGTCGTGAGGTGAACGGGCATCCGCTCGTCTACCTCGACTCGGCGGCTACCGCGCAGAAGCCCGACTCGGTGATCGACGCCGAGAGCGACTTCCTGCGCACCTCGAACGCGGCCGTCAATCGCGGAGCCCACTCCCTCGCCGGCGAGGCCACCGAGGCGTACGAGGATGCCCGGGGCACGATCGCGCGCTTCCTCGGCGTCGACGACACCGAGGTCGTCTTCACGAGCCACGCCACCGAGGCGCTCAACCTCGTCGCGTACTCCCTCGGCACCGCGAGCCTCGGGCTGTCGCATCCCGGTCGGGGCGCCGGGTCGCACCCCGACGCCGCGCGCTTCGCGCTGCGCGAGGGCGACGAGATCGTCGTGACCGAGCTCGAGCACCACGCGAACCTCATCCCGTGGCAGGAGCTCGCCGCGCGCACCGGGGCGACGCTGCGGTACATCCCCGTGCTCGACCACGGCGGCCTCGACCTCGACGCGGCCGCGAGCATCATCGGTGAGCGCACGCGCGTGCTCGCGGTCACCCACGTCTCGAACGTCACGGGCGGCGTCACGCCGCTCGAGCGCCTCGTGCCGCTCGCCCGCGCGGTCGGCGCGCTCGTCGTGCTCGACGCGTGCCAGTCGGCTCCGCACCTGCCGCTGCGGCCGCGCGAGCTCGACGTCGACATCGCCGTCTTCAGCGGCCACAAGCTCTACGGGCCGACCGGCATCGGCGTGCTCTACGGTCGCGCAGAGCTGCTGGACGCGATGCCGCCCTTCCTCTACGGCGGCTCGATGATCACGACGGTCACGATGGAGCGCGCCGAGTACCTGCCGTCGCCGCAGCGCTTCGAGCCCGGAACCCCGCGCCTGTCGCAGGCGGTCGGTCTCGCGGCGGCGATCCGCTTCGTCGAGGAGGTCGGGATGGACCGCATCGCCGCGACCGAGCACGTGCTCGCCGCGCGGCTGCTCGACGGCCTCGCGCGCGTCCCGGGCGTGCGCATCCTCGGCGCCGAGAACCCCGCGCCGCGCGTCGCCCTCGCGTCGATCGTCGTCGACGGCGTGCACGCGCACGATGCGGGTCAGGTGCTCGACGACCGCGGCATCG
Organism: Actinomycetes bacterium; assembly: GCA_046565745.1. Classification (GTDB taxonomy): domain Bacteria; phylum Actinomycetota; class Actinomycetes; order Actinomycetales; family Microbacteriaceae; genus Microcella. Next base: position 113,159 of record JBKHYA010000001.1, read on the forward strand.
CGGCGCGCGTCGGCCACCACTGCGCGCAGCCCCTGCACCGCCGCTTCGGCGTGAGCGCGAGCCTGCGGCTGAGCGCGGGCATCCACACGACGGAGGACGAGCTCGACCGGGCGATCGACGCGGTCGCGGGCATCCGCTCGTTCTTCGGTCTCGGCGAGGGGGCAGGCGCATGAGCGGTCTCGAGCAGCTGTACCAGCAGATCATCATGGATCACGCGAAGCACCCGCACGGCACCGACCTCGCCGCCGGCGAGGAGACGAGCCATCAGCGCAACCCGGTGTGCGGCGACGAGGTGACGCTCGCCCTGCGGTGGGATGCCGCGGGCGGCCGCATCGCGGACGTCGCGTGGGAGGGCAGCGGGTGCTCGATCTCGCAGGCGAGCGCCTCGCTCCTGGCGACCCTCGCGGAGGAGAGCGTTGCCGAGGGCGAGCCGTGGACGCCGGAGAAGCTCACGGCGCTCATCGCGGAGTTCCGTGAGGCGCTGCGGTCGCGCGGGGCGATCGCCCTCGACGAGGAGCGCTTCGGCGACGCGGCCGCGCTCAGCGGCGTCTCGCGGTACGTCGCGCGCGTGAAGTGCGCGATGCTCGCGTGGGTCGCGGCGGAGGACCTGCTCGTGCGGCGCGCGGGCACCGGCTCCTAGACGCCGCGACCGCTAGCTCTCGGTCGACCCGTCCGTCACGGCCTCAAGCACCCAGATCGGGATGCGCCGCTCCGTCTTCTTCTGATACTCGGCGTAGTCGGGCCAGACGGCGCACGCGCGCTCCCACCACAGCTCGCGCTCGGGGCCCTCGGCGAGCTCGCGGGCGCGGTAGTCGCGCTTGTCGCCCATGTCCTGCAGCTCGCACAGCGGGTGCGCGACGAGGTTGCGGTGCCAGGCGGGGTGGTCGGGGGCGCCGCCCTTCGAGGCGACGACGAGGTAGTCGCCCTCGTGCTCGACGCGCATGAGCGCGGTCTTGCGCAGCTTCCCGCTCGACGCGCCGAGCGTCGTCAGGACGATGATCGGCCGGCCGCGGAGGTCGTTGCCCTCTTGGCCATCGGTGCGCTCGTAGAGCTCCGCCTGCTCGCGGGCCCACTCGGACGTGCTGGGTGCGTACTCTCCGGTCAGCGGCATGCCTCGAGGCTAGCCCGCTCGACGCGCCTTGGCGTGTCGCGCTCGCGCGGCGTACTGTCGGCAGTCGAACGTATGTTCGAGTGATCCCATCAGTCGCGCGGGCCGGAGCGCACGAGCCGATGAAGGAGGCTGCCGTGCCGGCTCCTGCTCCCACCCCCGTTCCCTCGACCGCCGCCCACCCCGCCGCCCACCCCGCGGCCCTCGAGCCCGCCGTCGTCTGGAGCGACGCCGACGGCCGGCCGATCCGCCTGGTCTGGCAGGGCGCACGGTGGCGCGTCACCGATCGCCCCACGGTCATCACCGAGCCGGTCGCGTGGTGGCGCCGCCTCGATCCGGATGCCATCGCCCTTCATCGCGCGCCCCGCGAGTGCACCGGCTGGCGCCTGCAGGCCACGGCCGACGACGGGCGCAGCTGCATCCTCGACCTCCGCGACGACGGAGACCCCTCCCGCTGGTTCGTGGTGAAGGTCTACGAGTGAGGCTGCGCCCGTAACGGCCCGACCGACGGGCCGCGGCCATCCCGGTCCGACATAATCGGGCCATGGCACCCCGACCGTGGCGCGGCGCTCCGCTTCTCGCCGTCACCAACGACTCCGGGAGCGGTCCTGTCGTCGTCATGATCCACGGCGTCGCGTCGTCGTCGGTGACCTTCCACCACCTCGTGCCGCTGCTCGAGCCGCACTTCCGCGTCATCACGCTCGACATCCTCGGCTTCGGCGCCTCGCCCGCGCCGGAGGGGGCGACGTACACGCTCGACGAGCACGAGCGCTCGCTGCACGCGACGCTCCGCTCGCTCGGCCTCCGGCGCGACATCATCCTCGTCGGCCATTCGCTCGGGGGTCTCATCGCGGCGCGCTACGCCGCGACCCACCGGAAGTCGCTCGCGCGGCTCGTGCTCGTCGCCTCGCCCATCTACCTGCCTCCCGCTCTGCTCGGCGATCCGGTCGATCGCGCGAGCATGGGCGTGTACTTCAGCGTCTACGAGTTCCTGCGCTCCAACCCGCGCTTCACGACGCGCACGGCGGCGGCGCTCGCCGCGATCGCGCCGATCAAGAACGTCCTGGAGCTCACCGAGACGAACTGGACGCCGTTCATGCTCTCGCTGCAGAACGCGATCGAGTCGCAGACGACGCTCGCCGATCTCGCGCGCGTGACCGTTCCGATCGACCTCGTCTACGGTGCGCTCGACCCGTTCCTCGCTCCGAGCGGCATCGGGATCGTCGAGCGGCTGCGCCATGTCACGACGCATCGCGTCCCGAACGTCGCGCACATCATCCGCCCGCGCCTCGCGCAGGCGGTCGCGCGCGTGCTCGCGTCGTCCCGGCCGGAGGCGGCCGGCCCAGATTCGCCCCCGGCGTGAGGCGTCATCGCCCTAGAGTCGAGACATGATCGACGATGCCGCCCGGGATGCCGAGTTCGCTGACCTCTTCCGCCGCTTCCTCACCGATGTCGTCCACCGCGCGGGATCCGCCGGGTCGCGACGGACTCCGCTGGGCGATCGCATCACCGAGCATCTGGGTGAGGATGCCCGGGCTCTCGCCGTCGTGGAGGAGACCTTCCCTGCTCACCGCATCGCCGACCTCGATGCCGGATTCGACGCGCTCGGTGCGACCATCGAGGTGCTCGGCGTGAGCGGAGGGCAGCAGAAGAGGTTCTCGAGCCTTCCCGAGCTCATCGTGAACGACGTTCTCGCGTTCGGCGAGGCGCCCGTCGACTACGTCAGCGCTGACGTGGGTCCGGGCGAGCAGCGCAGCGTCATCTCGTTCGGCGTGCGTCTGCTCTCGTTCGACGGCAGCCCCGCCGTGGTCCTTCAGCGGGCTGCCGACCCGCAGCACGGGCGCACCGCCGCGTCCATCGAGGTGCTGGCCGCCGATCGCGGCACGAGCTCGCGGCTCATCGAGTCGCTGCGCACCGCGATGAACGAGCACAGCGTTCTTCGCGGACAGGTCCTGAGCTTCTCCGAGAGCAGTTTCGACTACGGGAGCGGAACGATGACGTTCCTCCGCCGGCCGTCCGTCGAGGCGGACGCGATCGTCCTGCCCGACGGAGCGCTCGACCGCGTGCGGGACCACGTCATCGGCATCCGCGAGCACGCCGCGACGATCCTCGCCGGCGGCGGGCACCTCAAGCGCGGCGTGCTGCTCTACGGGCCTCCGGGCACGGGGAAGACGATGACGGTGAGCCACCTCGTGGCGCGCGCGGAGGGGATGACGACGGTCCTCCTCACCGGGCAGGCGATCCGCTTCATCAGCGATGCGGCGCAGCTCGCGCGAGCCATGCAACCGAGCCTCGTCGTGCTCGAGGACGTCGATCTGATCGCTGGCGACCGCGAGATGTTCGGCGGACCGCAGCCCCTCCTGTTCTCCGTCCTCGACGCGCTCGACGGGCTCGACGGGGACGCCGACGTCGCGTTCGTGCTCACGACCAATCGAGTCGAGCTCCTCGAGCGCGCGCTCGTCGAGCGACCCGGTCGCGTCGATCTCGCCCTGGAGATCCCACGACCCGATCGGGCTGCGCGACGCCGCCTGTTCGCCCTGTACGCGGCGCGCACGCCGTTCTCGAGCGAGGTCGTCGAGCGGGTCGCGGATCAGTCGGAGGGAGTCACCGGCTCCTTCGCGAAGGAACTCGTCCGGCGAGCGCTCCTGCGAGCGGCGGCGGACGGCCGCCCCGCCCGAGACGCCGACCTGCAGTCCGCCGCCGACGAGCTGCTCGACGATCGCGAGACGCTCACCCGTCGTCTCGTAGGCGGTGACTCGGGCGCGGGTGACGCGGCCGATCCGACTGGCGGCTTCGGCGAGGATCACGCGGATCCGTCACCGACCGACTGAAGCTCACCGGCGCTAGCGTCGCTCGATGAGCTGCGCGAGCTCGCCGATGAAGCTCGCGAAGTCGTCGCCGACGCGCACGAGCTCGCCGACCTCGCGGCGTGAGGCGAAGACGTCGACGAACTGGTCGAACAGGGGCTGGAAGCGCGCCCGGCCCTCGGGGCTGAACGCGATGAGAGCGACGACCGAGACCCGGGCATCCCCCCACGCGACGGGGGTGGGGCACAGCGCGAGGGCGATCGCGGTGCGCGCGGCCGAGAGGCCCATGGCGTGGGGCATCGCGAGGGTCTCGCTGAAGGCGGTCGATGACATGCGCTCGCGCTCGAGGGCCCCCTCGACGTAGCGGTCGTCGACGATGCCCGCGGCCACGAGCGACGCCCCGAGCCCGCGGATGATCGACTCGGGGTCGTCGCCCGGGGGCTCGGGGAAGAACAGCTCGGCGTCGAAGTACTCGAGCAGGTCGTCGGTGATGCGCTGCCGGCGCCGCTGTCGGCGCACGCGCGAGATCGCGCTGCGGATGGCGTCGATGTCGTCGTCGGTGAGGAACGGCTGCACGACGACGACGCCCTCACGCAGCGCGGGGGAGGGGATGGTCGAGATCACGAGATCGCTCGTGAGCTCGCGCGGGTCGACGTCGGTGCGCGTGACGACGAACTCGATCGAGAGGTCGGCGCCGAGCTCGCGCTCGATGCGGCTGCGCAGGATCGCATGCAGGTCGTAGTAGCTCGGGCAGATGATCGTGCCGGTGACGCGCTCCTCGCGGCGGGCGACGCGCTCGAGGTGCGAGCCGAGGTGCAGGGCGATGTACGAGATCTCGTCGTCGTCGACCGTGATGCCGCGCTCGCGCTGCACGATCGAGGCGATGAAGACGGCGATGTCGAAGATGAGCGGGTACGAGCTCTTGATCGAGCGCGCGAGCGGGTTGCGCGAGCGCGCGTCCTCCCGGGCGCGCGTCACGAGGTTGCCGAGGTGGAGGGCGAGCCGGGCGATGAATGCGTCGTCGCGGAAGTCGACGAGGTACTCCTCCGCGACGAGGTCGACGATGCGGCGCACGGTCTCGAGGTCGGCCTCGTCGACGTGCGGTGCGCCCTCGGCGCCCGCGCCCGGCGCGATCACGCGGGTGGTGAGCAGCCGCGCGAGGTACTCGACGTCGGCCTCGGTCACGGCGACGTCGAAGTGGTCGGGGATGAGCCGGTGCAGGGCCGCGTTGATCGGAGCGGCGTCGGTCGCGGCGGTCGCCGTCGGCGGAAGGTGCAGCTCGCGGCGCGCGCGCTCGACCGCGATCGCGACGTGGAGGATGACGGCGTCGATGCCGTACTCGTTGATGAAGAAGCCGTCGGCGTCGAGAGCCTGGATGAGCTCGGTCTTGAATGCCCCGAGCCCGTCGATGCCGAACTCGCCCTCGATGGCGTCGAGCTCGAGCACGCCCTGCGCGCTCTCGCTCTGCAGGAGGCGGCTGAGCAGGCGCCGGCTCGCGGCCTCCGACCCGACGAGCGCGATCGTGCTGCCGCGGCGGGTGAGGGATGCCCCGCTCTCCTCCGCGAGCGCCTTCACCTTGCGGAGGTCGGCCTCGAGGGTCGAGTCGCTCACGTAGAGGCTCTCGGCGAGCTCGTAGGCATCGAGGCCCCCGTCGGCATCGGTGAGGCGCCGCACGAGGTGGTGCACGCGCGCCTGCGGGGTCTCGGCCGCGCTGCCGCGACCGCGCCCCGCGGCGAGGAACTCGGCGTACGCCTCGCGGTTGAGGCGGTAGCCCGAGGTCGACGCGGTCACGATGACGAGCGGGTGCGCGGCGGTCTTCGCGGCGGCGACGTAGCTGCGCACCGACCGCGTCGTGACGCCGAGGCGCTCGGCGAGCTCGGTGGCGGTCGGCCGCGGGTTCATCGGCCTCCTCCTCCACGACGCCGGCCACGAGCTCGTGTTCGTCGACGTCGACGGGCCGCTCATCGCCGCGATCGCGGCCGCCGATTCGTATCGGGTGATCGAGATCGGGGGCGACGAGCGCATCCGCACCGTCAGCGGATTCACCGGCATCGACTCGTCCGCCGACCCGGACGGCGCGGCGGCGGCCGTCGCCTCGGCCGACATCGTGACGACGGCCGTGGGCCCGAGCATCCTGCGCTTCATCGCGCCCGTCATCGCCGCCGGG
>JBKHYA010000002.1:0-69857 GCA_046565745.1 Actinomycetes bacterium
GGCTGCCCCGCCTCAGCCTGGTGGCCGCCGCCCTGCTGCTGGTCGTGTCGAGCGTCGTCCTGCTGGCGGTCCTGCTGTTCTCCGTCGGCCAGGGCCTGGCCTATGGCGACGACGAGACCCCGGTCTCGATCTACAACCCGACCTACCTGATCCTCACCACGGGCGTCATGGTGGCCTTCGTCGCCGGCGACCTGTTCAACCTCTACGTCGGGTTCGAGATCCTGCTCGTCGCCTCCTATGTCCTCATCACCCTCGTCAGCACCGAGAACCGCGTCCGCACCGGTGTCGTCTACATCGTCGTGTCCCTGGTGTCGTCGCTGCTGTTCCTGGCCTCGATCGCCATGATCTACGGCGCGCTCGGCACCGTCACGATCGCGCAGATCGCGCAGCGCATCGACGAGCTGCCGGTCGACGTGCAGATCCTGCTGCACGTCATGCTGCTCGTCGCCTTCGGCATCAAGGCCGCCGTCTTCCCGCTGTCGTTCTGGCTGCCCGACTCGTACCCGACGGCGCCGGCGCCGGTCACGGCGGCGTTCGCGGGCCTGCTGACGAAGATCGGCGTCTACGCGATCATCCGCGTCGAGACGGTCATCTTCCCCGGCCCCGAGCTCAACCCCGCGCTCATGGTGCTCGCGCTGCTCACGATGGTCGTCGGCGCGCTCGGCGCCGTCGCGCAGGCCGACATCAAGCGGATCCTGTCGTTCACGCTCGTGAGCCACATCGGCTACATGATCCTCGGCGTCGCGCTCGGCACGGTCGAGGGAACCGCCGCGGCGATCTTCTACATCGTCCATCACATCGTCGTGCAGACGACGCTCTTCCTCGCCGCGGGCCTCATCGAGCGCGAGGCCGGTAGCACCTCGATCACGCGCATCGGCGGCCTGCTCGCGAGCGCACCCGTCGTCGCCGCGCTCTTCTTCATCCCCGCCCTCAACCTCGGCGGCATCCCGCCCTTCTCCGGGTTCCTCGGCAAGCTCGGCCTCTTCCAGGCGGCGGCGCAGCAGGGGGATGCCCTCGCCTACGCTCTCATCGGCGCCGGAGCCCTCGTCTCCCTCCTCACCCTCTACGCGCTCATCCGCGTCTGGAACCTCGCGTTCTGGCGCTCGGCCGATGCGGTGGAGGGCGATGAATCGCGACTCCTCCGCTCGGTCGAGGAGGCCCCCATGAGCACGTCGACCGTGTCCGGCGCCCGCACGACCCCTCGCCTCATGACCCTCTCGACGGCCGGGATGGTCGCGGTCGGCGTCGCGCTCACGGTGTTCGCCGGGCCGGTCTACGGCGTCGCGAGCCGCGCGGGTGAGAACCTCGACGGCCCCGGCGCGTACATCCAGATGGTCTTCCCGCTCTCGAGCGAGGGCGGTGAGCTCGAGTGACCGATCACGAGTCGCGCGTGCTCGAGCGCGAGCGCGTCCCCCTCCGTCAGCAGCTGCCGCTCCTGGTGGCGCTCGTCCTGCTCTGGATGATGCTGTGGGGCTCGGTCACGCCGCTCACGATCCTCACCGGCGCGGTCCTGGCCGTCCTCGTCACGCGCTCCCTCTACCTGCCCCCCGTCGCGCTGTCGGGGCGCTTCGATCTCGTCGGAGCGCTCGTCTTCCTCCTCCGCTTCGCCGTCGATCTCGTCGTCGCCTCGGTCGAGGTCGCCTGGTACGCCTTCCGTCCGGCGGGCGTGCGGCGGAACGCCGTCATCCGCGTCGACCTCACGACGCGCAGCGACCTCGTGCTCACGGGCACGGCGCTCGTCGTCTCGCTCGTCCCCGGGTCGGTCGTGCTCGAGGTCGATCGGCCGAACTCGGTGCTGTACGTGCACTCGCTCGGCATCGATTCGCCCGAGCGCGCCGAGCGGACCCGCGCGCACGTGCTCGAGCTCGAGCGGCGACTGCTGCGGGCCATCGGCTCGCGCGAGGAGTGGGAGGCGGTGCGATGAGCATCCTCATCATCATCGCGAGCGCGATCCTCTCGGTCGCCGCGATCGTCGCCCTGTGGCGCGTCGTGCGCGGCCCGAGCATCGTCGACCGCGTCATCGGCTCGGACGTCCTGCTGACGACCCTCATCCTCGTCGTCGGCACCGAGATGGTCGCGACGGGCCACACCCGCACGATCCCCCTCATGGTCGTGCTCGCCGCGACCGCGCTCCTCGGCACCGTCGCGGTCGCGCGCTTCGTCACCCGGCCCGAGGCGACCGCGACTCACACGGTGGCCGCCGGGTCGGCCTCCGCGCAGCCCGACGAAACCGAGAAGGGGATGGACTGATGGTCGACGCCGAGCCGTGGGCGAGCATCCTCGACATCGTCGCGGGCGTGCTGCTCGTCGGCGGCGCGCTCCTGTCGCTCGCCGCCGCTGTCGGGCTCGTCCGCTTCCCCGACGCGCTCAGCCGACTGCACGCCGCGACGAAGCCGCAGATCCTCGGCCTCGTGCTCGTCGTCGTCGCCCTCGCGCTCAGTCAGCGCAGCTGGGCCGCACTCCTGCTGCTCACGCCGGTCATCGTGCTGCAGATGCTCACGGCGCCGATCTCGGCCCACATGGTCGGCCGCGCCGGCTACCGCACGGGCGACTTCGACCCGTCCACTCTCGTGGTCGACGAGCTGGCGGCGGATGTCGCGGACGCGGGCCGCTCGGACCTCCCGGGGTCGTCCGATCCGACCGACCGCGCGACCGGGCGAGCACCCCGCTCCGACGCGTCGGGGGAGCCCTCCGGCGAGGCATAAACTCGACCCATGTCGGAGATCGACCACAAGCCCCGTTCCCGCGTCGTCACGGACGGCATCGAAGCCACCACCTCGCGCGGCATGCTGCGCGCCGTCGGCATGGGCGATGACGACTGGGACAAGGCCCAGATCGGCATCGCGAGCTCGTGGAACGAGATCACGCCCTGCAACCTCTCGCTCGGCCGCCTCGCGCAGGCCGCGAAGGAGGGCGTGCACGCGGGCGGCGGCTACCCGCTGCAGTTCGGCACCGTGAGCGTCTCCGACGGCATCTCGATGGGCCACGAGGGCATGCACTTCTCGCTCGTGAGCCGCGAGGTCATCGCCGACAGCGTCGAGACCGTCATGCAGGCCGAGCGCCTCGACGGCTCCGTCCTGCTCGCGGGCTGCGACAAGTCCATCCCCGGCATGCTCATGGCCGCCGCGCGCCTGGACCTCGCGAGCGTCTTCCTCTACGCGGGCTCGATCGCGCCCGGCTGGGTCAAGCTCAGCGACGGCACCGAGAAGCCCATCACGATCATCGACTCGTTCGAGGCGGTCGGCGCGGTCAAGGCCGGCAAGATGAGCGCCGAGGACGCCCACCGCATCGAGTGCGCGTTCGCCCCCGGCGAGGGCGCGTGCGGCGGCATGTACACCGCGAACACGATGGCCTCGGTCGCTGAGGCGCTCGGCCTGAGCCTGCCCGGCTCGGCGAGCCCCGCGAGCTACGACCGCCGCCGCGACATGTACGCCCACCGCTCCGGCGAGGCCGTCGTCAACCTGCTGAAGAAGGGCATCACCGCCCGGCAGATCCTGACGAAGGAGGCGTTCGAGAACGCCGTGACCGTCGCGATGGCGCTCGGCGGCTCGACGAACGTCGTCCTCCACATCCTCGCGATCGCGAACGAGGCCGAGGTGCCCTTCACGCTCGACGACTTCAACCGCATCGGCAACCGCGTTCCGCACATCGGCGATCTCAAGCCCTTCGGCAAGTACGTCATGAACGACGTCGACCGCCAGGGCGGTCTGCCCGTGCTGCTCAAGGCGCTCCTCGACGCGGGGCTCCTGCACGGCGACGCGCTCACCGTCACGGGGAGGACGATGGCCGAGAACCTCGCCGAGCTGAACCCCGACCCGCTCGACGGCGAGGTGCTGCGCAAGCTCGACGACCCCATCCACGCCACCGGCGGCATCACGATCCTCCACGGGTCGATGGCTCCCGAGGGTGCCGTCGTGAAGACCGCCGGCTTCGACGCCGCCGTCTTCGAGGGCCCCGCGCGCGTGTTCGAGCGCGAGCGCGCCGCGATGGACGCCGTCGCCGAGGGGACCATCGAGCCCGGCACCGTGATCGTGATCCGCTACGAGGGGCCCAAGGGCGGCCCCGGCATGCGCGAGATGCTCGCGACCACCGCCGCGATCAAGGGCGCAGGGCTCGGAAAAGATGTACTACTCTTGACCGACGGTCGATTCTCAGGCGGCACAACCGGACTGTGCATCGGCCACATAGCTCCCGAAGCGGTCGACGCTGGTCCGATCGCCTTCGTGCGCGATGGTGATCTCATACGGGTCGATATCGCTGCTCGCTCCCTCGACCTACTGGTCGACGCAGACGAGCTGGAGGCGCGCCGCACCGGCTGGGCGCCCCTGCCTCCGCGCTACACCCGTGGCGTTCTCGCCAAGTACTCGAAGCTCGTGCGCTCCGCTGCGGAGGGCGCGGTCACCGGGTAGTCAGGCGCTCACCCTCCCTCGCACACGACCTCAGGACTCCTTCATGCCTACGGAAGCAACCCCCGTGCCGGGCCCGTCCGCGCCGTCCCGATCCGAGCCGCCCGTGCTCACCGGGTCCGGCGCCATCCTCGCCTCGCTCGAGAAGCTCGGCGTCACCGACGTCTTCGGCCTCCCCGGCGGCGCCATCATGCCGTTCTACGACGAGCTCATGGCCTCGACCGCCATCCGTCACATCCTCGTCCGCCACGAGCAGGGCGCCGGCCACGCCGCCGAGGGCTACGCCGCCGCGAGCGGGCGCCTCGGCGTCTGCATCGCGACCTCCGGCCCCGGCGCGACGAACCTCGTGACGGCGATCGCGGATGCCTACATGGACTCCGTCCCGCTCCTCGCGATCACCGGCCAGGTCTTCTCGACCTCGATGGGGACGGACGCGTTCCAGGAGGTCGACATCACGGGCATCACGATGCCCATCACGAAGCACTCCTTCCTCGTCACCAAGCCCGAGGACGTCCCCGGCGTGCTCGCCGCGGCCGTGCACATCGCGACGACCGGTCGCCCCGGCCCCGTGCTCGTCGACGTCACGAAGGACGCCCAGCAGAAGTCGGCGCCGTTCATCTGGCCGCCGAAGATCGACCTCCCCGGCTACCGACCGGTGACGAAAGCGCACGGCAAGCAGATCAACGCCGCCGCCCAGCTCATCGCCGAGTCGCGCCGCCCCGTACTCTACGTCGGCGGCGGCGTCATCCGTGCTGGCGCCCACGCCGAGCTCCTGCGCTTCGCGGAGGAGACGGGCGCCCCCGTCGTCACGACGCTCATGGCGCGCGGCGCGTTCCCCGACTCGCACCAGCAGAACCTCGGCATGCCGGGGATGCACGGCACCGTCCCCTCGGTGCTCGCGCTCCAGGAGAGCGACCTGCTCATCGCCCTCGGCGCGCGCTTCGACGACCGCGTGACCGGCAAGGTGAGCGAGTTCGCCCCGCACGCCAAGGTCATCCACGTCGACATCGACCCCGCCGAGATCGGCAAGATCCGCGCCGCCGACGTGCCGATCGTGGGCGACGCCCGCGAGGTGCTCCTCGACCTGCTGCCCGCCTACCGCGACGCGGCGAAGGCGGTGAAGCCCGACTTCTCCGACTGGTGGAAGCGCATCGAGAGCCTCCGCACCCAGTACCCGCTCGGCTACACGTTGCCCGACGACGGCCTCCTGTCGCCGCAGTGGGTCATCCAGAAGATCGGCGAGCTCTCGGGCCCCGAGGCCGTCTACGCCGCGGGCGTCGGCCAGCACCAGATGTGGGCCGCGCAGTTCATCAAGTACGAGCGCCCCGGCTCGTGGCTCAACTCCGGCGGCGCCGGCACGATGGGCTACGCCGTGCCCGCCGCGATGGGCGCGAAGGTCGCTCAGCCCGACCGCCTCGTGTGGGCGATCGACGGCGACGGCTGCTTCCAGATGACCAATCAGGAGCTCGCGACCTGCACGATCAACGAGATCCCGATCAAGGTCGCCGTCATCAACAACTCCTCGCTCGGCATGGTCCGCCAGTGGCAGACGCTGTTCTACGACGGCCGCCACTCGTTCACCGACCTCAACACCGGGCACGACACGGCGATGATCCCTGACTTCATCAAGATGGCCGACGCCTACGGCGCGCTGGGCATCCGCGTCACGAAGCCGGAGGAGGTCGAGCCGGCCATCCGCCTCGCGATGGAGACCAACGACCGCCCCGTCGTCATCGACTTCATCGTCAGCCGCGACGCGATGGTGTGGCCGATGGTGCCGCAGGGCGTCGGCAACTCGCAAGTGCAGTACGCGCGCGACCACGCGCCCGAGTGGGAGAGGGAGTAACCCATGTCGCACCACGTGCTCTCGCTCCTCGTCGAGGACAAGCCCGGTCTGCTCACGCGCGTCGCGGGCCTCTTCGCCCGCCGCGGGTTCAACATCATCTCGCTCGCCGTCGGCACGACGGAGGTGCCGGGTCTCTCCCGCATCACCGTCGTCGTGGATGTCGAGGGCCTGCCCCTGGAGCAGGTCACCAAGCAGCTCAACAAGCTCGTCAACGTGCTCAAGATCGTCGAGCTCGACTCCGCCCAGTCGGTGCAGCGCGAGCACATGCTCATCAAGGTGCGCGTCGACTCGACGACCCGCTCGCAGATCCTCGAGGCGGCGACGCTGTTCCGCGCGCGGATCGTCGACGTCGCGACCGACGCGCTCGTGATCGAGGTCACCGGCGACACCGCCAAGGTCGAGGCGCTGCTGCGCGTCCTCGAGCCGTACGGCATCAAGGAGATCGCTCAATCGGGCCTGCTCGCCATGGGGCGCGGCTCGAAGAGCATCAGCGAGCGCGTGCTCAAGAACTCGTGACGTCCGCACCGGACGCCCCACGGACATCCCACCGAAACCCCACCGCAAGGAGACACCGCTCGTGACCGAGATCTACTACGACAAGGACGCCGACCTCGCGCTCATCCAGAGCAAGAAGGTCGCGATCGTGGGCTACGGCTCGCAGGGCCACGCCCACGCGCAGAACCTGCGCGACTCGGGCGTCGAGGTCGTCATCGCGCTCAAGGAGGGCTCGAAGTCGGTCGCCAAGGCGCACGAGGACGGCTTCACCGTCAAGACCGTCGCCGACGCCGCCGAGTGGGCTGACGTCATCATGATCCTCGCGCCCGACCAGTACCAGCGCTCGATCTACACCGACAGCATCCAGGGCGCCCTCAAGCCGGGCACGACGCTCGCCTTCGCGCACGGCTTCAACATCCGCTTCGGCTACATCGACGCTCCCGAGGGCGTCGACGTCATCCTCGTCGCGCCCAAGGCCCCCGGCCACACGGTGCGCCGCGAGTTCGTCGCGGGCCGCGGAATCCCCGACATCGTCGCCGTCGAGCGCGACACCACGGGCCAGGCCTGGGATCTCGCGCTCTCGTACGCGAAGGCCATCGGCGGCACGCGCGCGGGCGTCATCAAGACGACCTTCACGGAGGAGACCGAGACCGACCTGTTCGGCGAGCAGGCCGTGCTCTGCGGCGGCACGTCGCAGCTCGTGCAGTACGGCTTCGAGGTCCTCACCGAGGCCGGCTACCAGCCCGAGATCGCCTACTTCGAGGTGCTGCACGAGCTCAAGCTCATCGTCGACCTGATGTGGGAGGGCGGCATCGCCAAGCAGCGCTGGAGCGTGAGCGACACCGCCGAGTACGGCGACTACGTCTCGGGCCCCCGCGTCATCGACCCCTCGGTGAAGGAGAACATGCAGGCCGTGCTCGCCGACATCCAGTCGGGCGCGTTCGCCAAGCGCTTCATCGCCGATCAGGACGCCGGCGCCCCCGAGTTCCGCGAGCTGCGCGCCAAGGGCGAGCAGCACCCGATCGAGGAGACCGGCCGCAAGCTGCGCGCCCTCTTCGCGTGGAAGCAGCAGGACGCGGACTACGTCGACGGCAGCGCTGCGCGCTGACGTCGCCGCAGTCCGCGATGCGGACGCGGTGTTTGCCGGTTCCGATGCGCAAGCGCATCGGAACATCGACGGGTCGGCCGCGCGCTAGTCGCCCGTTCGCACGACGGCCGGTCGCCCTTCGGGGCGGCCGGCCTTTGTGGTTGCGTCCGTCGCAGCAGCTACCGCGGGGGAGAGGCGCGGTCGGCGCCGTGCTCCGGCCCGTACTCGTCCTTCCAGATGAGCGTCGGCTCGGCCTGCGGCCGCGGGCCGCGCCGCCCCGTCGCGAGCCAGATCGCGAGCGCGATGAGCCCCTCGACGTGCGAGGCGAGGAACGCGCCGAGCACGAGCGGCGCGTAGAGCGCCCCGAGGTAGGTCGCCGCGATGACGAGCCCCGAGGACGACCCCCACGGCGCCGCGAGCAGCGCGGGCGCCGCGAGCGTCACGAGCCACCACGCCCCGAGCCCGCCGGCGCCGACGATCGCGAGCACGGTCGCGGCGATGAGCCACAGCGCCCCGACCGCGACCTGCGCGACGAGCAGCCACCCGAGCGCCCCGCCGTGGCGCAGCCGGCTCTCGAGCCCGACCGCGGCCCACATGACGCGCGCCCGCAGCAGGTGGATGCCGTTGTCGACGAGCGCGACGCGGAACAGGTCGTCGGCCACGCGCCGCCGCGGCAGGCGCTCGTCGACGGGGGCGCGCCGGGCATCCTCGACCATCGCGTCGTGCAGGATCGCCGGAAGCGTCTGCGGGCCGTAGTTGGCGATGAGCCCCCACAGGAACGGCGGCACCGACGCGAAGTCGGTCGAGTTGCCCTCGACCGGCGGACGCGTCGTGTCGTGCGCGGGCACGGCGACGACCGAGCCGTCGCGCGGGTCGCGGTACGCGAACGGCGCCGTGACCTGGAACCCCCGGCCCATCCGGTACAGCAGCGGCACGCCCTCGAGCGGGCGCCCGTCGACGGTGATGAACGGCATGTCTTCCCCCTGACGCTCGACGCTAGCCGCTGCCTCCGACGCTCAGCGGGCGTCGTCCCGAGGGTCGATAGGGTGGCCACATGACTGCCGACCGCCGCGAGGACGCCCTCGACTGGGGCGACCCCGACGACCCGAGCTGGGTCGATCCCGGCCGCGACGATCGCGTCGACGCCGACGAGCCCGCGCCGGGCGATGAGGGGGCGGATGCCCGCGACGGCGCCGCCGCGCCCGTCTCGACCGCCGCATCCCCCGCCGACCGCCGTCGCAGCGCTGTGACGGCGGCCACGGGCCTCCTCGCCGGGGTGTATCTGGCGTACTCGGTCGGCTGGATCCTGTCGATCGGCACGCTGCCCCTGACGGGCGCGACGGTGCTCATCGAGGTCATGTACCAGTTCGGCGAGTTCCTCGCGATCATCGCGTGCGCACTGTGGTTCGGCACCGTCATGGCGCTCACGCGCGGCGGTCGCCCGGCCGTGCGGATCGGCTGGCTCGCGCTCGGCACGCTCGTGCTCATCCCGTGGCCGCTGCTCATCGGGGTGCTCTCGTGAGCCGCGTCGCGCGCATCGCCGTCACGGTCGTGCTCGGGCTCGTCGCCGCGTGGTTCCTCTTCGACGGCACCTCGAACCTGCTCGCCTTCCCGCAGCAGCTCCAGGCGCTCGGGGTTGCCGAGCGCACCCCGTGGGTGATCCTGTGGGCGAGCGTGCTTCTGCCTCCGCTGGTCTTCGCGGGCGCCGCGATCGGCGCCCGTCGACTTCCGCTCGCGCGGTACACGCTCGTGCTCATCGTCGCGCTGTGCGTCGTCGCGACGAGCCGCCTGAGCCTCATCGCCGCAGCGGGTGCGTCGGTCAGCCTCGCCTGAGCGCCGCGCCCGAGCCCAGCGCCCCGAGGGGCGGTCGTCATCAGCCCAGCGACACCCACAGCACGACCGCGATGAGCGCGACCTGCGCGATGAGCCGAGGCCAGAACGGCACGGCGATGCGGCCGAAGCGCTCGGGGTGCTTCGCGGCATAGGCGTTGGCGGGGAAGACGCAGACGAGGAACACCGCGAGCGCGATCCCTGCGGCGACGCGCGTCGGCTCCCACAGCAGGCCGAGCCCCCCGGCGATCTCGCACACGCCCGTGATCCACACGAGCCAGCGCGCCGAGAAGGGCCGGTTCCACAGCGCGGGAGGAATGATCGCGGCCATCCCGCGGACGAACATCGGGACGAAGTGGAGGGCGCCCATGGCGATGAACAGCGCCGCCGTGATCGCGCGCGCGAGGTCGACGGGCGTCATGGCCGCCATTCTGCCTGCGATACCCTGGGAGCACCGATCGCCCCCCACCGGAGTGCGGCGATCGCACACCACCACCACCACATCTCGTTTCGCGTACACCCCTGCGTAAGGACGTCCTCGTGACCAAGCCGGTTGTGCTCATCGCCGAAGAACTCTCTCCCGCCACGGTCGACGCCCTCGGGCCCGACTTCGAGATCCGCCAGGTCGACGGCACTGACCGCTCGGCTCTGTTGTCGGCCCTCGCCGACGCGAGCGCGGTGCTCATCCGCTCGGCCACGCAGATGGACGCCGAGGCGATCGCCGCGGGCAAGCGCCTCAAGGTCATCGCCCGCGCGGGCGTCGGGCTCGACAACGTCGACGTGACGTCGGCGACGACCGCGGGCGTCATGGTCGTCAACGCCCCCACCTCGAACGTCATCTCGGCCGCCGAGCTCGCCGTCGGCCACCTGCTCGCCCTCGCGCGGCACATCCCGGACGCGAACGCCTCGATGAAGCGCGGCGAGTGGAAGCGCTCGGCCTTCACGGGCATCGAGCTCTACGAGAAGACCATCGGCGTCGTCGGCCTCGGCCGCATCGGCACGCTCGTCGCCCAGCGCCTCGCGGGCTTCGGCGTCGAGCTCGTCGGCTACGACCCCTTCGTCCCGCCCGCGCGCGCGCAGCAGCTCGGCGTGACCCTCCTGAGCCTCGACGAGCTCATGGAGCGCAGCGACTTCATCACCATCCACATCCCGAAGACCCCCGAGACGACCAACCTCATCGGGGCGGCGCAGTTCGCGAAGGCCAAGCCCTCGCTGCGGATCGTCAACGCGAGCCGCGGCGGCATCATCGACGAGGATGCCCTGCGCGAGGCGCTCGCCACCGGCCGCATCGCCGGGGCCGGCCTCGATGTGTTCGTCGCCGAGCCGCCCGTCGGCTCGCCCCTGCTCGACCTCCCCACGATCCAGCTCACCCCGCACCTCGGCGCGTCGACCGACGAGGCGCAGGAGAAGGCCGGTGTCTCGGTCGCGAAGTCGGTGCGCCTCGCGCTCGACGGCGAGCTCGTGCCGGATGCCGTCAACGTCGCGGGCGGCGTCATCGACCCGACCGTGCGCCCGGGCATCCCGCTCATGGAGAAGCTCGGCCAGGTGTTCGCGAGCCTCGCCGATCACGCCTTCGCGAGCATCGACGTCGAGGTGCGCGGCGAGATCGTCGAGCACGACGTCAATGTGCTCAAGCTCGCGGCCCTCAAGGGCATCTTCGGGCGCATCTCGAGCGAGCAGGTGAGCTACGTCAACGCGCCGCTCCTCGCCGAGCAGCTCGGCGTCGCCGTCCGGCTCATCACCGACGCCGCGAGCGAGGAGTACCGCAACCTCCTCACGATCCGCGGCGCGCTCGCCGACGGCACGCAGCTGTCGGTCTCCGGCACCCTCGTGGGCGCCAAGCAGGCGCAGAAGATCGTCGAGATCAACGGGTACGACGTCGAGGTGCCGATGGCCGAGCACTTCATCGTCATGCTCTACACCGACCGCCCCGGGATCGTCGCGGTCTACGGCAAGGAGTTCGGCGAGGCGCAGATCAACATCGCCGGCATGCAGATCGCCCGCCACGAGGCCGGGGGCCCCGCGCTGAGCGTGCTCACCGTCGACTC
Source organism: Actinomycetes bacterium (assembly GCA_046565745.1). Lineage (GTDB taxonomy): Bacteria > Actinomycetota > Actinomycetes > Actinomycetales > Microbacteriaceae > Microcella. The sequence continues at coordinate 11,713 of JBKHYA010000002.1, forward strand.
GCGCGTTCCCGACGAGCTGCTCGAGCGCGTGCGCGCCGCGATCGACGCGACCGTCATGCGCGAGATCACCATCATCGAGGGCTGAGCGCGCAGCCCCTGCGCACAGCGACGGCGCCGCCCCCGAGGGGAGCGGCGCTGTCGTCGTTTCTGGTCGTGCGCGCTACGCGATCTCGTCGCGGCGCGTCACGCGGTCGCCCGTGACCGGGTCGACCGTGGTGTGCGACGTCGACGTGGAGCGGCGACGGCTCATCAGCACGACGCCGATGATGACCGTCACGACGCCGGCGACCATCAGGATGTACCCGATCGTCGACAGCTCGATCCAGTCGAGGCTGACGTTCACGGCGAAGGCGAGGATCGCCCCCAGCGCGAACATGAAGATTCCGAATCCGATGCTCATGGTGGAGCTCCTTTCGTATCCGGGAGAGAACCTAGCGTTCCCTGGATGCTTCGCGAAAGCCCTTCGTGTCCTGAGCGCCGCGGCACGCGGTAGCCTGGAGGGGCTCCCTGCCCCGGAATTCCGGGCATCCGGGGGCATGCTGTGAATCAGCCGTACCGTCCCCCGAGCGGGGGTCGAACGCCCCGTCCGCCGTGCAGGAAGGCCCCCATGACCTCGACCATCGACCTGGCCGTCATCCCCGGCGACGGCATCGGCCCGGAGGTCACCGCCGAGGCCCTCGCCGTCCTCCGCGCCGCGGTCGGCGGCGATGTCGAGATCACCGAGACCACGTACTCGCTCGGCGCCGAGCACTACCTCGCGACCGGTGAGGTCCTCCACGACGAGACCATGGAGCGCCTCGCGCGCCATGACGCGATCCTGTTCGGCGCCGTCGGCGGCGATCCGCGGGATGCCCGGCTCGCGGGCGGCCTCATCGAGCGCGGTCTTCTGCTCCGACTGCGGTTCGCGTTCGACCACTACGTCAATCTGCGACCCACCCGCCTCTTCCCCGGAGTGACCTCGCCGCTCTCGAGCCCGGGCGAGGTCGACTTCGTCGTCGTCCGGGAGGGCACCGAGGGCCCGTACGTGGGCAACGGCGGGAGCATCCGCGTCGGGACGCCGCACGAGATCGCCAACGAGGTGAGCGTGAACACCGCGTTCGGCGTCGAGCGCGTCGTGCGGTTCGGCTTCGCGCAGGCCGCGGCGCGCAGCGGGCGCCTGACGCTCGTCCACAAGACCAACGTGCTCGTGAACGCCGGCTCGCTCTGGCAGCGCACGGTCGACCGCATCGCGCCCGAGTTCCCCGGCGTGCGCGTCGACTACCTGCACGTCGACGCGGCGACGATCTTCCTCGTCACCGACCCCGCGCGCTTCGACGTCATCGTCACGGACAACCTCTTCGGCGACATCCTCACCGATCTCGCCGGCGCCATCAGCGGCGGCATCGGCCTCGCGGCCTCGGGGAACATCAACCCCGATCGCGCCTTCCCGAGCATGTTCGAGCCCGTCCACGGCTCGGCGCCCGACATCGCGGGCCAGCAGAAGGCGGACCCGACAGCGGCGATCCTCTCGGCGGCCCTCCTGCTCGAGCACCTCGGGCACCCGGAGGCGGCGTCGCGCATCACGACCGCCGTCGCAGCCGACCTCGCGGCACGCGGGTCCGACAAGCGCTCGACGAGCGAGGTCGGCGCCGCCATCCTCGCCGCGGTCGGCCGCTGAGCCCGAGCGCGAGCCGGACCCACCGCTCGACCTGCTCCGCGACCGCGGCGGAGTACCCTGAACCCACACTCCACCGTCGGAGAGCATCCGACGGCGATTCTCGAGGACGACCATGACGAACCTGCTGCCGATGGCGGACCAGGGGCTGACCTTTCAGGTCACCCGCAACGATCGTGCGATGAGCGATGAGGAGCGCGAGTCGATCCTCGCCGCCCCGGGCTTCGGCAAGCACTTCACCGACCACATGGTCGACATCTGCTGGAGCGTCAACGGCGGCTGGCACCGCCCCCGCGTGCAGCCCTACGGCCCGATCTCGCTCGACCCGTCCGCGGCCGTCCTGCATTACGGGCAGGAGATCTTCGAGGGCCTCAAGGCCTACCGCCACGGAGACGGATCGATCTGGTCGTTCCGCCCGGACGCGAACGCCCGCCGCCTGCAGCGCTCCGCGAAGCGCCTCGCGCTCCCCGAGCTGCCCGTCGAGCACTTCCTCGAGTCGCTGCGCCAGCTCATCGCCGTCGACGGCGACTGGGTGCCGAGCGCGCCCGAGACGAGCCTCTACCTGCGCCCGTTCATGTTCGCCAAGGAGGCCTTCCTCGGCGTCCGCCCCGCGCACAAGGTGGCCTACTACGTCATCGCCTCGCCCGCGGGGGCCTACTTCTCCGGTGGCGTCGCCCCCGTCTCGATCTGGCTCACGACCACCTACTCGCGCGCCGGCAAGGGCGGAACGGGCGCCGCGAAGACGGGCGGCAACTACGCGGCCTCGCTCGTCGCCCAGGCCGAGGCGGCCGACCACGGCTGTCAGCAGGTCCTCTTCCTCGACTCGGTCGAGGGGAAGTACCTCGAGGAGCTCGGCGGCATGAACGTCGTCCTCGTCACGAAGGACGGCACCCTCGTCACGCCGCACAGCGACTCGATCCTCGAGGGCATCACGCGCGACTCGATCCTGCAGCTCGCGGAAGACCGCGGCCACCGCGTCGAGCGTCGCCGCGTGACGCTCGACGAATGGCGCGACGGCGTCGCCTCGGGCGAGATCGTCGAGGCCTTTGCGTGCGGCACCGCCGCGGTCGTCACCCCGATCGGACTGCTCAAGGGCATCGTCGACGGCGAGGCCTTCGAGATCGGCTCGGCCGACGCCGAGCCCGGCGAGCTGACGATGTCGCTCCGCCAGGAGCTCACCGACATCCAGTACGGCCGCCGCCCCGACACCCACGGGTGGATGCTCCGCCTGGACGCCTGAGCGACGTGACCACCCGCTCCGCCCGCCAGCGGGCGCTGCACCGCATCGGCGTACTCGCGCTCTCGAGCCTGTGCGGCGCGATCATCGGCCTCGTGGGCTCCGTCACCCACCAGTCGCTGCCGCCCGTCGGGGTCGTTCTCGCCCTCGCGACGTCGACGCTGTTCCTCACGGGGCTGCGCGCGTGGGGCGACGATCGCGGCCCCGCCGTCGCGGGCGCGTTCGGCATCGGATCGGTCGCGCTCGCCCTCGCGGCGCCCGGGGCCGGAGCCTCCGTGCTCATCCCCGGCAACCTGCTCGGCTACGGCTGGACGTTCGGCATCATGCTCATCGCCCTCGTGGTGCTCGCCTGGCCCCGCATCCAGCGCACTCACCGCCGACCGGCGGGTAGCATCGAATCGACCGCTCCCGATCAGAAGGACCCCTCAGCGCCGTGACCTATGTGATCGCACTTCCCTGCGTCGACGTCAAAGACCGCGCGTGCATCGACGAGTGCCCGGTCGACTGCATCTACGAGGGCGACCGGATGCTCTACATCCACCCCGACGAGTGCGTCGACTGCGGCGCGTGCGAGCCCGTGTGCCCCGTCGAGGCGATCTACTACGAGGACGACCTGCCCGAGCAGTGGAGCGACTACTACCGCGCGAACGTCGAGTTCTTCCAGGAGATCGGCTCGCCCGGCGGCGCGGCGAAGGTCGGCGTGATCCACAGCGACCACGAGGTCGTCACCGCGCTCCCGCCGCAGAACTGACCGGGGCCGTGGTCGTCCCTGCGGACCCGACGGCCGAGACGGCCGTCGGCGCTGGCGCCGCAGCGGTCGCCAGAAATGGCGACCGCCCTCATGCGGGGCGCGCCCTCTCGCTGCCCGACTTCCCCTGGGACTCGCTCGCCCCGTTCGCGGCCCGCGCCCGGGCCCACGCCGACGGCATCGTCGACCTCTCGGTCGGCTCGCCCGTCGATGAGACGCCCGCGGTCGTGCGCGATGCGCTCGTGGCCGCGACCGACGCCCACGCCTACCCCCAGACGATGGGCACGCCCGCGCTGCGCGACGCGATCGTCCGCTGGTACGCCCGGCGCCGCGGCGTGACGCTCCCGGGCACGGATGCCGTGCTCCCGACGATCGGATCGAAGGAGCTCATCGCGCTCCTGCCGCTGCTCCTCGGCCTCGGCCGCGACGACGTCATCGTGCACCCCCGCACCGCCTACCCGACCTACGCGGTCGGCGCGGCGCTGCTCGGCGCGACGGCCGTCGCCGAGGACGACCCCGCGCGCTGGCCCGAGGGCGCTCGCCTCATCTGGATCAACTCGCCGGGCAACCCCGACGGCGCCGTCCTCGGCGTCGACGGGCTGCGCGCCGCGGTCGCCCGGGCCCGCGCGCTCGGCGCCGTGCTCGTGAACGACGAGTGCTACGCCGAGCTCGGCTGGGAGCCCGAGCGCTGGGCATCCGCCGGCTCGACGTCCGGCGAGCGCGTGCCGAGCATCCTCGACCCGCTCGTGACCGACGGCGATCACGCGGGGCTGCTGAGCGTCTACTCGCTCTCCAAGCAGTCGAACCTCGCCGGGTACCGCGCGGCGTTCCTCGCCGGCGACCCGGCGCTCGTGCGGCAGCTCCTCGAGGCGCGCAAGCACCTCGGGCTCATCCCGTCCGCGCCCGTCCAGGCGGCGATGATCGCCGCGCTCGACGACGACGCGCACGTCGCCGCCCAGCGCGAGATCTACCGTGCGCGACGGGATGCCCTGGCCGGCGCCCTGCGCGCGTCCGGCTTCCGGATCGACCGCTCCGAGGCCGGGCTCTACCTGTGGGCCACTCGAGACGAGCCGGCGCTCGACACCCTCGCCGCGCTCGCGGAGCTCGGGATCCTCGCCGCCCCCGGAACCTTCTACGAGGGGGAGGGGTCGCGGCACGTGCGGCTCGCGCTCACGGCGACCGATGAGCGGATCTCCCAGGCCGCCGCGCGACTGCGCGCATCGGCCTTGTGACGGTCCACGGACATCCTTGGCGGTCGTCGACAACTCGGGGTCGGGCGTCTTGGTCGATGCGGTACTGGTCGCCGCGGTCGCCTAGGCTGTAGTCGGGTTCCTTCCGCGGACCGGCGCCACCCCGACGAACGCGGCTATCCCGCCACCACCCCCGACCCCACCGACGCGAGGAGGCGCTGTGAGCGACGCCGACAAGGCCATCCTGCAGTACCCCGGCGGAACCGCGGAGTTCCCCATCCTGACCAGTGTCGACGGCGCCTCGAGTATCGACGTCTCGACCCTCACGAAGCAGACGGGCCTCACGGCGCTCGACTACGGCTTCGTCAACACCGCCTCGACGAAGAGCGCGATCACCTACATCGACGGCGATCAGGGGATCCTGCGCTACCGCGGCTACGCGATCGAGGACATCGCCGCGAACTCGAGCTTCCTCGAGGTCGCGTGGCTGCTCATCTACGGCGAGCTGCCCAGCGCGTCCGAGCTCGCGGCGTTCGACGAGCGCGTGCGCCGTCACACGCTCCTCCACGAGGACCTCAAGCGGTTCTTCGACTCGCTGCCGCACCAGGCGCACCCCATGTCGGTGCTCTCGTCGGCCGTCTCGGCGCTGTCGACCTACTACGGCGACTCGCTCAACCCGCACGACCCCGAGCAGGTCGAGATCTCGACGATCCGCCTCCTCGCGAAGCTCCCCGTCATCGCGGCCTACGCGCACAAGAAGTCGGTCGGCCAGGCGTTCCTGTACCCCGACAACTCGCTGAGCTTCGTCGACAACTTCCTCCGCCTCAACTTCGGCACGATGGCCGAGCCCTACGAGGTGAACCCCGTCATGTCGCAGGCGCTCGAGCGGCTGCTGATCCTCCACGAGGACCACGAGCAGAACGCCTCGACCTCGACCGTGCGCCTCGTCGGCTCGACCGAGGCCAACCTCTTCGCCTCGATCTCGGCCGGAATCAACGCGCTCTCGGGCCCGCTGCACGGCGGCGCGAACGAGTCGGTGCTCACGATGCTCGGCCGCATCCGCGACAGCGGCGAGAGCGTCGAGCGCTTCGTCGAGCGGGTCAAGAACAAGGAGGACGGCATCAAGCTCATGGGCTTCGGCCACCGGGTGTACAAGTCGTACGACCCGCGCGCCAAGCTCGTGAAGGAGAGCGCCGACGCCGTGCTCGCCGACCTCGGCATCAGCGACCCGCTGCTCGACATCGCGCGCGAGCTCGAGCAGATCGCTCTCGGCGACGACTACTTCAAGGAGCGCCGCCTCTACCCGAACGTCGACTTCTACACGGGCGTCATCTACAAGGCCATGGGCTTCCCGACGCGCATGTTCACGGTGCTCTTCGCGATCGGCCGACTCCCCGGCTGGATCGCCCACTGGCGCGAGATGAACGACGACCCGCAGACGAAGATCGGCCGCCCGCAGCAGCTCTACACGGGCGCGCCCGCGCGCGACTGGCCGCAGCGCTAGTCTGCCCTCGGCCGGCTCGATCGCGCCGGGCCCGCGCCCGGCGCCGCGCTGCCCGCCCGCACCCGGCGTGTCCGCGAGACCGACACTCCGAGCGTCGTAGCGGCGCGCCGAGGCCGGGAGGCGGCGATTCGCGCCAGTGCGTCGGTGCCGCGGACATCACGCTCTCCCGGGACTGCGGCGGCGAGTCGCCCCGCCGTGAGCGGCGCGGCCCGTCTACGCGTGCAGCGCCTCGTTGAGCACGACGCCGGCGCCCGTGCGGGGCAGCACCTCGACCGCTCCGGTGAGCGAGTTGCGCCGGAACAGCAGGCCGGCCACGCCCGAGAGCTGCGCCGCCTTCACGGTGCGCGGGCGGGCATCCTCGCCGAGCGAGCCGTCGAGCACGACGACCTTCGTGCCGGCGGTCACGTAGAGCCCCGCCTCGACGACCGAGTCGTCGCCGATGGAGATGCCGATGCCGCTGTTGGCCCCGAGCAGCGCGCGCTCGCCGATCGACACGCGGTGCGTGCCGCCGCCCGAGAGGGTCCCCATGATCGAGGCTCCGCCCCCGATGTCGCTGCCGTCGCCCACGACGACGCCCTGGCTGATGCGGCCCTCGACCATCGAGGCGCCGAGGGTCCCGGCGTTGAAGTTGACGAAGCCCTCGTGCATGACCGTGGTGCCGGGCGAGAGGTAGGCGCCGAGGCGCACGCGCGAGGCGTCGGCGATGCGCACGCGCGGCGGCGTCACGTAGTCGAGCAGGCGCGGGAACTTGTCGATGCCGAGCGGCGAGACGCCCGAGCGCTGCAGCGCGGAGCGGTTCGCATCGAAGTCGTCGGGGTGCACGGGCCCCGCGGTCGTCCACATGACGATCGGCAGGTGCGCGAAGACGCCGTCGAGGTTGATCGTGTTCGGCTTCACGAGGCGGTGCGACAGCAGATGCAGGCGCAGGTACGCATCGGGCGTGGATGCCGGGGCCGCCGCGAGCTCGATCTCGACCGTGCGGGCCTCGACCCTCACTCCTCGGCGCGCATCCTCCGCCTCCAGGTGCTCGATGTCGGCCGGCACGATGTACCGGTCGCGGCCCTCGGGCAGCGCGCCGAGCGCGGGGGAGGGGAACCACGTGTCGAGCACCTCGCCGTCGGCGAGGCGGACGGTGGCGAGGCCGTAGCCCCAGGCGTGCGTGAGCGGGCTGTCGGGCATGGATCCAGGCTACCCGCGCCGCGAACTAGGCTCGTGCCGATGAACGCGCAGCCGATCGACGCCCAGCCGCTGAACGTCCAGCCCCTGGCCCCGGACCTCCTCGGCGACGTCGTCGCGCTCACCGCGGCGCTGTGCGACATCCCGAGCGTCTCGGCCGACGAGCGCGCGCTCGCCGACACGATCGAGGCGACGCTGCGCGCGCACGCCCCGCATCTCGACCTCGTCCGCGACGGCGACGCGATCGTCGCCCGCACGAGCCTCGGCCGCGCCGAGCGCGTCGTCATCGCCGGCCACATCGACACCGTGCCGATCAACGACAACCTGCCGACCCGCCGCAGCGTCGACGACGGCGTCGACACCCTGTGGGGGCGCGGCACCGTCGACATGAAGGGCGGCTGCGCGGTGCTCCTGGCGCTCGCGGTGCAGCTGACCGACCCCGCCTACGACATCACGTGGGTCTGGTACGACCACGAGGAGGTCGCGAGCGAGCTCAACGGCCTCGGTCGCCTCGCCCGCACGCGCCCCGAGCTGCTCGAGGGCGACTTCGCGATCCTCGGCGAGCCGAGCAACGCGGGCATCGAGGGCGGTTGCAACGGCACCCTGCGCCTCGAGCTCAGCACGACCGGGCGCCGCGCGCACTCCGCCCGCTCGTGGATGGGCGTCAACGCCGTCCACGCCCTCGCCCCCATCCTCGAGCGCCTCGCCGCCTACGAGCCCGCGACCGTGACGGTCGACGGCCTCGACTACCGCGAGGGGCTCAACGCGGTCGGCGTGAGCGGCGGCGTCGCCGGCAACGTCATCCCCGACGCGGCGACCGTGACCGTCAACTACCGCTTCGCCCCCTCCACGTCGCTCGCCGAGGCCGAGCAGCACGTGCGCGACCTCGTCGCCGATCTCGACCCGGCCGTCGCGGTCGTCGTCACCGACGCGGCGGCGGGCGCCCGCCCCGGTCTGGATGCCCCGCTCGCGCAGCGCTTCGTCCAGGCCGTCGGCGCCGAGCCCGCCCCCAAGTACGGCTGGACGGACGTCGCGCGCTTCAGCGAGCTCGGCATCCCGGCCGTCAACTACGGTCCCGGCGACCCGTCGCTCGCCCACACCGACGACGAGCGCGTCCCGGTCGAGCAGATCGTCGCGTGCGAGCGCGGCCTGCGGGCGTGGCTGACCTCGGCCTGAGCCCCCGCCCGGCGGGGGAGCGACTGCTCGCCCTCGCTCGACGCGCGCCCTGGTGGCTGAGGGTCCTCGCGCTGTACGCGGCGTCGCGCGTCGTCTCCACGGGCATCCTGCTGCACTTCGCCTCGCGCCAGCGGGCGAACGCGTGGACGACCGCGCAGCCCGACTACCTCGACTTCGCCCGCCTGTGGGACGGCAACTGGTACTGGATCATCGCCGCGGGCGGCTACCCCGACGCGATCCCGCGCGACGGGGCGGGTTTCGCGACCGAGAACGCGTTCGCCTTCATGCCCGTCTACCCCCTCGTCGTGCGCGGCGTCATGGTGCTCACGGGGCTCGAGTTCGCGGCGGCCGCGGTCGCGGTCTCGGTCGTCGCCGGGGCGGTCGCGGCGCTCCTCTTCCACCGGCTCATGCGCACGTGGCTCGACGAGCAGGCGGCGCTGCTCGCGACGGCGTTGCTGTGCCTCGCGCCGATCTCGCCGATCCTGCAGGTCGCGTACGCCGAGTCGCTGCACCTCGCGATGTTCCTCGGAGCCCTGCTGCTGCTCGTCGAGCGCCGGTACGCGCCGCTCGCCGTCCTCGTGACGCTCATGGCGCTCACCCGGCCGAGCGGGCTGGCCTTCGCGTTCGGGCTCGCGCTGCTCTTCCTGTGCCGCTGGCGTCGCGATCGTCGGGCGATCGAGCCGTTCCCGGTGCGCGAGCGCGTCGACCTCGCCGTCGTCACCGTCATCGCGGGCCTCGCGGGCCTCGCCTGGCCGGGCATCGTCGCACTCGCGACGGGCGACCTCGCGGGATACACCGACACCGAGCTCGCCTGGCGCCGCCCGTACATCGGGCCCGTCGAGCTCGTGCCGTTCACGGCCTGGTGGCAGGGAGCCCAGTGGTGGCTCGGAGGCGTCGTGGGCCCCCTCGCTCTCGCCCTCGTCCTCCTCGCGGCGGCGGCGTCGTTCGCCCTCCCGCAGATGCGCCGGATGCCCGTGGCGCTCCGCTGCTGGATCATCGCCTACGCCGTCTACCTCCTCGCGGTCTTCTTCCCGCAGTCGAGCACGTTCCGACTCCTGCTGCCGCTCGCTCCCGTGCTCGGCGCGGTCGCGGCGGGCGCGCTCGGCGTGCGGCCGCGCTGGCTGCGCACGGCGCTCGTCGTCCTCCTGCTCGCCGCCTCGGTCGCGGGGCAGTACGGCTGGGTGCACATCGCGTGGTGGATCGACGGCATCGACTGGACCCCTCCGTGATCCGGATGCCCGGCGCCGGCCGCCCGGATATCCACGGCCCGGGCATCCGTCGATTTAGCCGAACGCGCCGCGTACTAGATAATGAAGTCAGAGCTTTCATCGAAAGGGGAGACCGAATATGGCCGCCATGAAGCCGAGAACCGGCGACGGACCGATGGAGGCTGTCAAGGAGGGACGACTCATCATCGTGCGCGTACCGCTCGAGGGCGGTGGCCGCCTGGTCGTCTCCGTCAATGATGACGAGGCGAAGGAACTGCACGACGCGCTCGCCGCGGCGATCTCCTGACGACAGCACCCGATGCGTGAACGGGGTCGAGCCTTCGGGCTCGGCCCCGTCTCGTGTTTCCGGGGCTGACGCGGGCGACGAGCTACGCGCCGCGCTTGATGATCTGCAGCAGGCCGTCGCCGACGGGCGACAGCGCGACGTGGACGGCGCTCGAGCTCGCGAGCTCGCCGATGACCGACCGGAAGTCGCGCGTCGTCGCCTCGCGCTTCGCGGGGTCGGCGACCGTGTCGCGCCACAGCGCGTGCGGGATGAGCACGATGCCGCCGACGCGGACGAGTCGCAGGGCGTGCTCGAGGTAGTCGAGCAGGCTCTTCGCGTCGGCGTCGACGAGCACGACGTCGTAGCTCGACTCGTTCATGCGCGGGAGGACCTCGATCGCGCGACCGGTGATCATCCGCACGCGCGCGGTCGCGTGACCGGCGTCGGTGAAGAACTTGCGGGCGTGCTGCTGGTGCTCGGCCTCGAGGTCGATCGTGGTGAGCTGGGCGCCGGGGGCCCCGCGGAGCATCCAGAGCCCGCTGACGCCGAGGCCGGTGCCGATCTCGATGATCGACTGCGCGTCGACGGCGGCGGTCGCGAGCGCGAGGTGCGCTCCGGTGGCGGCCGTCACGGGCTCGACGCCCTGCTCGACGGAGTGGGCGCGGGCGGCGGCGATCTCGTCGGGCTCCACCGTCGACTCCTCGACGTACTTCCACGACAGTTCCTTGCTGGCCACAGGCCCTCCTTCTCGCAGACAGCCTAGGGGTGGGCCCGCGGTTCGCCCGGCTATTCTGAGCGGGTGTCCTTCGGTCTGACGTTCGAGAAGCTCCTGCTCATCGGGCTCATCGCCGTGCTCCTCATCGGCCCCGATCGGCTTCCCGGCTACGCGGCGCAGTTCGGGCGATTCGTCCGCACGCTGCGCGACATGGCCAACGGCGCGAAGGACCGCATGCGGGAGGAGATGGGCCCCGACTACGACGACGTCGACTGGAAGAAGCTCGACCCGCGCCAGTACGACCCGCGCCGGATCATCCGTGAGGCGCTCCTGGAGGACGAGGCCCCGCCCGTCCGGCCGGGGGCGGGAGGGGCGGCCGCCGCGACCGTGACGGCGCCGGTGCGCGAGTCGGCGTACGCGCAGCGCCAGCGACTGCTGCGCGAGGGGCGCCCCGCCCCGTTCGACGCCGAGGCGACCTAGCACTCGGAGCCCGCACCGAGCGCACCGGTCTCAGCGCTCGCCGACCGTGCGGTACCCCGCGACGACGCGCTCGGCCTCCGCCTTCAGGAGCTCGATCACGCGGCGCACGCTCGGCCGCTCGGCGCGGTCGGCGCGCATCAGGGCCGAGATCTGACGCTCGGCGGGAAGGCCCGTGATGGGGCGCGTCACGATGCCGTTCCCGTGGCTGCGGGTCGTGAATCGGGGCAGGATCGCGATGCCGATGCCCGCGGCGACGAGGCGCTCGACGATGAGGTTGTCCATGGTGCGCTGCACGATGCGCGGCTCGCGGCCGACGGCGGCGCCCAGTCGCTCGAGCACGCGGTCGTAGGGGTAGCCCATGGGGGCGCCGATCCAGTTCTCGTCGACGAGGTCGATGCCGCGAACGACGGCCTTCTCGACCAGCCGATGCCCGGCCGGCAGCGCGACGTCGAACGGCTCGGTCATGAGCGGCACGCAGGTGAGACCGTTCTCGTTCCAGTGGGTCGGGATCCCCTGCGAGTCGGCGATCACGATGTCGTAGTCGGCCGTGAGCTGCGCGAAGTCGGGGAGGGGCAGGTCGTGGTCGGTGAGCACGATCTCGAGTCCCGGCTCGTCGCGGAGGGCGCGCAGTGCGCCCGGGATGAGCATCTGCCCCGCGGTGGGGAACGCGCTCACCGACACGGAGCCCTGCGGGCTCTGCTTGAACTCGAGCCACAGCGCCTCGGCCGACTCGATCGCGACGGCGATGCGGCGGGCGGTCTCGGCGAGCGCGAGCCCGGCACCGGTGAGCTCGATGCCCCGGCCGCGGCGCTCGGTGAGGGCGACGCCGGCCTCCCGCTCGAGCAGCTTGAGCTGCTGCGAGACGGCGCTCGCGGTGCGGTGGGTCGCGGCCGCGACGGCCGTGATGGAGCCGCGATCGGCGAGCTCGCGGAGCAGTTCGAGGCGGCGAACGTCCATGAAGCGATGCTACATGGACAGGTAAGAAAGATGAGATTGTGCTGAAACGTCGGATGGGATGCAATAGGAGCGTTCAGGAAACGACAAAGGAGAACGCGGACATGCTCGCCGGATTGCTCATCATCGCTCTGCTCGGTATCGCCGGAGCGGTCTCGACCGCCGTGGTGACGGCAAAGGACGGCTACCGTCGCGTGCCGTCGCTTCCGCGCACATAGCCGCCGACTCCGTCGACCGCCGTCGGATCCCGCGCTCACCATTCCAGGGGTGGGAGCGGGTTCCGGCGGCAGTCGTCGTTAACGCGCGGATGCTCCGCGCAGGTTGCCCGTCCGCTCGGGTCAGCGCGGCGTGACGCTGAGCGGCCGTCCCGCGAGACCGCGCCCGCGCGCCGCCACGACCCGGGCGAGCTCGCGGATCGCCTCCGCCGCCGGGTCGCCCTCGACGAGCACGATCGGCTCGCCCGCGTCGCCGCCCTCGCGCAGCGCGACCGACAGCGGCACGCGCGCGAGCAGCGGCACGTCGAGCCGCGCGGCCGTCTCGGCCCCGCCGCCCGAGCCGAAGAGCTCGAGCACGCTCCCGTCGGGCTGCACGAGCCCGGCCATGTTCTCCACGACGCCGATGACGGTCTGACCGGTCTGCCGGGCGACGAGCGCCGAGCGCTCGGCGACGTCGGCCGCGGCCCTCTGCGGCGTCGTGACGACGAGCACCTCGGCGTGCGGCAGCAGCTGCCCGACCGAGATCGCCACATCCCCCGTGCCGGGCGGCATGTCGAGCACGAGCACATCGAGGTCGCCGAAGTACACGTCGGTGAGGAACTGCTGCACCGTCCGGTGCAGCATCGGCCCGCGCCACGAGACGGCGGTGCGCTCGTCGACGAACATGCCGATCGAGATCACGGCGACGTCGTGCGCGCGCGGCGGCATGATCGCCTCGCCGACGCGGGTCGGCTTCTCGCCCGCGATGCCGAGCAGGCCCGGGATCGAGAAGCCGAACACATCGGCGTCGACGAGCCCGACCCGCAGCCCCTGCTGGGCGAGGGCGACGGCCAGGTTGGCGGTGATGGTCGACTTGCCGACGCCGCCCTTCCCGCTCGTCACGGCGATGACCCTCGTGAGCGAGTCGGGGGTGAACGGCATGGCAGGCCGGTCGCCGCGCAGGCGGGCGATGAGGGCATCCCGCACCGCCGGGGCCATCACTCCGACCGCGACGTCGACCGACGCGACGCCCGATACCGAGGATGCCGCGGCGCGGACATCGCGCTCGATCCGGTCGGCCGCGGGGCAGCCCACGATCGTGAGCTCGAGATCGATCGCGACGCGGTCGCCCTGCACGCTCACGCGCGGCACCATGTCGAGCTCGGTGACGGGTCGCCGCAGCTCCGGGTCCATGACGCGATCGAGCGCCCGGCGCACGTCCTGCTCGGTGGGCGCCGGGGGAGCGGCGTCAGCCACGGCGGTCGCGGTCGAGGTCGTCGGCGGCCACGGCGGCCTCCTCGACCTCCGAGCGGTCGAGCTCCTCGAGCAGGCTGCGCAGCTCGGCGCGGATGAACTCCTTCGTCGCGACGTCCTTCATCGCGAGCCGCAGCGCGACGACCTCGCGGGCGAGGTACTCGGTGTCGGCGAGGTTGCGCTCGGCGCGCTGACGATCCTGCTCGATCTGCACGCGGTCGCGGTCGTCTTGCCGGTTCTGCGCGAGCAGGATCAGCGGGGCGGCGTACGAGGCCTGCAGCGACAGGATGAGCGTCAGGAGCGTGAAGTTGAGGGCGCGCGGGTCGAACTGCGCGCTCGCGGGCGCCGAGCTGTTGAAGGTGATCCACACCGCGACGAACACCGTCATGCCGATGAGGAACCACGGGGTGCCCATCGCGCGCGCGAAGCCCTCGGAGAATCGGCCGATGCGATCGCGGCTCGTGAACTGGGGCCGGAAGAGCGGGCGACGCTGCGTCTTGGGCGCGTCGAGGCCGTCGCGTCGCGGGCCCGGGATGGGGCGGCGGCGGCGATCAGCGGCCATCTGCGGGCCTCCTCGTCACCGATCCGCGACCAGCGCGCGGCAGCGGCGCGGCCGAGCGGCGGCGGGCGCGCGGCGGCAGCGGCGCGTCGTGCTCGGCGCTGCGCCAGTCGTCGGGCAGCAGGTAGTCGAGCACGTCGTCGATCGTGACGAGGCCGACGAGGCGGCGCGTCTCGTCGACGACGGGCAGCGACACGAGGTCGTAGCTCGCGAGGCGGCGCGAGACCTCGGCGGCCGAGGTGTCGGGCGTCACGGGCTCGATCGACTGGTCGAGCAGAGTGCCGAGGCGCTCGTGCGGCGGGTAGCGGAGCATCCGCTGGAAGTGCACCATGCCGAGGTACCGACCGGTCGGCGGCTCGTACGGCGGGAGCGTCACGCAGATCGCCGCGCCGATCGCGGGGGCGAGCTCGTGGCGCCGGATGAGCGCGAGCCCCTCGGCGACGGTCGCATCGGCCGAGACGATGATCGGCTCGGTCGTCATGAGACCGCCCGCGGTGTCGGCGTCGTACGAGAGCAGGAAGCGGACGTCCTCCGCCTCGTCCGGGTCCATGAGCTCGAGCAGGTGCTCGCCGCGCGTCGTCGGCAGCTGCGCGATGAGGTCGGCCGCGTCGTCCGGCTCCATGTTGTCGAGCACGTCCGCCGCGCGGTCGTCGTCGAGCTGGGAGAGGATCCGCACCTGGTCCGACTCGGGCATCTCCTCGAGCGCATCGGCGAGGCGGTCGTCGGGAAGCTCCTCCGCGACCTCCATGCGCCGCTCCTCCGAGAGCTCGAGGAGGGTGTTGGCGAGGTCGGCGGGGAGGAGGTCGGTGTACTGGGCGATGAGCTGCTCGGCGCTCTGGCCCTCGGCGCCCGAGGCGCGCTCGGTCACGTCGACCCAGCGCGCGAAGACCGTACCGCCCTTGGCGAAGGGCGCGGCGACCGGGCGAGGACGGCGCAGGAAGAGCTGGCCGACGGCCCACTCGCCGGGGCCCGACTCCTCGATCGCGACGTCCTCGATGGTCGCCTCGCCGCTGCCGTCGCGCAGCGAGACGCGGCGACCGATCATCTCGGCGAGCACGCGCACCTCGCCGCCGCGCTGCTCGAAGCGGCGCAGGTTGATGAGGCCGGTCGTGATGATCTGCCCCGACCCGATGCTCGTCACGCGGCCGATGGAGAGGAACACCCGGCGCCGGCCGGGCACCTCGACCACGAGGCCGACCACGCGCGGAGCATCCGTGCGCCGGTAGACGACCAGGACGTCGCGGACCTTGCCGACCTTGTCTCCCGCGGGGTCGAAGACGGAGCACCCGCTCAATCGGGCGACGAATACTTTCGCGGCGCTCACGCTGAAACCCTACCGTCGGGCTGACACAATGAGCCGATGACGAACAGCAGCCCCTTCGCGCGCCGAACCGCCGCGTCGCCGGTCGTTCCGCGGGGCGATGTCCTCGGCACCTACGACAGCTACCCCGAGGCGCAGAAGGTCGTGAACCGGCTCGCGCTCGCCGACTTCCCGGTCAAGAAGCTCTCGATCGTCGGCAACGATCTGAAGACCGTCGAGAAGATCACCGGCAAGCTCACCTACGCCCGCGCGGCGCTCGCCGGGGCCGCGAGCGGCGCCTGGTTCGGCCTCTTCATCGGCCTGCTGCTGTTCCTGTTCTCGCCGACGGGCGACTTCTCGTTCATCCTCGCCGCAGCGCTCATCGGAGCCGGCTTCGGGCTGCTCTTCGGGGTCGTCTCGTACGCCCTCAATCGCCGCCGTCGCGACTTCACCGCGACCCACCAGGTGCTCGCGAGCAACTACCAGATCATCATCGAGCCGAACCTGGTGGGCCGCGCTCGCATGGTGCTCGCGGGGGGTGCTGATCCGGCGGGAGAGGCTGAGGATCGCGAGGATGCGCGCGCGTCGTCGCCCTCGAACGAGAGCGAGCGGCCCGCCCCGGGCTCGCCCGGCGAGAACTGAGGCCGGCGATGGCCGAGCAGACCGCCCCCGACGCGCCCGTCATGAACTTCTACACGCGCCGCTGGGTGCGGCCGGAGGACCTCAACGCCAACGGCACGCTGTTCGGCGGCAGTCTGCTGCGCTGGATCGACGAGGAGGCGGCGATCTACGCGATCCTGCAGCTCGGCAACGAGCGCGTGGTCACCAAGTACATGTCCGAGATCGACTTCGTGAGCTCGGCGTGGGAAGGCGATCTCATCGAACTCGGTCTCGTCGCGACGCACTTCGGGCGCACCTCGATGACGATGCGCTGCGAAGTGCGCAACATGATCACGCGCGACAGCATCCTCACCATCAACAAGATCGTGTTCGTCGGCCTCGACGAGCACGGATCGCCCCTCGAGCACGGCTACTCGAGCATCACCTACGACCGTGATCGCATTCCGCGGCGTCACGGCTCGCCGATTCCGCAGGCGCGGCCCGAGCGATGAGGCGCGACGACTCGGGCTGGCGCGGTGGCAGTGCGCGGGGTATGTTAGGACAAACGCACAAACTCTCCCGCTGAGGCCGTGATCGCGGCGGGCGACTCGATGAGGAGTCCTGCCATGAAGCTCGGCGTCTACACCGCGATCCTGCACGATCGCGACCTGCCCGCGGCTCTCGATGTCATCGCAGGGCTCGGGCTCGACGGCGCGGAGGTCAACGTCGGGGGGTTCCTGCCCGCGACGCACCTGCCGATCGACGAGGTGATGGCGAGCGATGTCGCGCGCGACGAGTACCTCGCTCTCTTCGCCGACCGCGGTATCGCGCTGACCGCGCTCAACTGCAACGGCAATCCGCTGCACCCCGACCCCTCGGTGACGCATCGCGCCGACCTCCTCGCCGCCATTCCGATCGCAGCCCGGCTCGGAGTCGACCGCGTCATCACGATGTCGGGCGCGCCGGCGAATCAGCCGAACGGCCTGCGACCGGCGTGGGTCGTGAACCCCTGGAACAGCGTCGACCTGGACTCCCTCGATCACCAGTGGAGCGTCGCCGTTCCGTTCTGGCGCGAGGTCGATCGTCTCGCCGCCGACCACGGCGTCACGGTCGGCATCGAGATGCACCCGCAGAACATCGTCTTCAACCCCTCGACGCTCGTGCGGCTCGTCGAGCAGTCGAGGGCGACGAACGTCGGCGCCGAGATGGATCCCTCCCACCTCTTCTGGCAGCAGATCGATCCGATCGCCGCTCTCGAGTTCCTCGGCGAGCTCGTCGTGACGGCCGCCGCGAAAGACGTCCGCATCAACGAGGCGGTGCGCATCCACGGAGTGCTCGACGATCGCTTTCGACGGGTTCCCGCCGAAGACGACCCGCTGCCGCTCGGCGGCGGCTACACGCTCTGCGAGTGGCCGGAGGACTCGGCGTGGGACTTCGTCGCCGTCGGTCGCGGGCACGACCAGGAGTTCTGGAACCGCTTCGTCGCGACCCTCGCGCGCACGGCCCCGGGCGTCGACCTCGCCATCGAGCACGAAGACGCCTCGCTCGGGCGCATCGAGGGCCTCGAGGTCGCCGCGGCGACCCTCCGCGCGGCCCTCGACGCCGTATCGAGCGAGGCCTCCGCGAATCGCGCTGGACAGTGATGTCCTAATGTCCTAACATGAATGACATCGACCCGATGCCCCTCCTCCCCGGAAAGCCGGACACCGCCTCATGATCACTTCCGCGACTCAGCCGCTCGATGTCATCACCATCGGCCGCGTCGGCGTCGATCTCTACCCGTTGCAGATCGGCGTGGGCCTCGAGCACGTCGAGACGTTCGGCAAGTACCTCGGCGGCAGCGCGACCAACGTCGCGATCGCCGCCGCGCGCCATGGGCGATCGAGCGCCGTCATCACGCGCGTGGGCGACGACCCCTTCGGTCGCTTCGTGCACCAGGAGCTCCGCAGGCTCGGAGTGAGCGACGAATTCGTCTCGAGCGTGCCCGGCCTGCTGACGCCGGTCGTGTTCTGCGAGATCTTCCCGCCCGACGACTTCCCGCTGTACTTCTACCGTCGGCCCATCGCTCCCGACCTCGTGATCGAGACGGACGAGCTCGACCTCGACGCGATCAGCAACGCGCGACTCTACTGGTCGACCGTCACCGGCCTCTCGGCCGAACCCAGTCGCAGCGCGCACCACGCCGCGTGGCGGGCGCGCGGTCGGCGCGAGCACACGGTGCTCGACCTCGACTACCGACCGATGTTCTGGGCCGACCCGGCGACCGCGCACGCCGAGGTCGAGCGCGCGCTCGAGCACGTCACGGTCGCCGTCGGCAATCGCGAGGAGTGCGAGGTGGCGGTCGGCGAGACCGATCCCGTGCGAGCGGCGGATGCCCTCCTCGAGCGCGGCGTCGAGCTCGCGATCGTCAAGCAGGGGCCGAAGGGTGTGCTCGCCAAGACGCGCGACGAACTGGTCGAGGTGCCGCCCCACCCCGTCGAGGTCGTCAACGGCCTCGGTGCCGGCGACGGATTCGGCGGCGCCCTCGTGCACGGGCTGCTCGAAGGCTGGGCGCTCGAGCGCGTGCTGCGCTTCGCGAACGCGGCCGGGGCGATCGTCGCCGGCCGGCTGGAGTGCTCGACGGCCATGCCCACGACGGCCGAGGTCGAGGCCGTTCTGACCCGGTCGACCCGATGACCTCGCCCACGATCCGACCGGAGAACGTCGTGACGAACCGCATCGAGCTCGATTTCGACGCACTCCGCACCGCGCGAGCCCGCACGCCCGAGGCGATCTCAGAGCGACTCGCGTCGCGCGAGCGCCGCGAGCTGCTGCTCGGCGACGGCCGGCTGTTCATCGTCGCGGCCGATCACCCCGCGCGCGGAGCGCTGGGCGTCGGCGCCGATCCGGCGGCGATGGCCGATCGCTACGAGTTGCTGCGTCGTCTCGCGACGGCGCTCTCGCGACCGGGGGTCGACGGCGTGCTCGGCACGCCCGACATCATCGACGACCTCGCCCTCCTCGGCCTGCTCGAGGGCAAGATCGTCGTCGGCTCGATGAACCGCGGCGGACTGCGCGGTTCCAGCTTCGAGATGGACGACCGGTACACCGCCTACGACATCGAGCGCATCGTGCGCGACCGGCTCGACTTCGCCAAGAACCTCCTGCGCATCAATCTCACCGACCCCGGCTCGAGTGCGACGCTCGAGGCGACCGCGCACGCGGTGAGCCGCGCGGCCGAAGCACGCGTCCCGATCATGATCGAGCCCTTCATGAGCGAGTGGATCGACGGGCGCGTGCGCAACGACCTCTCGACCGAGGCCGTCATCCTCTCGATCGCGATCGCGTCGGGGCTTGGCACCTCGAGCGCCTATTCGTGGCTCAAGCTCCCCGTCGTCCCCGACATGCATCGCGTCATGGCGGCGACGACGCTGCCGACTCTGCTGCTCGGCGGAGAGGTCTCCGACGATCAGGACGAGGCCTTCGAGAGCTGGTCGAACGCGCTCAGCCTGCCGAACGTGCGCGGCCTCGTCGTCGGTCGCAGTCTGCTCTACCCCGCCGATGGCGATGTCGTCGCCGCCGTCGACACGGCCGCCGCACTCGTGCACGGCTGACCCGTCCTCCCACGCCCACCTGCCACGAAAGTAGAGACCGATGTCGAGCATCCCCGTCGTCCCGCACTGGATCGATGGTGCCGAGTTCCCCGGCGCCTCCGGCCGCACCGCTCCCGTCTTCGACCCCGCGCTCGGCATCGAGACCAAGCGCGTCGCGCTCGCCGACGAGAGCGAGGTCGCCCGCGCCGTCGCCTCCGCGTCTGCGGCCTTCCCCGCCTGGAGCGCGCTCTCGCTCGCCAAGCGTCAGGCCGTGCTCTTCTCGTTCCGCGAGCTGCTCAACGCTCGCAAGGGAGAGCTCGCCGAGATCATCACCGCCGAGCACGGCAAGGTGCTCAGCGATGCCCTCGGCGAGATCACGCGCGGCCAGGAGGTCGTCGAGGTCGCCACGGGGATCCCGCAGCTCATGAAGGGCGAGTACAGCGAGAACGTCTCGACCGGGGTCGATGTCTACTCCATCCGTCAGCCGATCGGCGTCGTCGGCGTCATCAGCCCCTTCAATTTTCCCGCGATGGTGCCGATGTGGTTCTTCCCGCTCGCCCTCGCATCAGGCAACACGGTCATCCTCAAGCCGAGCGAGAAAGACCCGAGCGCCGCGATCTGGATGGCCAAGCTACTCAAGGAGGCCGGGCTGCCCGACGGCGTGTTCACGGTGCTGCAAGGCGACAAGGTCGCCGTCGACGGCCTGCTGACCCACCCCGATGTCGCCTCGATCAGCTTCGTCGGCTCGACGCCGATCGCGCGGTACGTGTACGAGACCGGGGCGCAGCACGGCAAGCGCGTGCAGGCCCTCGGCGGGGCGAAGAACCACATGCTCGTGCTGCCCGACGCCGACCTCGACCTCGTCGCCGACTCGGCGATCAATGCGGGCTTCGGCTCGGCCGGCGAACGGTGCATGGCGATCAGCGTCGTCGTCGCCGTCGAGCCCATCGCCGACGACCTCGTGGCGAAGATCAGCGAGCGCATGGCGACGCTCACGGTCGGCGACGGCCGCCGCAACTGCGACATGGGCCCGCTCGTGACGAAGGAGCACCGCGACAAGGTCGCCGGGTACCTCGACATCGCCGAGGCCGACGGCGCGAGCGTCGTCGTCGACGGTCGCGGCATCGAGGTCGACGGCGACGCCAACGGCTTCTGGCTCGGCCCGACCCTCGTCGACAAGGTGCCGACGAGCTCGCGGGTCTACACCGAAGAGATCTTCGGCCCCGTGCTCTCGGTCGTGCGCGTGCACTCGTACGCCGAGGGCGTCGAGCTCATCAACTCGAGCGAGTTCGGCAACGGCACGGCGATCTTCACCAACGACGGGGGAGCGGCCCGCCGCTTCCAGAACGAGGTGCAGGTCGGCATGATCGGCATCAACGTGCCGATCCCCGTGCCCGTCGCCTACTACTCCTTCGGCGGCTGGAAGCACTCGCTCTTCGGCGACACCAAGGCGCACGGGGCGGCGGGAGTACGCTTCTTCACTCGGGAGAAGGCCGTGACCTCTCGCTGGCTCGACCCGAGCCACGGCGGCATCAACCTGGGCTTCCCGCAGAACTGAGCGCACCATGATCCGTCCCTCCTCCGACACCGCGCTGCCGAACGCCTGGCTGCGTCCGCGGGGCACCCTCGCGCGCGCCCCCTGGGAATCGGTCGTGGATGCCCGCCTCGACGGCTGGCGGCACACGGGCCTGCGCGTCGCCGAGGTCTCCGATGCGCCGCTGACGCTGCCCGCGGCCGACATCGAGCGCATCATCGTGCCGCTCGCGGGCTCGTTCAGCGTCGAGTATCAGAGCGAGGGCGAGCGCCTCCCGCACGTGCAGGCGCTCGCCGGGCGGGCATCCGTCTTCGACGGGCCGACCGATGTGCTCTACCTGCCGATCGGAACGTCGGCGGCGATCAGCGGAACGGGACGGGTCGCGGTCGCGGAGGCTCCGGCGACGGCGTGGCACCCCGTGCGGCACATCGCCGCCACCGAGGTGCCCGTCGAGCTGCGCGGCGCCGGCCGGGCCACTCGCCAGGTGCACAACTTCGGTGTGCCCGGCGTGCTCGATGCCGACCGCCTCATCGTGTGCGAGGTCATCACCCCGAGCGAGAACTGGTCGAGCTACCCGCCGCACAAGCACGACGAGCCCATAGAGGGAGTCGAGAGCGAGCTGGAAGAGATCTACTATTTCGAGACGGCCGTGACGCGCGGCGCCCCCGCGGGAGTCGCGGCCGCCGCGGATCCCCTCGGATACGTGCGCACCTACGCCTCCGAAGCCGGCGCGATCGACACTCTCGCCGAAGTGCGCTCGGGCGACGTCGCGCTCGTGCCGCACGGCTGGCACGGCCCGTGCATGGCGGCACCCGGCTACGACCTGTACTACTTGAACGTCATGGCCGGCCCCGGCGACGAGCGCGCCTGGCTCATCACCGACGACCCTGCGCACGCATGGGTGCGCTCGACGTGGGTCGATCAGACCACCGACTCGCGCCTGCCCTATCTCACCCCCGCCGAAGCGGACCGACCGGAGGACGCCCCCTCATGACCACTCGCCGCATGACCGTCAGCCAGGCGCTCATCGAGTTCCTCGCCAATCAGTGGACCGTCGATGGCGACCACCGCGAGCGCACCATCCCGGGCGTCTTCGGCATCTTCGGCCACGGCAACGTCGCCGGCATCGGGCAGGCCCTCAAGCAGGTCAACGCCACGCAGCCCGACCTCATGCCGTACTACCAGGCTCGCAACGAGCAGGCGATGGTGCACCAGTCGGTGGGCTACGCCCGCATGCACCGCCGCCTCGGCACGTTCGCGAGCGCCGCCTCGGTGGGCCCGGGTGCGACCAACATGCTCACGGGCGCCGCCCTCGCGACGACCAACCGCCTGCCCGCGCTGCTGCTGCCGAGCGACACGTTCGCCACTCGCGTGGCCGACCCTGTGCTGCAGCAGCTCGAGATGCCGCACGACATCGGCCTCACCGTCAACGATGCCTTCCGCCCGCTGTCGCGCTTCTTCGACCGCGTGCAGCGCCCCGAGCAGCTCTACTCGATCGCGCTCAGCGCGATGCGCGTGCTGCTCGACCCGGCCGAGACCGGCGCCGTCACGATCGCCCTGCCGGAGGACGTGCAGGCAGAGGCGATGGATGTTCCCGTTGAGTTCCTCGCACCGCGCGAGTGGCACCTCCGTCGGCCGCTGCCCGAGCGCGCCCCGCTCGCCCGCGCGCTCGAGGCCATCCGCGGTGCGAAGCGCCCCATGATCATCGCTGGCGGCGGGGTGCTCTACTCGGCGGCCGAGGAGCAGCTGCGTCGCTTCGTCGAGCTCACCGGCATCCCCGTCGGCACGAGCCAGGCCGGCGGCGGGGTTCTCACGTGGGATCACCCGCAGAATCTCGGGGGAGTGGGCGCGACGGGCACTCTCGCCGCCAACCGCCGGGCGGCCGAGGCCGACGTCATCATCGGCATCGGCACGCGCTACAGCGACTTCACGACGGCGAGCCGCACCGCCTTCCAGAACCCCGACGTTACCTTCGTCAACATCAACGTCGCGGCGTTCGACGCCTACAAGCACGGCACGCAGGTCGCCGTGATCGCGGATGCCCGCGAGGCGCTCGACGCGCTGCTGGCCGAATTCGCGGGCTTCCGCATCGACGACGCCGACGCCCAGGCGATCGCCGCGTCGAAAGCGGAATGGGATGCCCTGGTCGACGAGGCCTTCGCCCCGACGGGCAGCCCGCTGCCCGGCCAGCCCGAGATCATCGGCGCCGTGCAGGCGGCCTCCGACCCGAGCGACGTCATCGTCCAGGCCGCGGGCTCGCTCCCCGGCGATCTGCACAAGCTGTGGCGCGTGCGCGACGCTCTCGGCTACCACGTCGAGTACGCGTTCTCGTGCATGGGCTACGAGATCGCCGGCGGCATGGGCGTGCGCCGCGGAGCACCCGACCGCGACGTCATCGTCATGGTCGGCGACGGCTCGTACCTCATGCTCAACTCCGAGCTCGTCACGGCCGTGGCCGAAGGCATCAAGATCATCGTCGTGCTCATCCAGAACCACGGCTACGCCTCGATCGGCCATCTCTCCGAGACGGTCGGCTCCGAGCGCTTCGGCACCTGGTACCGCGCGTACGACCCCGAGCAGCGCAACTTCCAGGGCGAAAAGGTGCTGCCCGTCGACCTCGCGGCGAACGCCCGCAGCTACGGTCTCGACGTCATCGAGATCGAGCCGCGCGAGGACGCGATCGAGCAGTTGCGCGCCGCGATGGCGACCGCCAAGGCGTCCGAGAAGACCACGGTCATCCACATCAACAGCGACCCGCTCGTCTACGCGCCCGACGGCGAGGGCTGGTGGGATGTTCCCGTCGCGGAGGTCTCGACCCTCGCGAGCACGCAGCAGGCCCTCACCGACTACCTCGAGCAGCGGGCCCGCCAGCGCCCCCTGCTCGGCTGATATCTAGGGGGATTCAGGATCGCGCGGCGTACGGCGCAGGCCGAGACGTCGAGGGATCTCGACTTCGTTCTCTAGACGAGCGCCCGACGGGATCACCCCATCTCGGATCGCGGTTTCGAGCCTGCTCGACACTTGGAAGTAGGGCGGGATCGGCCCGGTGCGGTCGCGATCGTCGAATAGCTCGCTCGGCACGAGGATCTCGTGGTCAAGCACTGAGGGTTCTGTCCCTTGTCATGTCCCGACAACCTAACCCGCAGACGACTTTGTCGCCGCTTTGGCACTCCCTTCTACATGTGCTATTGTGAGGACATGCGGGCATCAATCGCTTAGCTCCCACGTCCCAGGAAGTTGTACGACGGCGTATGACCGATCACCCCACACGCACCGACGCCCTGATCGTCGGACGTCTCGGAGTCGACCTCTATCCCTTGCAGGACTCGTTGGGCCTCGAGGATGTCAGCACCTTCAGGAAGTATCTCGGGGGGAGCGCGGACAACGTCGCGGTTGCGGTCGCTCGACTCGGGCATGATAAGGGCGCTTCTTTCGCGCGTGGGAGCGGACCCCTTCGGCCGTCACCTCCGACGCGAGCTCGATCGACTCGGGGTCGACAACCACGCCGTCGCCGTCGACCCCGACCTTCTCACCCCGGTCACGTTCTGCAAGATCTTCCCTCCCGACGACTTCCCGCTCTACTTCTATCGCCAGCCGAAAGCGCCGGACGTCAACATCGACGACCGACCGCCCTTCCGAGAAGAGACCAGGAACCACGAATGACGGTGCTCGTCGAGTTTTCGGCCCACCCGTGGACAGTGGACGGAAATATCCGCGAGCGCACCATCGCCGGTGTCTTCGGGACCTTCGGTCACGGCAACGCGGCCGGCGTCGGCCAGGCGCTCGCGCAGTTGCATGAACGCGAGCCGGGGGCGGTGCCCTACTACCAGGCGCGCAACGAACAGGCGATGGTGCACCAGTCGGTGGGTTCCTCACGCATGCACCGGCGGAGGGTGACGTTGGCGTCTGCGGCCTCCGTGGGGCCCGGCGCGACCAATGTGCTGACCGGCGCGGCGCTCGCGACGACCAATCGCCTACCAGCCCTGCTGCTGCCGTCGGACACGTATGCGACGCGGGTCGCCGACCCGGTGTTGCAGCAGCTCGAACAGCCGTGGGACCCCGGCCTGTCGGTCAAAGGTGATGAACGGCTGCCGGTCGATCTCGCCATGAACGCGCGCAGCTACGGCATCGATGTCGTCGCGATCACGCCCGGTCCGGATGCCGTCGGATGCTTCCACGCCGCCGTCGTCCCCGCGAAGGCAGCCGACACCTCGACCGTTATCCACGTCGAGACCGACCCGCTCGTCTACGGCCCCGACGGTGAAGCCTCGTGGGATGTCCCCGTTCCGGAGGTGTCGGACCTCGAATCCACGCGCGCTGCGCGTGTCGTCTACGAGCAGAAGCGCGTCGCGCAGCGGCCGCTTCTCGGAGAGCAGGGAACATCATGAGCGCTGAGGTCGCCGGCGCGCCGGTCAGCTTTGGAGTCTTCGAGCTGACCCCCGAGGGTGCCGAGACGGTGACGGCCGATCAGCTTCTTGAGTCGCTGCAAGCCAGCGGGTATCGCGGAGTCGACCTCGGTCCCCTCGGGTTCCTCGGGCGAGGCCGGGAGCTGCGAACACGGCTCGCCCGGTTCGAGCTCGAGCTCGCCGGTGGATGGGTGCAGCTGCCCTTCTCCGACGACGAAGCCTTCGCGGCGTCCCTCCCGCAGCTCACTGAGGCACTCCGCGCCTTCGCGGAGTCGGCGGAAGACGGTCCGAGCAGGATGCCGCTCCCGACGCTAGCCGACGACGGTTCCGCGCTGCGCCAGGGGGCGCCCGGCCATGGCCACGAGATCGACCCCCTGAGCGACCCCGCGTGGGGACGTCTCGTGCGGAATTCCGCGACCGCTGCCGAGCTGGTGCGCGCTGCGGGCTTCGAGCCGACGTTCCACCACCACGCAGGCACGTTCATTGAGTCGCCGGACGAGATCGACCGTTTCCTGGCGGAAGTCGACATCGATCTGACGCTCGATACCGGGCATCTCGTCATCGCGGGTGGCGACCCGGTGGGCGCGCTTCAGCGGTGGGGCGACCGAATCAATCATCTTCATCTGAAGGACGTCGATCTGGCCGTCCTCGACGGAGTCCTTGCCGCAGGCGGGGGCATGCGCGAGGTGTGGTCGTCGGGTGCCTTCGTCGCCTTCGGCCGCGGTGACATCGATCTCGACAACGTCCTCACGACGGTCTCGTCGCGGGGCTTCGACGGCTGGATCGTCGTCGAACAAGACGTTCTCAACGGTCCCGATGTGGCGATCGACGCGTTCCTCGCAGCACGAGCGCATGACCAGAAACTCAACCGGGACGCGCTGCGCGCCTGGGCCTGACCCAGTCGACATCCTCGAGGAGACACCACCCATGAACACCCCCATTCGCTTCGCTCTCATCGGGAGCGGCCGCATCGGCCAGGTGCACGCCGCGAGCATCGCCGCCTCGTCCGAGGCAACGCTCGCGTGGGTCTGCGACCCGATCATCGAAGGCGCTCAGGCCGTGGCAGCGCGCTACGGAGGTGAGGTGAGCGCGGATGCGGCCGATGCTCTCGCCTCGGGAGAGATCGACGCCGTGCTCATCGCCTCACCGACCGCGACCCACGTCGACCTGATCGCGGCATCGGTCGCGGCGGGAATCCCGGTGTTGTGCGAAAAACCCATCGACCTCGACGTCGCGCGCGTCGAAACGCTGAGGCCGGTCGTGGCAGACGCCGGGGTACCCGTCGCCCTCGGCTTCAACCGTCGCTTCGACCCCGCCTTCGCCAGCGTCAGGACCCGGGTGGCCGCGGGCGAGATCGGTGAACTCGAGCAGCTCTCGATCATCAGTCGCGACCCCTCCGCGCCGCCCGCCGCGTACGTAGGCGTCTCGGGAGGCATCTTCCGGGACATGACGATCCACGACTTCGACATGGCGCGCTTCTTCCTGCCGGACATCGTCGAGGTCAGCGCCACGGGGAGCACCGTGTTCGACCCGGGAGCGCGCGAGCACGGCGACTTCGACACGGCCGTGGTGACGCTCCGCGCCTCGTCCGGCGCCCTCGTCTCGATCACGAACTCGCGGCACAGTGCGGTCGGTTACGACCAGCGTCTCGAGGCGTTCGGCGCGCGGGGCTCCCTCAGCGTCGCGAACGCCCCGACCAGCTTGGTCAGCATCTCGACGGCGACGGCGGTCGAGGCCAAGCCTCCGTACCAGGACTTCTTCCTCGAACGATACGCTGAGGCCTACGCGGCCGAACTCGCGGAATTCATCAAACTCGTTCGCGGGGAGGCATCGACGAGCCCGACTTTCGACGACGGGCGCGCCGCGCTCCTGCTCGCGGACGCCGCTCAACGATCCGCGACCGAGCGGGTCGTCGTCTCGGTCGATCTGTCATGAGAACCGCGACTCAGACCCCGTTCGGACGGATGACGACGTCGACCCCGACCGCACTCTGGAACGATTCGGCGGATCCCGACGAGCTCAGCCGTTCGATCGCCTTCGGCGCGGTCGGGGCGACCTGTAACCCCGTCATCGCTCTCACCGCGATCCGGAGCAATCCGGATGTCTGGCGCCCTCGCTTGCGAGAGCTTGCCGACAGCCATCCCACGTGGGGAGAGTCTGAGATCGGCTGGGCGGCCGTCGCGGAGCTATCGATCGAGGCGGCGCGGATCCTCGAGCCGGCCTTCGAGGCGTCGCAAGGCCGCAACGGCCGTCTCTCGATCCAGACGGATCCGCGGCTGCATCGCGATGTCGATGCTCTTGTGGAGCAGGCGGTCGAGTTTTCGCAGCTCGCGACGAACATCATCGTCAAGATCCCCGCGACTCGTCGTGGCATCGCGGCTATAGAGGAGGCGGCGTTTCGCGGGGTGAGCATCAACGCGACACTGAGCTTCACTGTTGCGCAGGCGGTCGCCGTCGGCGAAGCGCTCGAACGAGCCCTCGAGCGGCGGACCGCTGCTGGCCTCCCCGCCCAGGAATTCGGTCACGTCGTGACGATCATGGGCGGTCGGCTCGACGATTGGCTCAAGACTTGGACGGCACGCGAGGGGATCCTGACGACTCCGGGTGTGCTCGACTGGGCCGGTGTCGCGGCTTTGAAGCGCGCGTACTCCATCTTCCGGGAGCGCGGGTATCGCAGTCGGATACTTTCGGCCGCTTTTCGCAGCCACCTCCACTGGTCGGAGCTCGTCGGAGGCGATCTCGTGATCTCGCCGCCCTTCGAGTGGCAGCAGCGGATCCAGCAGAGCGATTTCCTGGGGGAGAGCCGCATCGACGAGCCGGTCGCTCGCGCCACGCTCGAGGAGTTGTCGACGCTGAGCGAGTTCCGGCGAGCCTACGAGCCGGATGGGATGCGTGCCGAGGAGTTCGAGGACTTCGGGGCATCCCGTCACACCCTTCGGCAGTTTCTTGACGCCGACGCTCAGCTCGACGCGCTCGTGCGCGACGTCGTCGTCGGAGCGCCCTGATGGCTATCAGATTGGCGGCGTCCGCGGAGATGCTCTTCCGGGAGCTGCCGTTCCGCGATCGTGTGCAACGCATCCATGACAGGGGCTTCGAGGTCGAGATCTGGGATTGGAGCACCAAGGATCTCGAGGCGCTCGCCACGACCGGAGCCACCTTCTCATCGATGACCGGCTACCTCCGTGGGGATCTCATCACCCCGGGTGGCCGTGCGGAGCTGGTGCGAACGGCCCGGCTCTCGCTCGAGAAGGCCATGATCATCGACGTGCCGCGGCTCAATCTTCACGGGACCGGTCTCGACCCGAACGGGCTTCCGGTGATTCCGACCCCCTCGGTGAGCGGGGCGGACTGGATCGCGGCTGTCGGGACTCTCACCGCCGTCGCAGCACTGGGCGAGGAGAGCGGTCGCGTCTTCACGCTCGAGAACCTCAACACCGCGGTCGACCACCCGGCGGTGCCCTTCGCGCGGGCCGCTGACACCCTCGCGCTCGTGAGTGCCGTCGACAGCCCTGCGTTGCGGCTCAACCTCGATCTCTACCACGCTCAGATCGGCGAGGGGAATCTGGTCGACCTGGTCACGCGCGCGCTTCCCTATGTCGGGGAGATCCAGGTGGCGGATGTCCCCGGACGATGCGAACCGGGCACGGGAGAGATCCGCTACGAGCGCATCGCGCTCCTGCTCGAAGAGTTGGGGTTCGATGGCGTGGTCGGGCTGGAAGGCTGGGCCAGCGGCGACTCGGATGCTGCGCTCGAGGCATTCCGTCGGGCTTTCACGGTCTGAAACCGCGCAACGGTCAGACGTCGAACGTCGTGGATCCCTCCGCACGCCGCACGACGGTCCACTGTCCGGAGTCGGCGCTGCTGAGGGCCGCTGCCGCGATCTCAGCAGCGGCCCACGCGTCGGACGCCGAGGGGGAGTACTGGACGTCCTCCGCGACCGAACGCAGAAAGAGCGAGGCTTCGATCGTCTTCAGGTCGTCGAAGCCCATACTCGTCCCGGCACCGGGCTGGAACCGTGAGAACTCGCCGAAGCCCGGGGCCGCCATGATGCGGCGATACCCCGAGGTGTCGTCGGCAAACTCGAACTCGTTGAGGCGTTCGAAGTTCCAACGGAGCGATCCCAGGGTTCCGTAAACCTCGAGCGTGTACTCGGCGCGAGGGCCGATCGCGATGCGGCTGCTTTCGACGGTGCCGACGGCTCCGGATTCGAGGCGAAGGAGCAGCGCCGCGTAGTCCTCGTTCTCGACGGCGCCCTTCAGGTCGCCCTCACGTCCGCGGCTGAAGTGACTCGCGGCGCCGCTCGCGGGTAGCGGGCGTTCGGTGATCGTCGTCGACGTTAGTGCCGTCACCGACTCGATGCGGCCGGCGATGTACTGCACGAGATCCGCGGCGTGAGAGACGAGGTCCCCAAGAACGCCGGAGCCCGCGCTGTCGTTCTGGAACCGCCAGGTGAGCGCCCCGGACGGATCTGCCGAGTAGTCGGCGAAGAAGGAGGAGCGCACGTTGGTCACGGCGCCGATCGCCCCCTCGCGAACGAGTTCGCGCGCGCGCGCGATCGCCGGAGCGTGGCGGTAGTTGAACCCGACGGCGGTCACGAGTCCGGCAGCCGAGGCCGCTCGAGCGATCTCCTCGGATTCGGACGCCGATCGGCCCATCGGCTTCTCGATCCAGATCGGCTTGCCGGCGGCGATCGCGGCGAGCGCCATCTCGCGATGGAGGAAGTTGGGAGCGCAGATCGAGACGACGTCGACGTCGGGATCGCTCAGAACTTCCCGATAGTCAGTCGTCGACCGCCGGTAGCCGAGGACCTCGGTGGCGAACTCGCGGGTGGCGGCGTCGGTATCGGCCGCCGCGACGAGCTCAGCGCGTACGGGGAGCTCGGGGAAGTGCTGTGCGGCGGCGAGGTAGGCCCGGGAGTGGAGTCGGCCCATCCAGCCCACCGAGATCAGGCCAACTCCGAGTTGTCGCTTCTGGTCCATGGGATGCGTCTCCCCTCCTCGTACATCGGGATGCTGACGACTCTAGCAGTCGAGGATGACAGAATGTATGGACAAATCATTGACACGGCGTGGAACGTCATCCAGAATCGTGCCGACGCCGACGTCACGTGGTGCAGGACTGGGAGTGATCCCACCGAAATTCACGACCGACGGCGCACCGTAGCGCTCGCCGGGCTTGAATCCTCCGACGAGCGAGCGTTGCGGCCAACCCCTAGTTCCGTCGAAGGCGGAGCAGCACAGAGAGGGAACTGCCCAAACATGAAGCGCAAAATCACCGCGATCGGCATCGCCGCCGCCGCCGCCGGAATCTTCCTGGCAGGATGCACGGGTACCGGTCAGAACACCACGGACGGCTCGTCCGACTCCTCGACCTCGGACCTCACGTACGCGGTCGTCACTCACGCCGGTCCCGGTGACTCGTTCTGGGATCGCGTCAAGGCGGGAGCCGAAACGGCCGGGAGCGACCTCGGAGTCACGGTGACCTACAACTCCGATCCCGACCCCGCCAAGCAGTCGCAACTCATCGACAACGCCGTCGCGCAGGATGTCGATGGCATCGTCGTCTCGATGGCGAACCCCGACGGACTGCAGTCGAGCCTCGAGAAGGCCGTCGCCGCGGGCATCCCCGTCGTCACGATCAACTCCGGCCTCGACCGTTCGGCGGAGTTCGGCGCATTCACTCACATCGGCCAGAGCGAGACGGTCGCCGGCGCTGCGGTCGGTGAGCGTCTCGAAGAGTCCGGTCTGACGAAGGTGCTCTGCGTCATCCAGGAGGCAGGCAACGTGGGTCTCGAAGAGCGGTGCGCCGCTGCTACGGATGCATTCGGCGGCGACATGGAGAACCTCCAGGTCGACGGGACCAACGACGCCGAGGTCAAGGCGACGATCAAGTCGAAGCTCCAGGCCGACCCCACGATCGACGGCGTGCTGACCCTCGGTGGACAGTACGCGATCGATGCGGTCGGAGCCGTCGAGGAGTCGGGCAGCACCGCTCAGGTCGCCACGTTCGACCTCTCCGAAGACGTCGTCGCCGGCGTCGAGGCGGGGACGATCCTGTTCGCGGTGGATCAGCAGCCGTACGTCCAGGGTTTCCTCGGGATCACGGCGCTCTTCCTGAACTCGACGAACGGCAACACCATCGGTGGCGGCCAGCCGGTCTACTCCGGCCCCGCGTTCGTCACCAAGGAGAACGCGGCGCAGGTCGCGGAGTTCGCCGCCAACGGCACTCGCTAAGGCAGAACGCTCGACCGGGTGGAACGGCCCATCGCCGTTCCACCCGGTCATCTTCACGAAAGGAATCCCAAGTGACCACCACCGATATCGAGGTCATCGCGACCCGGCCCAGTCTGGACCGTCGGACGCTGAGCCGCCTTCTGGCGAGACCTGAGGTGGGGGCGCTCGTCGCGGCCCTCGCCGTGATGATCTTCTTCTCCGTCTACACCAAGAACTTCTTCACCCTTCCGGGTGCCGGTGTGTGGCTCGAGTCGGCATCGACCTTCGGCATCATGGCCGTCGCGGTCGCGCTTCTCATGATCGGAGGAGAGTTCGATCTGTCCGCCGGCGTCATGACCGGATTCACCGCGTTGATCGTCGGGGTTCTCACCACGCAGTACGGCCTCAACATCTGGATCGCAGTCGTCGTCGCGCTCGTCGTCGCGCTCGGCGTCGGTGCCATAAACGGATTCCTGGTCATGAAGACCGGGCTCCCCAGCTTCATCGTCACGCTGGGCACGTTCTTCGTGCTCGCAGGGATCGACCTCGCGGTGACGAAGCTTCTCACCGGGCAAGTCGCCATCCAGGGAATGGCAAACGTGCCGCTCTACGACTCGATTCAGCCCGCCTTCGGATCCTCGGTCGTGATCGGTGGCGGAAACTTCTACGTCTCGGTCCTCTGGTGGTTCGCCGTGACGGCGATCGCTACGTGGGTACTGCTGCGCACCCGAGCCGGCAACTGGATCTTCGCGGTCGGTGGCGCCCTCAACTCCTCCCGTCAGGTCGGAGTACCGATCCTCAGGACCAAGGTGGGGCTTTTCATGACAACCGCTGCGGCGGGCTGGCTCGTGGGCATGATCTCCCTTTTCCGGACGTCGACCGTTCAAGCGAACACAGGAGTCGGGCAAGAGTTCATCTACATCATCTGCGCCGTCGTCGGGGGTTGCCTGCTGACGGGCGGCTTCGGGTCGGCCGTTGGCGCTGCCCTAGGGGCGCTCATCTACGGAATGGTGTTCCAGGGAATCACCTTCGCGCAGTGGGACACGAACTGGCTCCGGACCTTCCTTGGTGTGATGCTCTTGCTCGCAGTTCTGCTCAACCACTGGGTGCGCACGCGAGCGGGAGGTGCACGATGACGACGTCGGCGACGGTTCCAATCCTCGAGGTCCGCGAGGTCGGCAAGCGATACGGCGCGGTCGTTGCACTCGACGGCGTGTCGACCTCCGTCGCCGCAGGGGAGGTCACTTGCGTCCTCGGAGACAACGGCGCCGGAAAGTCCACCTTCATCAAGATGCTGGCGGGTGCGCACACGCCGTCCGAGGGCGAGATTCTGCTCGATGGGGTGCCGACCACGTTCTCGTCGCCGCGAGCCGCGCTTTCCGCCGGCATCGCAACGGTCTTCCAAGACCTCGCCGTGGTACCGCTCATGCCCGTGTGGCGCAACTTCTTCCTGGGGTCCGAGATCACCAAGGGGCGGGGACCGTTCCGTCGCCTCGACGTCAAGGCGATGAAGCGCATCACTTTCGTAGAGCTCGCCAACATGGGAATCAACTTGCGTGACGTCGACCAGCCGATCGGCACCTTGTCGGGCGGGGAACGGCAGTGCGTTGCGATCGCACGAGCCGTCTACTTCGGAGCTCGTGTGCTGATCCTCGATGAGCCGACGGCAGCGCTCGGAGTGAAGCAGTCCGGAGTCGTGCTGCGCTACATCGCGCGCGCGCGGGACCGGGGACTGGGCGTGGTCTTCATCACACACAATCCGCACCACGCGTTCCCTGTCGGGGATCAATTCCTGCTGCTGAACCGCGGGGTCAGTCAGGGAAACTTCCTGAAGTCGGAGATCACCCTCACCGAGCTGACGGGCCTGATGGCGGGCGGTGCCGAACTGGATTCGCTTGTCCACGAGCTGGAGCGAACCCTCGGCGAGAACTCTGCGATCGTCAAAGACCTGGAAGACGGTCGGGACTACGGCTGAGCCGAGATCGAGGACTTGGGCCGCATCCAGGGCCGACCCGAGTTCTCGGTCCGCGCGGCTCGGCCGCCGCAGGGCGTCGAGTGTTTCGCGTGTGGGACTTGCCGTGTCCGACGACCGTACGGCAGCGGTCAGGCACGGAAGTCGTGATTCGCATGGTTCTCAGCGCCGCACGACGCTTCGTGCTTCAGGGCCCGGCCGTCTCTCACTCGGTGGTATAGGAGGCCGCCGGGCCGTTCTCACTTCTCGACGAGCGTGACCTCGAAGGCGTAGACGTCGGGCTGGTAGCAGTGCCGGCCGTACTCGACCGCTCGCCCCGAGGCGTCGAAGGCGGTGCGCTCCATCGTGAGCACGGCGCCGCCGCGCTCCAGACCGAGGATGTCCGCCTCCTCCGCGATCGCCTTCCGAGCGCCGATGCGCTGCTGGGCGACGCGCATCGTGATGCCGCGCGTGCGCAGCATCTGATAGAGCCCGTGCTCTTCGATGTCGGAGGTCGAAAGGTCGGCGACATCGGAAGGGAGCCAGTTCTCGAGGATGGCGACCGGGATCCCGTCGGCACGGCGGACGCGCCGCAGGTGCACGACGGGCGCGCCCTCGTCGACGCCGAGGTGCGTGGCGACATGACCGGGGGCCTCGACGATGTCCATTGACAGCACGTCGGTGCTCGGGTTTTTCCCGCTCTGGACGAGGTCGTCGTAGAGGCTCGTGAGTTCGAGCCCGCGCGTGACCTGGCCCTGCACGACCTGCGTGCCGATGCCGCGGCGGCGCACGAGCAGCCCCTTCGCCACGACCTCTTGGATGGCGCGGCGCACCGTCGGTCGGCTGAGGCCCAGGCGGTTGCCGAGAGCGACCTCGTTCTCGAGGCGCGCACCCGGGGGCAGGTCGCCCTCGCGGATGGCCTTCTCGATGATCTGCGCGACCTGGAAGTAGAGGGGGATGGGCCCCGAGCGGTCGAGCTGCATGAAGGTGCTGAGGGGCAGCACGACCTCGGGCGAGGCGGAGCCGCCCGCGGGAGTGGAGACTGACATGCCCTCTACTATGCCAGTTTGCCCTAACATTTCAGCTCTCGACGCGACAGCTGCGGGGCCGGGAGAGTCGCGAAACGCACATCTTCGTCCCCCGGGCGGGGGTCGAATGGCCCGACGGTTGCTACGCTGAGCCACGAACGACCGCACGACCACAATCGAAAACCGGGCCGCAACGCGATGCGGGAGAGCCGACGGGGCGCACGCCGCCGCCGGCACCGAAGGAGCAAGCCTCCCCGCCAATCTCTCAGGTACGTGTACCGCATCTGCCAGGCCGCTCTGAAAAGCAGCACGCGCATCCCTCACGGATGCCCGGCTCGCCCACGGTGAAAGCGACATCCAGACCGGCACGACCGGAACGGGCGCGCGAAGCTCTCAGGCACCATGACAGAGGGGGAGTTCCACCGGCCTTCAGCGCGTCAGGAGAACTCCACGATGACCGATCCGACCCCCGCGACTCCCCGGCTGTCGCCCCTGCACGAGCAGCACCTCGCTCTCGGCGCGAGCTTCACCGACTTCGCGGGCTGGCAGATGCCCGTTCGCTACACCTCCGACCTCGCCGAGCACCACGCCGTGCGCACCGCCGCCGGGCTGTTCGACATCTCGCACATGGCCGAGATCGCCGTCGCCGGCGACGACGCCGGCGCCTTCCTCGACGCCGCTCTCGCCGGCCGCCTCTCGACGCTGCCCGTCGGCCGCGCGAAGTACTCGCTCGTGCTCGACGAGAGCGGCGGCATCGTCGACGACCTCATCGTCTACCGTCTCTCAGAACCCGAGTACCTCGTCGTCGCGAACGCCTCGAACAGGGATGCCGTTCTCGCCGCCCTGACCGCCCGAACCGCCGAACACGCGGTCGCCCTCGACGACCGCACCGACGTCGTGGCCCTCATCGCCGTGCAGGGGCCCGCTGCGCGCGCCATCCTCGAGGCGACCCCCGGGTTCGCCGTCGAGGGCCTCGACGCTCTGCGCTACTACGCCTGGGCCCCCGGCGCCTTCGCGGTCGGCGACGAGAGCGTCGCGGTCATGGTCGCCCGCACCGGCTACACGGGCGAAGACGGCTTCGAGCTCTACCTCGACACGGGGCACGCTCCCGCGCTGTGGGAAGCGCTGCTCGCCGCGGGCGAGCCGCTCGGGCTCGTGCCCGCGGGGCTCGCGGCACGCGACACCCTGCGACTCGAGGCGGGCATGCCGCTCTACGGCCATGAGCTCGGGTTGAGCATCCAGCCGGTGCAGGCCGGGCTCGCCCGCGTCGTCGCGACCGACAAGCCCGCCTTTGTCGGCAAGTCCGCGATCGAGGCCGGCCCGGGCGACGACGCACGCGTGCTCGTGGGCCTTGTCGCAGACGGCAAGCGCGCCGCCCGCGCCGGCTACCCGGTGATGCTCGGCGACGAGACGATCGGCGAGGTCACCTCGGGCGCGCTCTCGCCGACCCTCGGCCACCCCATCGCGATGGCCTTCGTGCACCCGGCGCACGCCGCCGTCGGCACGACCCTCGACCTCGACGTCCGCGGCAGCCGCATCCCCGCGACCGTCGTCCCCCTTCCCTTCTACAAGCGAGAGGCATGACCATGAGCGCAGTTCCCGCCGACCTGCAGTACACCGCCGAGCACGAGTGGGTGCGCCTCGAGGGCGACGTCGCCACCGTGGGCATCACGCAGTACGCCGCCGACGCGCTCGGCGACGTGGTCTACGTCGACCTGCCCAAGGTCGGCTCGAGCGTGACCTCGGGCTCGATCGTCGGCGAGGTCGAGTCGACCAAGTCGGTCGGCGAGCTCTACGCGCCGCTCGACGGCGAGGTCGTCGAGGCGAACGACGCCGTCGTCGACGCGCCCGAGACCATCAACTCCGACCCGTACGGCGACGGCTGGCTCGTAAAGGTCCGGGTCTCCGAGACCCCGACGCTCATGAGCGCCGACGAGTACCGCGCCCTCATCGGCGAGTAGGAGCAT
Source organism: Actinomycetes bacterium (assembly GCA_046565745.1). Lineage (GTDB taxonomy): Bacteria > Actinomycetota > Actinomycetes > Actinomycetales > Microbacteriaceae > Microcella. The sequence continues at coordinate 48,618 of JBKHYA010000002.1, forward strand.
CCGCACCCCATGTCTCTCGATTTCAGCGCCCGCCACATCGGCATCGACGACTCCGCGCGTCAACTCATGCTCGACGCGCTCGGCTACGCCTCGCTCGACGCCCTCATGGATGCCGCGGTCCCGTCCGCGATCCGCCAGACCGCCCCGCTGCGCAGCCTGCCTGCCCCCGCGACCGAGGCCCAGGCCCTCGCCGAGCTGCGCGCCATCGCCGGCGAGAACCGCGTGCGGACGAGCCTCATCGGCCAGGGCTACTACGGCACGATCACCCCCGCGGTGATCCAGCGGAACGTGCTCGAGAACCCGAGCTGGTACACGGCCTACACGCCGTACCAGCCCGAGATCTCGCAGGGCCGTCTCGAGGCGCTGCTGAACTTCCAGACCATGGTGAGCGAGCTCGCGGGCCTGCACACCGCGAACGCGTCGATGCTCGACGAGGCGACCGCCGTCGTCGAGGGCATGCTGCTCGCGCGTCGCGCTTCGAAGAGCTCGTCGAACGTCTTCCTCGTCGACAGCGACCTGTTCGCCCAGACGCGCGCGGTGCTGGATGGGCGCGCCGAGGCCGTGGGCCTCGACCTGCAGTACCTGCCGCTCGCCGAGACCGACCCGGCCGACCTGCCCGAGGCGTTCGGCGTCTTCGTGCAGTACCCCGCCGCCTCGGGACGCATCTGGGACCCGTCGGCGATCATCGCCCGCGTCAAGGAGCAGGGCGGCCTCGCGATCGTCGCCGCCGACCTCCTCGCGCTCACCCTCATCACGAGCCCCGGCGAGCTCGGCGCCGACGTCGCCGTCGGCACGACGCAGCGCTTCGGCGTGCCCATGGGATTCGGCGGACCGCACGCCGGCTACCTCGCCGTGCGCGAGGGCCTCGAGCGCTTGATGCCCGGCCGCCTCGTCGGCGTCTCGCGCGACGCCGACGGCCGCCCCGCCTACCGGCTCACGCTGCAGACGCGCGAGCAGCACATCCGCCGTGACAAGGCGACGTCGAACATCTGCACCGCGCAGGTGCTGCTCGCCGTCATGGCGTCGATGTTCGGCGTCTACCACGGGCCCGACGGGCTGCGCCGCATCGCGCAGCGCGTGCACGGCCGCGCCGCGGCGCTCGCCGAGGCGCTCCGCGGCGCCGGTGTCGAGCTCGCCCACGACGCGTACTTCGACACCCTCGAGCTGCGCGTGCCCGGTCGCGCCCGCGCTCTCGCGGCGCGCGCCGCGGCCGACGACCTGCTGGTGTGGGTCGAGAGCGACGACGTGCTGCGCCTCTCGGTCGACGAGACGACGGATGCTGCGACCATCGGCCGCCTCGCCTCCGCCTTCGAGGCGCCCGCGCCGCGATCGCAGGGCGACGCCTCTGAGAGCGTCAGCCTGCCCGCGCCCCTGCGGCGGGCATCCGAGTTCATGACGCACCCGGTGTTCCACACGCACCGCAGCGAGACGGCGATGATGCGCTACCTCAAGCGCCTCGCCGACCGCGACTACGCGCTCGACCGCGGCATGATCCCCCTCGGCTCGTGCACGATGAAGCTCAACGCCGCGACCGAGATGGCCGCCGTCACCTGGCCCGAGTTCAGCGCTCTCCACCCCTTCGCCCCGCTCGAGGACGTCCAGGGATCGCTCGTGCTCATCGGCATGCTCGAGACGTGGCTTGCCGAGCTCACGGGCTACGACGCCGTGTCGCTGCAGCCGAACGCCGGCAGCCAGGGCGAGCTCGCGGGCCTCCTCGCGATCCGCGGCTACCACCGCTCGCGCGGCGACGAGCACCGCACGGTCTGCCTCATCCCGTCGAGCGCGCACGGCACGAACGCCGCCTCGGCCGTCCTGGCCGGGATGCGCGTCGTCGTCATCGCGACGACCGAGACCGGCGACGTCGACCTCGTCGACCTGCGCGCCAAGATCGAGGCGCACCGCGACGAGCTCGCGGCGCTCATGATCACGTACCCGTCGACGCACGGCGTCTACGAGCACGACGTCATGGAGGTCACGGCCGCCGTGCACGAGGCCGGCGGGCAGGTGTACATCGACGGCGCCAACCTCAACGCGCTGCTCGGCTACGCCCGCTACGGCGACATCGGCGGCGACGTCAGCCACCTCAACCTGCACAAGACCTTCTGCATCCCGCACGGCGGTGGCGGGCCCGGCGTCGGGCCCGTGGCGGCCAAGGCGCACCTCGCCGAGTTCCTGCCCGGGCATCCGCTCGCGCAGATGGATGTCCACCCGCCGTTCGACATGGCGACCGGCAGCGCCGGCACGGTCGAGCACCGCGGAGCGCCCGTCTCCGCCGCGCCCTACGGCTCCGCGAGCATCCTGCCGATCTCGTGGGCCTACGCCCGCATGATGGGCGCCGAGGGGCTGACGGATGCGACGGCCAACGCCGTCCTCGCGGCGAACTACGTGGCGCTGCGGCTCCGCGAGCACTACCCGGTGCTCTACGCGGGCGAGAACGGTCTCGTGGCCCACGAGTGCATCCTCGACCTGCGACCGCTCAAGGAGTCGACGGGCATCGGCAACGACGATGTCGCGAAGCGCCTCATGGACTACGGCTTCCACGCGCCGACCATGTCGTTCCCCGTCGCGGGCACGCTCATGGTCGAGCCGACCGAGTCGGAGGATCTCGCCGAGATCGAGCGGTTCATCCAGGCCATGATCGCGATCCGGCTCGAGGCCGACCGCGTCGCGGCGGGGGAGTGGCCCGCTGCCGACAACCCGCTCGTCAATGCCCCGCACACGGCCGAGAGCGTCATCGCCGGCGAGTGGGAGCACCCCTACTCGCGCGAGCTCGCCGTCTACCCGGCGTCGCTCGTGGCCGACGACGAGCATGGGGCGGGAGCCGACGGCTCAGGAGGCTTCGGCGCGACCCGCGCCGACAAGTACTGGCCGCCCGTGCGCCGCGTCGACCAGGCGTACGGCGACCGCAACCTCGTGTGCGCCTGCCCGCCCATCGAGGCGTTCGCCTAGCGGCGCCCGCCTCGATCGGCGTCCACACGGAATCGGACACACCACACGCCCGATTCCGTGTGGTGTGACCCGAACCGTGTGGGCTGCCAGTCCGGACGCCGGGGACGACCTCGCGGGATGGGCAGGTCGCGACGGGCGTCGCCTAGGAGGCGGCGGACTCGTCGAGCCCGGGGGCGCCGGGCAGCAGCGCGAGCTGCTCCCGGATCGTCGCCGCGCTCTGGTACGTCACGCCGACGAGCGCGACGTGCTTCCAGCGGAGCACGCCGTCGGCGTCGATGACGAAGATCGAGCGGCGCACGCCCACGCCGAACAGCCCGACCCCGTAGGCGTCGACGACGTCGCCGCGCTCGTCCGCGAGGAGCGGGAAGGTGAGCTTCGAGCGCCGGGCGAACGATTCGTGCGATGCCGCGCCCTGGCGGCTGATCGCCCACACCTCGGCCCCGAGCTCCTCGAAGCCGGCGAGCTCGCTCTGGTAGTTGCAGAGCTGCGCGGTGCAGCCGGGCGAGGCGTCGGCGGGGTAGAACGCGAGCACGAGGGGCGAGCCGTGGTGCTCGCGCAGCGAGAAGAGGCGGTGCTGAGCATCCGCACCCCGCATCGTCACTCCGGGAAGGGTGAAGTCGGGGGCGAGCTGACCGATCTCGGGCTGGGGCATGCGGCGAGGCTAGGCGGGCAACCCGAGAAGTTCCGGGAACTCCGACGCCGCCCAGGGGTATCCCACGAAGATCACAGCGTTGAGGGCGGTGTGACCGATCACGAGGGGGAGGACGCGGCCCGTGCGCGTGTAGACCCAGCCGAACACGATGCCCATGACGAAGTTCCCGATGAACGCGCCGAACCCCTGGTAGAGGTGGTACGTCGCCCGCAGGAGCGCGCTCGTGAGGATGATCGCCCACGGGCTCCAGCGGAGGTCGCGCAGGCGGGCGAAGAGGTAGCCGACCGCGATGACCTCCTCGGTGACGCCGGCGCGGAGGGCCGCGAGCAGGAGCACCGGCACCGTCCACCAGAAGGTGTCGAGCGCGGTGGGCACGACGGTCACGGTGATGCCGAGCGCGCGGCCCGCGACGTAGAGGGCGAGGCCCGGCGCCCCGATGAGCACCGCGAGACCGAGGCCGTCGCGGGTGTCGCGCCACGGCCGAGTGCCGTCGATGCCGAGACGCCCGAGATGCGGTCGCGCCGCCCGCCAGAGCAGGAACGCCACGAGGGCCACCGGGACGAGGTCGAAGAAGATCGCGAGCAGCTGGTAGATGAGGTCGAAGACCTCGCGCTCGTCGCGCGAGAGGTTGATCGTGGCCGTCTGCTGCGAGAGGGGCACCTCGCGCGTCACGCGGTTGACGATCGCGACGAGCGAGTACACGGCGCTCGCCCCGAGCGAGAGCCCGAGGACGATCAGGATCTCCGCCCTGATGCGACGTCGAGAGGGGATGCCCGTGCTGATGTCGGGCGCAGAGAGCGCGGTCATGGCAGAAGTATCGCGCGTGCGGCTCGCTCCCGCCCGAGCGCGCTTGTGGGCCAGCGGCAGGATCTGGCCCCGAACTCGCCTGCTCTTTAGAGCTCGGGAACAGAACGACAGGCGACGGATGCTCAGCTCGAGTCCGCGTCGCGCGCAGTGACCTGGGAGTATCCGCGCCCCGGCGCAAGAATCATGCGTCGTGAGGCCCGACTGACGCAATTATCCGGATCCGTGCACAGCATTGCTCGAATGTCGTTACCGGTGTGTAACGAATACCCCTAGGGTTTGGCGGGCATGTGACCCTCTCTCTAGGGTCATACCCAATAGGCGTGACGGCGCGCTCAAACTGCGGCCGACGCGTGTCCATCTTGCACAGGAGGAAAATTGCGAATCAGCAGAATCGGGGCAGCTAGCGCGGCCACGATCGCGGCGAGCGCCCTCGTACTCTCGGCTTGCGCTGCACCGCAGCAGGAGTCCGAAGTCGTCGAAGGAAGCTCCATCACGGTCGCGTGGAACCAGCCGTTCTACTCGTACAACAGCAACACGTCGTTCGGTAACGCCACGGCGAACGCGAACATCGTGTACATGACGAGCGGCGCGTTCAACTACTACGACAACACGCCCGAGCTCCAGAAGGACGAGTCGTTCGGCACCTACGAGGTCGTCTCGGAGGACCCGCTGGTCGTCGAGTACACGATCGCCGATGGCGTTCAGTGGTCCGACGGCACGCCCGTCGACGCCGCCGACATGCTCCTCGCGTGGGCCGCGAACTCGGGTGTGCCCAACACGCCCGACTTCGACCCGAGCGAGTTCACGGACCCGGAGACCGGTGAGTTCACCGAGGACTACCCGACCGACGTGGTCTTCTTCGATGGCGCGCTCGGCGGCGGCCTCGAGAACGTCTCGCAGGTCCCCGAGATCGATGGCAACACCATCACGCTCGAGTACGACAACATCTTCGTCGACTGGGAGCTCGTGTTCGGTGTCGGCCTGCCGGCCCACGTCGTCGCGCAGCGCGCGCTCGGCATCGAGGACGCCCAGGAGGCGAAGGACGCCCTCGTCGAGGCCATCCAGAACAACGACGAAGAGGCCCTCGCGTCGATCTCGTCCGTCTGGAACTCCGACTGGAACTTCTCGGAGATGCCCTCCGAGGAGGACGCCAACCTGCTCGTCGTCAACGGCCCGTACGTGATCTCGGACTTCGTGGCCGACCAGTACATCACGCTGACCGCCAACGAGAACTACGTCGGCGAGAACACCCCGCAGATCGAAGAGGTCACCGTCCGCTTCATCACCGACCCGCTCGCGGCCGTCCAGGCGCTCGCGAACGGCGAGGTCGACGTCATCAGCCCCCAGGCCACGGCCGACGTGGCTGACGCGCTCGCGGAGCTCGACGGCGTCACGGTCCTCAACAGCGTCGAGGGCACCTACGAGCACATCGACCTCCAGTTCGACCAGTCGAAGAGCGGCACGTTCAACGACCCGCTCGTGCGCGAGGCCTTCCTCAAGACGATCCCGCGTCAGCAGATCGTCGACACCCTCATCAAGCCGCTCAACCCTGAGGCCGAGGTGCGCAACTCGCAGCTCTTCGTCCCGGGCGCGCCCGGCTACGACGAGACCGTCGAGGGCAACGGCATGGCTGAGAACTTCGGCGAGGTCGACATCGAGGGCGCCGCGGCGCTCCTCGCCGAGGCCGGCGTCACGAGCCCCGAGGTCTGCATCCTCTACGCGACGAACAACCCCCGCCGCGTGAACGAGTTCGCGCTCATCCAGGAGTCGGCCAACCAGGCAGGCTTCAACGTGACCGACTGCGGCAGCGACAACTGGGGCGGCCTCCTCGGCACCCCCGGTGCCTACGACGCCACGTTCTTCGGATGGCAGTCGACGAGCCTCGGTGTGACCAACAGCTCGGCGACCTTCCGCACCGGTGGCATCAACAACCTGAACTACTACTCGAACCCCGAGGTCGACGAGCTCCTCACCGAGCTCGACACGGCCCTGGAGCCCGAGCGTCAGATCGAGATCCAGCTCGAGATCGACCGTCTCCTCATGGATGACGCGTACGGTCTGACGATCTTCCAGTTCCCCGGAATCACGGCGTACAGCGACCGCGTCGAGGGCGTCAGCCCTGGCCCGCTCTCGCCGACGATCTTCTGGAACATCTGGGACTGGACGCCGACTGACAGCGAAAGCGAGTAAGTCCGAGCCTCTCGGGCTGATCACGTCAGTCAGCTGACTCAGCACCAGGGGCGCTCCAGGATTCAGTTAGGTAGGGTGCCATTTCCGATGGCCACATTCGTTATCCGGCGACTCATCGCCTCCGTCTTCGTCCTCCTCGCCGCGACGTACATCATGTACAACCTCGTGGCGCTCTCGGGTGATCCCCTCGAGGACCTCCGTCAGAGCAGCGCTCCCAACAAGGAGCAGCTCATCGAGTCGCGAATCCGACTCCTCAATCTCGATGTCGCACCGCCGCTGCGGTACTTCATCTGGTTCGGCAACGTCATCACCGGCAACTTCGGCGTGACCGTCGAGGGCCGCAGCGTCAACGCTCTGCTCGAGCAGGCTCTCGGGTCGACCGTGCAGCTCGTCACGATCTCCACGATCGTCGCGATCTTCCTCGGCCTGATCGTCGGTATCACGACGGCGCTCCGCCAGTACTCGGGCTACGACTACAGCGTCACCTTCATCTCGTTCCTCTTCTTCTCGCTGCCGATCTTCTGGGTCGCCGTTCTGCTGAAGCAGTTCGTGGCCATCGGGTTCAACGACTTCCTCGAGGACGACCCGCAGCTCCCGCTGCTACTCATCGCGGTACTCGCTCTGGTTTCGGGCGCTCTGTGGGCATCGGTCATCCCGGGGTCGGCGCGCCGAAAGGCCATCACTTTCGCGATCGCGGCCGTCGCCACCGTCGCGCTGCTCACCGTCATGAACCTCACCGACTGGTTCAGCAGCCCGTCCCTCACGATCGGCGGCGTCGCGATCATGGGCATCGGAGCCGCGGTCGGCTTCACCGCCATGATCACGGGGCTCGCCAATCGCCGCGCGCTCATCGCAGCCCTCATCGTCGCGGGCCTCGGGATCGCGCTGTACTACCCCTTCCAGTACAACCTCTCGTTCTACGTGACCGAGTGGTGGATGCTGCTGGCACTCGGAGTCCTCACCGCGCTCGTGAGCGGGGCGATCGGATACTTCGCCGGCGGGCATGACCGAGGCCCGGTCATCCGCGTCGCGATCTTCACCGGTCTCACGGCAGCGTTCGTCATCGCGCTCGACCGCTTCATGCTCGTGTGGGACGACTACGCGAACTCGGGCCGCGTCCGCGGCCGACCCATCGCGACGATCGGCGCGTCGACGCCGAACCTCGAGGGGTCGCTGTGGGTGGAGGGTGTCGACATCTACACCCACCTCCTGCTGCCGACGCTCGCGCTCATCCTCATCTCGTTCGCGACCTATACCCGGTACTCCCGCGCGAGCCTGCTCGAGGTGCTCAACCAGGACTACATCCGCACGGCGCGAGCGAAGGGCCTCTCCGAGCGCACGGTCGTGGTCCGCCACGCCTTCCGCAATGCGCTCATCCCGATCGCGACGATCGTCGCGTTCGACATCGGCGGGCTCATCGGCGGCGCGATCATCACCGAGCGCGTCTTCGGCTGGACGGGCATGGGATCGCTCTTCCAGAACGGTCTGCAGCGCGTCGATCCGAACCCCGTCATGGCCTTCTTCGTCATCGTCGGCGGGCTCGCGATCCTCTTCAACCTGATCGCCGACCTCGTCTACGCCGCCCTCGACCCGCGAATCCGAGTGAACTGATGACCAACGCACCCCTTCCCGAGCCCGGGCACAGCGCGGGCAGCGTGACCGACGCCGAGAACAACCTCGAGCTCAAGGAGATCGAGGGCCTCAGTCAGGGCCAGATCGTCCGACGGCGCTTCTTCCGGCACCGCGGCGCTCTCGTGTCGATGGTCGTGCTCGCGTTCATCATCATCCTGGCGTTCTCGTCCGTCGGCCTCGCCTTCAGCTTCTTCGGGATCGACATCCGGACGCCCGGATGGTGGCAGTGGAACTGGACGCAGATCCCCGACCCGCAGAACGGGGGAGCGCCGACGCTGAGTCTCGTCCCCGAGTTCATGGGCGGCGACGGCGTCCGCTTCGGCGACCACCCGTTCGGTCAGGACGAGGTCGGTCGCGATATCTTCGCCGTCGTCATGCGCGGCACGCAGCAGTCGATCGTCATCATGGTCGTCGTGGGCATCATCGGCGTGACGATCGGCACCGTCGTCGGCGCGATCTCGGGCTTCTTCCGCGGCTGGCGCGACTCGGTGCTCATGCGCTTCACCGACATCATCATCACGATCCCCGTGATCGTCGTCGGTGCCGTCGTCGGTCGTGCGGTCGGCAACCAGGGCGCGTTCGCTCTCGCGATCGTGCTCGGACTGTTCGCGTGGACGGGACTCGCTCGCCTGGTGCGCGCCGAGGTGCTGAGCCTGCGCGAGCGCGAGTTCGTCGACGCGGCGCGCGTCGCCGGAGCGAGCAACCGCCGCATCATCTTCAAGCACGTCCTGCCCAACGCGATCGGCGTCATCATCGTCAACGCGACCCTGCTCATGGCGGCGGCGATCCTGCTCGAGACGGCACTGAGCTTCCTCGGCTTCGGCGTGCAGTCGCCCGACACCTCGCTCGGCAAGATCATCAGCGACAACCAGGCGGCCTTCGGTACGCGCCCGTGGCTGTTCTGGTGGCCGGGCGCATTCATCATCGCGATCGCGCTGTGCATCAACTTCATCGGCGACGGTCTGCGCGATGCGTTCGACCCGCGTCAGAAGCGGCTGCCCAGCTCCCGCGCGCTCGCCCGGGCGACGGCCAACCGCAACGACCTCGCGCGCGCCGAGGCGCTCGTGGGGACGCGCGGTGCCGACAACCAGGTCGACGGCTCGCTCGCACCGCGCAGCACGACGACCCTCGACGAGGGTGACGAGCGGCCGACGCACGGCTCGCGAGGCGACGCCTGATGCTCCTCCTGGCTCCCGCCGGATCAGAGAACGAGGCCCGCGAGGCTGAGCGCCACGAGGCCGGCCACGATGCCGAGCTCGAGAACGTGCACGGTGCGGCGCGGCTGCGCCTCCGGGGCTTCGGGGCGCAGCAGGCCGTCGTCGCGCAGCTCCTCCCAGTGGCGGCGGATGACGTTCGCGGCGGCACCGCTGTCCGTGTTGAGCGCGTCACCCGGGCGGATGGAGCCGGCCACGTGCGCCGACTCCGACACGCGCAGGTCGTCGCGACCGAGCGTCATGGGCGTCCAGCGCGAGCCGGCGGGCGCCGCCCAGGCCTCGATGCGCTTGCCGCCCGCGCGGAGGGTGAGCGCCCACTTCGTGTCGATGAGCTGGATGCCCTCCCAGGGCAGCACCCACGAGACGAAGGGGTTGCGCACCTCGACGGCGTCCTCGCGCACCGCGACGCGCGGCAGCCAGAACAGCACGGCGGTGCCGTAGGCCATGAGGCCGAGCCACCAGCCGTAGCGCACGAGGCCGTCGATGTCGCCCGTGACCACGAACCCACCGAGACCCGCGAGCGCGAGAGCCGTCATGACGACGGTGAGCACGCGGCCGAAGAGCGGACGGAAGACGACGGGCTGGAATCGCATGACGCCAGCCTGTCAGACCGCCGCGAACTGAACGCAGGGAAGGACCTCCCGTGAGCACCACCACCCCCACCGCCGTCGAGACCGTGCTCGAGGTCGAGAACCTCGGCGTCGACTTCTGGGTCGACGGCGAGTACTACCCGGCCGCCGTCGGCCTCGACTACCGCGTCAAGCGCGGCGAGGTGCTCGCGATCGTCGGCGAGTCCGGCTCGGGCAAGTCGTCGAGCTCGATGGCCCTCCTCGGCCTGCTCCCGCCGACCGCGCGCGTCACCGGATCGATCAAGCTCCTCGGGCGCGAGATCGCGGGCCTCGACAACCGCGAGCTCCGGAAGGTCCGCGGCAACCAGATCGCCGTGATCTTCCAGGAGCCCATGACGGCCCTGAACCCCGTCTACACGATCGGCTTCCAGATCGTCGAGACGCTCCGCACGCACTACGACCTCACGCCCGCCGCGGCGAAGGAGCGCGCGATCGAGCTGCTCGAGAAGGTCGAGATGCCCGACCCGCCGACGGCGTTTAACAAGTACCCCCACCAGCTCTCCGGCGGCCAGCGTCAGCGCGCGATGATCGCCCAGTCGATCTCGTGCGACCCCGTGCTGCTCATCGCCGACGAGCCGACGACGGCGCTCGACGTCACCGTCCAGGCCGAGATCCTCGAGCTGCTGCGCAGCCTGCGCACGCGCCTCGACTCCGCGATCGTGCTTATCACGCACGACATGGGCGTGGTCGCCGACCTCGCGGACTCGATCATGGTCATGAAGAACGGCGAGGCCGTGGAGCAGGGAACGGCGCTCGACATCTTCCAGCGCCCGCAGCATCCCTACACGCAGTCGCTGCTCGCCTCGGTACCCCACCTCGGCCTCGAGGTCTCGGAGACCGGCACGTCGCGCCCGTCGCCGTCGACGACCGCGACTCCCGTGCTGTCGTTCCAGGACGTCGCGATCGAGTACCCGAAGCGCGGCCGCGTGCCGGCCTTCCTCGCGGCGGACGAGATCAACCTCGCCGTCTACCCGGGCGAGATCGTCGGGCTCGTGGGCGAGTCGGGCTCGGGCAAGACGACGCTCGGTCGGGCCGCTGTGGGACTCCTGCCCATCAAGAGCGGCACGCTCATCTCGGCGGGCGTCGACATCTCGGGCGGCGGAACGAAGGAGCTCAAGTCGCTGCGCCGCAAGGCTGGCATCGTCTTCCAGGACCCGGGCTCGAGCCTCAACCCGCGCATGCCGATCGGCGAGTCGATCGGCGAGCCCCTCTTCCTCGCGGGCGAGGCGGAGGGGAAGGACCTCGACAAGCGCGTGCAGGAGCTCCTGACGTCGGTCGAGCTGCCGACGAGCTACCGCAACCGCTACCCGCACGAGCTCTCGGGCGGTCAGCGCCAGCGCGTCGGCATCGCCCGCGCGCTGTCGCTCGCTCCCGAGCTCCTCATCGCGGACGAGCCGACGAGCGCGCTCGACGTCTCGGTGCAGGCGCGCTTCCTCGACCTCCTTCAGGACCTGCAGCAGAAGCTCCAGTTCGCGTGCCTCTTCATCAGCCACGACCTCGCCGTCGTCGACATCCTCGCCCATCGCATCGCCGTCATGCACCGCGGTCGACTCGTCGAGCAGGGCACGCGCGACGAGATCCTCCGCAGCCCGAAGGAGGCGTACACGCAGCGCCTCATCTCGGCCGTCCCGCTGCCCGATCCGATCGCGCAACGCGAGCGTCGCGAGAGCCGGCGCGCCGGGCTGTAGCACCCCACGCGGAGGGCCGAGCGAGGCCAGACCCCCGCCCGAGAGGGCGGCGGGTAGACTGGTCGCATCGCTCGGCCCTTTCTGCGTGCCCTGAGCCCCGAATCCTCCCCGAACTGAAAGCTGTTTCCGTATGGCGCTCGCCACCCGCTCCGACCTGCGCAACGTGGCGATCGTCGCCCACGTCGACCACGGCAAGACCACTCTCGTCGACGCCATGCTGCGCCAGACCGACTCCTTCGCCGCGCACGCCCACCTCGAAGATCGCGCGATGGACTCGAACGATCTCGAGCGCGAGAAGGGCATCACGATCCTCGCCAAGAACACGGCGGTGACCTACAAGGGCAAGCACGCCGATGGGCAGGAGATCACGATCAACGTGATCGACACCCCCGGCCACGCCGACTTCGGCGGCGAGGTCGAGCGCGGCCTGAGCATGGTCGACGGCGTCGTCCTGCTCGTCGACGCGAGCGAGGGCCCGCTGCCCCAGACCCGCTTCGTGCTGCGCAAGGCGCTCGCGGCGAAGCTCCCGGTCATCCTGCTCGTCAATAAGACCGACCGGCCGGATGCCCGCATCGAGGCCGTCGAGGAGGAGACCCACGACCTGCTGCTGGGCCTCGCGAGCGACCTGCAGGACGAGGTGCCCGACCTCGACGTGGACGCCATCCTCGACCTGCCCGTCATCTACGCCTCGGGCCGTGCCGGCGCTGCGAGCCGCAACCGCCCCGCCGACGGCGAGCTGCCCGACAACGACGACCTCGAGCCGCTCTTCGAGGCGATCCTCCAGCACATCCCCGCGCCGACCTACGACGACGAGCACCCCCTGCAGGCGCACGTCACGAACCTCGACGCGAGCCCGTTCCTCGGCCGCATCGCGCTGCTGCGCATCTTCAACGGCACGCTCAAGAAGGGCCAGACGGTCGCGTGGGTGCGCCACGACGGCTCGCACACCAACATGCGCATCACCGAGCTGCTGAAGACCCGCGCGCTCGAGCGCTACCCGGCCGAGTCGGGCACGGCGGGCGACATCGTCGCGATCGCCGGCATCGAGGACATCACGATCGGCGAGACGATCGCCGACCCGGAGGACATCCGCCCGCTCCCGGCCATCACGGTCGACGAGCCCGCGATCTCGATGACGATCGGCACCAACACCTCGCCGCTCGTCGGCAAGGTCAAGGGCCACAAGCTCACCGCGCGCATGGTGAAGGACCGCCTCGACCGCGAGCTCATCGGAAACGTCTCGATCCGCGTCGTCGACATCGGCCGCCCCGACGCGTGGGAGGTCCAGGGCCGCGGTGAGCTCGCGCTCGCCATCCTCGTCGAGAACATGCGCCGCGAGGGCTTCGAGCTCACAGTCGGCAAGCCGCAGGTCGTCACGCGGACGATCAACGGCAAGCTCCACGAGCCGTTCGAGCAGCTCACGATCGACGCGCCCGAGGAGTACCTGGGTGCGATCACCCAGCTGCTCGCCGCGCGCCGCGGCCGCATGGAGGGCATGTCGAACCACGGCACCGGCTGGGTGCGCATGGAGTTCCTCGTCCCGAGTCGCGGTCTCATCGGCTTCCGCACCGAGTTCCTCACGACGACCCGCGGCACCGGCATCGCCAACGCGATCTCGCACGGCTACGAGCCGTGGGCCGGATCGATCCAGTCGCGCAACAACGGCTCGATCGTGGCCGACCGCTCGGGCGTCGTGACGAGCAACGCGATGATGACGCTCCAGGAGCGCATGTCGTTCTTCGTGAACCCCACCGAGGAGGTCTACGAGGGCATGGTCGTCGGCGAGAACTCGCGCGCGGACGACATGGACGTCAACATCACCAAGGAGAAGAAGCTCAACAACATCCGCTCCTCCACCGCGGAGGAGCTGGAGCGACTCACACCTCCTCGTCAGCTCACACTGGAGGAGTGCCTCGAGTTCGCCCGCGAGGATGAGTGCGTCGAGGTCACGCCCGAGAAGGTGCGGATCCGCAAGGTCGAGCTCGACCAGACCCTGCGCGCCCGCGCGACCTCGCGACTGAAGAAGCAGAACGCCTGACCCGAGGAGTGACCATGCGCCGCGCCCCCCGACGCACCGCCCGCCGTCTCGCCGCCGCCGCTCTCGCCGGAGCGCTCGCCCTCGGGGCGAGCGGCTGCTCGACGGGCACACCGCTCGACAACATCGTCGAAGGGCTCGTCGACCAGGGCGTCGAGCAGATCACCTCGGGAATCGACGAATCGGTCCGCGGTCTCGTCGACGACGTCCTCGGCGGCGTCGAGCTGTCGACCGACGGTGAGCCGCCCGCGAGCTTCCCGACCGACATCCCGCTCACGGGCGAGGTGCTCGGCGGGGGAGCAGGCCCCGACGGCACCGGCTGGGTCGTCCGCACCCGGCTCGATGGCGCGGGCGCGTTCGACGCGGCCGCCGCCGCCCTCGAAGGCGCGGGCTTCGCGGCGAGCGGCGTCTCGAGCGACGAGAGCAGCGGATACGGCGCGTTCACGTCGAGCGCGTACCGCGTCGACCTCTCGGTCGCGACGGATGCCCAGGGCGAGGTCACGGCGACGTACGTCGTCACCCCGGCCTGAGCATCCGCGCTCGCCGCAGCGCCGGGGGCGCCCCGCGCGCCCGAACGCGCACTCGATGCATTCGCATGAAGCAGGACTGCACAGAAGGTAGGCTCTCGCCGTGAAGATCGCGCGATTCAGCACCGATGGATCCCCCCGGTACGGCATCGTCGACGACGATGAGCTCGTCGTTCTCATGGGCGACCCGATGTACCACGGCTACGACACGACGGGCGAGCGCGTGCCGCTGTCGGAGGCGAAGATCCTCGCGCCGGTCATCCCGCGCTCGAAGGTCGTGTGCGTGGGCATGAACTACGCCGCGCACGCGCAGGAGATGGGGCACGACGCGCTCGCCAACCCGCTGATCTTCCTCAAGCCGAACACCGCGGTCGTGGGCCCCGGCGACCCGATCGTCATCCCGCCGGTCGAGGGCCGCATCGTGCACGAGGGCGAGCTCGCGCTCGTCATCGGCTCGGTCGCCAAGCGCGTGAAGGCCGAGAACTGGCGCGACGTCGTGTTCGGCGTCACGATCGCCAACGACGTCTCGGCGCGCGACGTCATGTTCGCCGACGGCCAGTGGGCCCGCGCGAAGGGCTACGACACCTTCTGCCCGCTCGGGCCCTTCATCGACACCGAGCTCGACCCGACCAACCTCGCGATCGAGACCTTCGTCGACGGCGAGCTGCGCCGCAAGGGCAATACCGCCGACCTGCTGCACAAGATCCCCGAGCTCATCGAGTTCATCAGCGACGTGTGGACCCTCCTGCCCGGCGACATCATCCTCACGGGCACCCCCGACGGGCTCGGCGGCTTCGTCGACGGCCAGACGATCGACATCACGATCGAGGGCCTCGGCACGCTCAGCAACCCGGCGAAGAACCGCGACGACCGCGACTACTGATCGGGCCGTTCGGCCCGCGCGCCGGATGCCCGGCAGGGGCATGATGGAGCCATGAGCTCCACCGCGCCCGCACCGGCTCCCGTTCCGTCGCCAGCGGCCGCCCCCGTCGACGTCGCCGCCGTGCAGCGTCGCGTGCGGACGACCCTCATGGCCGGGCAGGTTCTCGCCGGGCTCGGCATGGGGTCGACGCTGAGCATCGGTGCGATCCTCGCCGCGGAGGTCTCCGGCTCGCCCGCCTACAGCGGCCTCGCGGCGACCATGGCGACCCTCGGCGCCGCGCTCGCGGCGATCCCGCTCGCGCGCCTCGCCGGCCGCGTCGGCCGAGCACCCGCCCTCGCGACCGGAGCGCTCACCGCCGCGACCGGCGCCGTGCTCGCGATCGTCGCGGCGGGCCTGCCGAGCTTCACCCTGCTGCTCATCGCGATCATGCTCATCGGCGTCGGCACGACCGTGAACCTGCAGTCGCGATTCGCCGCCTCCGACCTCGCCGCCCCCGCGACGCGCGGGCGCGACCTCTCGCTCGTCGTGTGGGCGACGACCGTCGGCGCCGTGAGCGGCCCCAACCTCATCGGCCCCGGCGAGCAGCTCGGCGCTGCCATCGGGCTGCCCCCGCTCTCGGGGCCGTTCCTCTTCACCGTCGCCGCGCAGGTGCTCGCAGCGACCCTCTACCTCGTCGCGCTGCGGCCCGACCCGCTGCGGCTCGCACTGCGACTCGCTCGTGATGCCGCCGCCGCGGCGACAGCGGCGGGGGAGTCGGGGGCCGAGGCGGCGCGCAGCGACCGCGCGGGCATCCGCCTCGCCCTCATCGCGCTCGCGCTGAGCCACGCGACGATGGTGAGCGTCATGGCGATGACGCCCGTGCACCTCACCGACCACGGAGCGAGCCTCGTGGTCGTCGGCTTCACCATCAGCCTGCACATCGCGGGCATGTACGCGCTGTCGCCGGTCTTCGGCATCCTCGCCGACCGGCTCGGCCGGTGGTGGACGATCCTCATCGGGCAGTCGCTGATCGTCGCGAGCCTCCTGTTCACCGCGCTCGGCGCCGAGAGCGAGGCGGCCGTCGTCGCCGGGCTCATCCTCCTCGGCTTCGGCTGGAGCGCCGCGACCGTCGCCGGCAGCGCTCTGCTCACCGAGTCGACCGCGCCCGACCGGCGCACGGTCATCCAGGGTCGCAGCGACCTGCTCATGAGCGGCAGCGGCGCGGTCGGCGGGCTGCTCGCCGGGCCGACGCTCGCCGCCCTCGGCTACTCGGGCCTCTCGCTCGTCGCGCTCGGGCTCGTGGCGGTCGTCGTGGCCGTGCTCGGGCTGACCCCGCGCGCCGCGGGCGGGCACGCGCCCCGCCGGTAGCCGCCGCGCCCGCCGGTAGGATCGCAGTCGATGACTTCCCCCGCCTTCTCCACCGCCACGGGCAGCGATGTCCGCGTGCGCTTCTGCCCCTCGCCGACCGGCACGCCGCACGTCGGCCTCGTGCGCACGGCACTGTTCAACTGGGCGTACGCGCGCCACACGGGCGGGAAGCTGATCTTCCGCATCGAGGACACCGATACCGCTCGCGACAGCGAGGAAAGCTACCACCAGCTCCTCGACGCCCTGCGCTGGCTCGGCATCGACTGGGACGAGGGCGTCGAGGTCGGCGGCCCGCACGCTCCGTACCGCCAGTCGCAGCGCCGCGAGATCTACACCGACATCATCCAGAGGCTGACGGATGCCGGGCACCTGTACGAGTCGTACCTCACGCCCGATGAGATCGAGGCCCGCAACATCGCCGCGGGCCGCGACCCGAAGATGGGCTACGACAACGCCGAGCGCGAGCTCACCGACGAGCAGCGCGCGGCCTATCGTGCCGAGGGCCGCCAGCCCGCGCTGCGACTTCGGGTGCCCGACACGGCTCTGAGCTTCACCGACCTCGTGCGCGGCGAGATCACGTTCCCGCAGGGCAGCTTCGTCGACTTCGTCGTCGTGCGCCCGAACGGCGCCCCGCTCTACACGTTCGTGAACCCGGTCGACGACGCGCTGATGGGCGTCACGCACGTCCTCCGCGGGGAGGATCTGCTGTCGTCGACGCCGCGCCAGATCGCGCTGTACCACGCGCTCATCGACATCGGCGTTGCCGAGGCGATTCCGCAGTTCGGGCACCTGCCGTTCGTCATGGGCGAGGGCAACAAGAAGCTCAGCAAGCGCGACCCGCAGTCGAACCTCTTCCACCACCGCGACCGCGGGTTCATCCCCGAGGGGCTGCTCAACTACCTCTCGCTGCTCGGCTGGTCGCTCAGCCACGATCGCGACGTCTTCACGCTCGAGGAGCTCATCGCGGCGTTCGACGTCCGCGACGTCAACCCGAACCCCGCGCGCTTCGACCAGAAGAAGGCCGAGGCCATCAACGGCGACCACGTGCGGCGGCTCCCCATCGACGAGTTCGTCGAGCGGAGCATCCCGTACTGCAGCGGCGCCGGTCTTTTCAACGACGTCCCCCGCCCGAAGGAGCGCGAGCTGCTCGCCGCCGCCGCGCCCCTCGTGCAGGAGCGCGTGGGTCTGCTCGGCGAGGTCCCGGGCATGGTCGGCTTCCTGTTCACGGCCGACGACGACCTCGAGATCGAGGCGGATGCTCGAGCCTCGCTCGGCGCCGACGCAGCCGCGGTGCTCGACGCCGGCATCGGCGCGCTCGAGTGGCTCGAGGAGTTCACGCCCGAGGGCATCGAGGCGGCCCTGCGCGAGGCGCTCATCGACGGGCTCGGCCTCAAGCCGCGACTCGCGTTCGGCCCGCTGCGCGTCGCCGTCTCGGGGCGCCGGGTGAGCCCGCCGCTGTTCGAGTCTATGGAGCTCCTGGGCCGCGACTCGACCCTCGCGCGCCTGCGAGCGCTGCGCGCGAGCCTGCAGCCGGCCTAGCGCTTCGCGGCGGCCGGCGGTGCGGGCATGACCCGCACATCGGCGACCCGCTGCGCGATCGCGATCTGCGCGGGGGGCCGCAGCAGTACCCACGCGGCCGCCATGACCCCGGTCGAGAGGGCGAAGAGGCCGACGCCGAGCCAGCTCTCGGCGTCGTCGACGCCCGCGTAGATGCCGTTGAGGTTCTGGCGCGCTCCCGTGAGGAGCACGAGCGCGACGTGCGCGACCGTGAAGGCGAGGAAGTACCAGAGCACGAGGCGGTGCGTCTGCCGCGCGGCCGCGTCGGAGAGCGGCCCGCGGGCGCGCATCCAGCGATCGGGCCAGACGGGCGAGAGCCGCAGCCCGGTGAGCGTCGCGAGCGGCGCGGCGATCACGACGGTCGCCGCGTAGAACAGCTGCTGCAGGCTGTTGTACCCGGCCCACGTGTCGTGCGCGGGCCAGTCGAGGGCGAGGTACTGCACGGCGGCGGAGGCCGCGTTCGGCACGACCGCGATGTCGGTCGGGATCAGCCGCTGCCAGTGCCCGCTCGCGACGAGCGCGACGACGTAGACGAGCCCCGTGAGCACCCACAGGGTGTCGACGACGAGGTGCCACCAGGCGTGCAGGCCGAGCCGGCTCGGGTTCTTCGCCGCGAAGGCGCCCGTCGTGCGCCGCGTCACGAACGCGGGCGGCCGCCGGCCGGCGCGCAGGTGCAGCCCCGAGCTGACGATGAAGAGCAGGAAGAAGGCGCTCAGCCAGTGCGTCCATCGCAGCCAGGCCGGGAACCCCTCAGGCGTTCCGGGCGGCGGGTCGTACGCGCCGGGATAGGTGCCGACGAAGGATGCCCCGGCCGGGCTCTCGAGGAACGCCCTGGCCCCGATCATGGCCGCCGCGAGCATGGCGAGGGCCGCGACGACCGCGAGCACGACCGCTCGGCGGCGGAGGGCGGTCGGGCGCGGCACGTGCTCCACCGTATCGCCCTGCGCACGGGCTGGCGCTGGGGGCGCGGCGGCGATCGTGCGGGTGGCCGCCGCTACAGTGGTGCGGTGTCTGACTTCCCCTCGAAAGTGCCCGAGTGGGTGCGCTGGATCCCGGCCGTCGTCCTGAGCGCGATCATCATCGCGGCGGTCGCGTTCGCCGCCTCGCAGGGCCCGCGGCTCGCGGCAGGCCCCGGCCCGGCCGAGACCAACGAGGTCGACGATCTCAACTTCTCCGTGTTCACCGAGGAGGGGCTCGCCTTCATCGAGGAGCAGCGCATCCCGCGTCTGGATCTCCGCGAGCTCCCCGTCGAGACCGAGCCTCTGAGCCTCCCCGCCGACGGCGAGCTCGTGATCGGCCCGCATCCGCGGGAGCTCGACTACCGGCTCGTGCTGCTCGCCTCCGGCGGCGACGGCGGAGCGCGCTTCACGACCGGGACCTTCACGATCGCGACCGCCGAGGGCGAGGTGCGCGAGCTGCGCGTCGCCCCGCCGCGCGAGATCGCCTACGGCACCTTCCGCGACGTCGAGGCGTTCGCCGTCGAGTCGGCCGAGCGCTTCGGCTACCCGCCGATCGCGAACGGGACCCTCCTCGACCTCGTGCTCGCGGCGCAGACGAGCGGGCAGCCCGAGACGACGCGGACGGAGTCGGGCGATCGCATCGGGCTGCCCGCGCACCTCGAGATCACGTGCACGGGCGACGCCATCTGCCAGCCGGTGTTCGTCATCGCCGTCGAGTGAAGCCGCTGGTCGCCGCTCGGCTCGAGGGCGCGCCCGGGCTCCCGCGCGCGTTCGTACCCGCCCGGCCGGTAGGGTAAACTCGGGTCTCGGCCCGCGTAGCGGTGCCACGGAGTCACTGCAGGCCGCGAGCCCGCAGTACCCCGGTGGGGTATGGTGTAATTGGCAACACGGCTGATTCTGGTTCAGTTGTTCTTGGTTCGAGTCCAGGTACCCCAGCAAGTGTTTTCCCGGGAATCCGTGGCAAACTAGCCCATCAGGCCTCGGTCACGAGCGCCGTCTCTCGACGGATGTGACCAATAACGAGACCAAAAACTCGGCGGCAACCCCTACTCTTGTCCTCGGGCGGCGACTGGTCGCGACTGCTCCTGGCTTGTACCGACAGGTACGGGTTCGACGGCACCACCTATTGAGCGTGGACAGTGCGTCGCCGATTTCGCCGACCTTCCTCACCCAGCGGGAGGTCGCCGAGCTGTTGCGCCTGCCCGAACGCACGCTTGAGGACTGGCGGCTGACCAGTCACGGCCCGCCGTACCTCAAGCTCGGCCGCCACGTCCGCTACGACCTCGCCGACGTCGTCGGCTGGGCGAGGGAGCAGCGTCATGGCTAGGCCGAAGTCGCCCGTCGGGGAACTGGGCGTGGTGAAGGTCACGCACCTCGCGAGCGGTTTGTTCCGGGCGCGCGGGAGAGTCCGCGATGACGGCGGCACCGTGCACCAGCTTCGTGCCACCGGGCTAACGGAAGACCAGGCGCAAGCCGAACTGCGCAACAAGGCTCTCACGCTGACATCCGGCGGGGCCGGCGGCCTCAGCCCGAGCAGCACGATTGCCGAGGCAGGGGCGGCGTGGCTCCGGCACGTCAAGACCCGTGCCGCCACCGGCAGTCTCGCCTACTCCACCTACGACTCCTACGAGTCGACCCTCCGCCTCATCCTCGTGCCATGCTGCGGGGCGATCGCGTTGAATGCTCTCACTGTCGGCCGTTGCGATCGGATCATCCAGGGACTGCTTGCGAATGAGTCCCAGTGGAGTCCCGCATAGTGGATGCTCCTATTGCTGTCAAGCGGTCTCCGGTGGGCTGAGCTGAGCGAGGGCAAGGCTTGCGCGTTGTTCGAGTTCGGGGTCAGCGCGGGTGCCGATCTCGAGTCGGCGGAGCCGCTGGTAAGGAACGCCGAGGGTCGCGGCGAGGATGCTGATCGGAATGCCGATCTGCTGCCGCTGTGCCCGTAGTTCGTGTCCGGTAGGGTTGTCCGCGGCTGGGTTGAGCAGAGCAGCGTAGATCTCGTTCGCGACGTGTCGTTTGAGACAGCGCATGATGTCCCGGTTGGTGAGTCCCTCGGCTCGGCGCCGTTCGAAGTAGGCCATTGTGCGTGGTTCGCGGTGTCGCATGCGCAGCAGAACGATCCGGTGCAGAGCGGCGTTCGCGTGCCGATTCCCACCGCGAGAGAGCCTATG
>JBKHYA010000003.1:0-47487 GCA_046565745.1 Actinomycetes bacterium
ACCTTGACGGGCCCGCCCCAGTCCTCGCTGAGCACGGCCCAGAGGCCGGTCGGGCCGAGAACCACGTGGTCGACCTTGTCGTCGGGCCCTGCGCCCGCGACGACGTCGTGCCAGATCGTGAAGCCGATCCCGAGCGTCGCGAGCGCCGTCGCGGTCTTCTCCTCCGCGACCGCCGCGGCGAGCGTGTGCCGGATCTCGCGCGGAGCGCTCCGCACGAGCTGCGGGTCGTACGGGTCGTCGAGCGCGGCGCCGCGCCCCACCCACTCACGCATCATCGCGAGGTAGCGCTCGCGGTACATGCCTCCGGGATGCCCGTGCGACTTCGCGTTCGGCCGCGAGTCGCCGCGGCGTGCGCCTCCTGCTCCCCCGGCGCTCCCCGAGGTCCAGGCCGCGGAGCCGCTCGCGCCCACGTCGGCGCCCGAGTCGTAGGCGTAGCGAGCCGAGGGCGTGCCGATGCGCTGCCACGCCTGCTGCACGCGGTCGAACTCGGTGCTGGACCCGCCCGTGTCGGGGTGCGCCTGCCGGAGTCGGCGGCGGTAGGCGCGCTTAAGGTCGTCGTCGCTCGCCGTCGGGGCGACGCCGAGAACCTCGTACGGGTTCGCGGCGAGAGGGGACTCCGACATGGTGCTCCGAGCCTAGCGAGCGCGGGCGAGGAAACGGCTGGGCGCCCGGGACCGCAGCCCCGGGCGCCCGCCGTGATCAGTGCTCGATCAGTGCTGGCTCACCGCTGGCTCATGATGAACGCGAGCGTGTACGCCCGCGAGCCGCCGTCGTCGATCTTCGCGGCCGGGAGCTCGCGCGCGGCGGCGAGGGCCGCCTCCGCCTGCTCGGGGCCGGCGAGCGACTGGTACATGAGCAGCGAGTCGGCGAACAGCGTCGCGGTCTCGGCGCCGCCGGGTGCGGCCTCGGCGATGTTGTCGAGGATGCGCTCGGAGTCGACACCATCGGCGAGGTAGCCCGCCATCGGGTGCATCGGCAGCAGCTGGATGCCGACGATCGCCGACGGCTCGGGGCTGAACCACGTGCCGAAGTCGCGCTTGGCGTCCCACACGATGCCGACGGTGCCGCGCTCGTAGCCCGCGTAGGGCTCCTGCTCGCGATCGAAGGCCGTCCAGTACGAGCGGGCGCTGTGCGCCTCGGCCGAGAGCATCCACTGCGCCTGGTCGGCGAGAGCGGTGTCACCCGTCGCCTGCGCCCACAGCGCGAGGCCGTTGGCGGCGGTCACGGCCTCCGAGCTCGACTCCTGGTTGTTGCCGTCGGCGAAGGGCGAGAAGCCCGACGCCCACGAATGGCCGGAGTACGGGTCGAAGGCGCGCTGGGCGGGGAAGACGTCTCCGCCGCTGCTCGCGATGTCGGCGGCGAGCAGGTCGATGACGGGGCGCAGCTCGTCGACGAGCTCGGTATCGATCTCACCGGAAGCCGAGCCGCCCGCACCGTCGCCCGCGCCGGTCGCGCCCGCGAGCACGCCCGCGGCGTACAGGAAGTAGCCGTAGTGGAAATGGTGGTCGTTGAACTCTTCCGAACCGAACGAGGTCGCGAGGCCGACGACGCCGCGCAGGGTCGGGTCGTAGGTGAAGCAGCGCTCGGTGCGCTCCTCGCAGCCCTGCGGCTCCGTCCACGTGCGCAGCTCGGTCGTCAGGCGCTCCTCGAGGCCCGTCGCGATGCCGGCGGCGGCCTCGGCGGACGCGTCGTCGCCGGTCGAGAGCTGGCGGGCGAGCTGCAGCAGGGTCGCGAGGCGCGCGAGGGCCTTGCCGCCGAAGTACGTGTCGGCGGGGCTCTCGGGGGTCTCGGCGACGTCCTGCTCGAGGGCCGCGACGAGCTCGGCCCGGTCGTCCTCACTCAGCTGCGCGCCGTCGAGCGCGAGCGCGCCCGCGGGGGCGAGCTGCGGCACGCTCCACTCGAGCTCGGCGCTCGCGCACAGCGCCATCGGGCCGTACGCGGTCAGGAACGAGCCGAGTTCGCACGTCTCGCCGTCGCTCTGGTGCGGCAGGCGGCCCGTGGCGGTGTCGCTGCCATCCGCCGTGACGTAGGTGAGTGCAGTCGTCGCGGTGTCGTCGGTGAGCGAGGCCGAGACCTCGACGCTCGTGATCGGCGAGGCGGCGAGCGCCGCGAGCTCGGCGACGTCGGCACCCTCGGGAACGGCGACCCAGTTCGCGGTCGCCCCCTCGGGCAGCTCGACGATGAGGCCGTCGTCCGAGACGGATGCCTCGGGCGCGACGAGCGCGAACGTCGCGTTGGGCGTCTGCAGCGTGTGCACGCCCTCCCCCGCGTCGGGCGCCGCCTCGACGGGCGCGGTGAGGCGGAGCTCGTGCGCGGCCGTCGCGGTGTAGCTCACGACTGGCGATCCGCGGGCGATCGTGACCTCGGCGGTGGGCTCGTCGGCCGCGGCGAGCGCGAGCGTGACGGAGACCTCGTCGTAGCGGGTGACGACGGCCGAGTCGGTGCCGGCCGTGAGCGTCACCGCGGGAGCGTGCGGGGCGCTGATCGCGCCGGGCCGCGAGGCGACCTCGGGCACGCCGAACGCGACGCCGTCGGCGACGAGGCCGAACGACAGCGGAAGCGGGAACACCGGCTGGGGCTCGGCACCGAACACGAGCCCGCTGAACCACGAGTTCGTGGGCGGGACGAGCCCCTCGGCGAGGCGGTCGAGCGACACCTCGGTGCCGGGGGCCTCGGGCAGCGCGTCAGCGAGCGGGCGCGTCTGATCGTCAGCGAGCACGGGCTCGCCGAGAGCGGAGGCGCGGGCGTCGCCGCCGGAGCCTCCCTGCTCGGCCGGGCCCGCGCATCCGGCGATCAGGGCACCGACGCCGAGAACGGCGACGGCCGAAAGAGCAGCGCGGGGCGCACGGGGGCCGCGGCTCATGCGAACAGCGCCTCACGCACGTCGGAGATCAGCGAGCGCAGCTCGGCGACCGACGTCGCGAGCAGGTCGTCGTTGCGCAGCTGCAGCGTGGCCTCGACGGGTGTGCCGGGCGTCATGAGGCCGCCCTGCTCGGCGAACTGCGACTCGTCGACGTCGACGCGGGCCGTCGCGACGGCCTTGTCCTCGACGGTCGCGACCTCGATGGCCTCGACCGTGCCGGCGAGCTCCTGGTCGTTGGGCAGCGTCACGTCGACGCGGGCGCCCTGCTCGATGCGCTCGAAGTCCTTCGGGTCGAGGATGAACTCGGCCGAGACGAAGAGCGAATCGATCGCGGCGATCGTCGCGATCGTCGTGCCGCCGGCCGCGTAGCCGCCCTGCTGCACGGCGACCTCCTGGACGAGGCCGTCGACGCTCGCGAGCACCGTGTACGTGCCGTTGTCGTTCACCTGGAAGACGGGGCTGTCGGGCACGGAGATGTCGTCGTCGAGATCCTGCAGCAGCTGCGTCGACTGGATGCGCGCGATCGGGTCGCCCACGGCGACCGCGTCGCCCTGCACCACGAACTGCTCGACGAGCGTGCCCGAGTAGTCGGTGCCGACGGGGTACTCGATGGCGTCCATGGACGCGGAGCTCGCGTCGGTCTCGCCCTTGCGGTGCGAGAGCGCGACGGTGAGCGCGAGGACGAGCAGGAAGACGGCGATGACGCCGAAGAACATCTTGAATCGGGTGGCCCAGGTCATGCGGAGACTGCCTTTCGGTCGGAGCGACGGGCGCTGCGGCGCCCCTCGAGGGCGCGCTGGCGGTCGGAGCGGCGGATCGCGCGCTCACGGGCCTTGCGCTGTCGGCGCTCGCGGGCGATCTGCCGCGACTCCGCCGAGGCGGTCAGGATGAACGCGCCCATGATGATGGTGTTGGTGACGTTCCACGCGGTGGCGAGCGTGAGCGCGCCGTTCGTGACGTCCTTGTAGATGGCGACGATCGAGGTCAGCAGCAGGAACCAGAAGAACAGCGTCTGCGGGATCATCACGGTGAACGGGCTCGACCTGTCCCTCTTGCCGCCCGTGACGTGCCAGGCCTGTTCGCGGCCGAGGATCACGTTGCCGAGCGCCCGGAGGTAGATCGGGAAAGACACGCTCGCGAGCATCAGGGTCTCCCACCGGAAGGACCCCATGGTCGTGAAGGCGAGCATGATCTGCAGGCCGTAGAAGCCCAGGTAGAACAGCAACCAGGTCACCCACGTGACGGTGAGGTTCACGGGGCGCAAGTCGAAGAAGATCTCGAGCGGCGGCACGAGCAGCAGCAGGAACGGCACGATGCCGACGAGGTAGTGCGTCGCCGTCACGAAGTACTGCACGCGCTGATCGGGAGTGAGGCGGCGGCGCGGGTTGAGCGGGTTCGCGCGCAGCAGGATCTCGAAGCCGCCGGTCGCCCAGCGCAGCTGCTGCTTGGAGTAGTCCTCGATCGTCTCGGGGGCGTCGCCGATCGCGAGCGTGACGGGGATGTACACCGAGCGCCAGCCGGCCTGGTGGAGCTCGTACGAGGTCCAGACGTCCTCCGACTTGGAGTCGGTGTGCATGCCGCCGATGTCGTCGATCGCCGTGCGGCGGAAGATGACGTTCGTGCCGACGCTGAAGGCCGCGTTGAAGCTGTTGCGGCCCGGCTGCACGAAACGGTAGAAGATCTGCTGCATGTACGCCGCACCGCGCGAAATGAGCGTGTGCAGGTTGCCGTACGCCTGCGGGGTCTGCACGAAGGCGACCGCGGGGTCGACGAAGAACGGCACGGTCTCGTAGAGGAAGTCGGGCTGCGGGACGAAGTCGGCGTCGAGGATGACGTAGAAGTCGCCGTTACTGATGCTGAGCGCGTGGTTGACGTTGCCGGCCTTCGCGCCGTTGCTGCTGAGGCGGCGCACGTACCGGGCGCCGACCTCGGCGGCCATGTCGCGCACCTCGTCGCTGCGGCCGTCGTCGAGGATCCACGTCGTGTGGGCGCCCCGCATCTGCACGGCGGCGCGGGCGGTGCGCTCGATCGTCTCGAGCGGCTCGCCGTAGACGGTGATGAAGACGTCGACCGAGACGGGCTTCTCGTCGATGAGGAGCGGCCACCGGGTCGGGTCGTCGTCGAGCGCGTTCTCGCGGATCGCCGCGGTGTCGAACAGGCGCTCCTGCGCGTGGTGGAAGAGGAAGTCGCGCGGGTCCTTCGAGCCGGACAGGATCGTCCACATCGACAGCAGGGCGGTGCCCACGAGGACGACCTCGGCGATCACGACGAGCGTGTACGGCAGCCAGTCGCCGCGGTTCGCCGGGTTGAAGAGGAAGAACGTGTACGCCAGCACGCCCAGCAGTGCGATGACGACGAACAGCAGCAGTGTGGGCGAGGTGACCGACTGGTTCTCGACCGCGCGCGGCAGCGGCGCCTCAGCCGGGCGGCGCTCACCGGCGAACAGCATGTCGGAGCGCACGGAGGCGCGCGCCGGCAGCGTCGCGGTGGGGGTGCGCGGCTCGACGGGACGGGTGTCCTCCGCCGTGGCGGGGCTCGCGGGCGATCGTCTTCTGGTGCTCGGGCGCATGCTCGTCAAACAGGGTCCTTCTCTCTCGTTGCGCGACTCTGAGGCATCCGGCGCGGTGCGACGGCGGTCGCGGGGCGGCGGATGCGGAGCCTCGGTGGTGAGGAGGCGGCGACATTGACGACTCCCCCCGTTCCACCGCCGGCGGATCGCTGAGGCGGTGACGGGTGGTCGTGAAGCCAGCCACGTTAGAGCATTCGCCGGGCATCCGCACCCCCGTTCGGGGGTCAACGCACAGGTTGCAGCGCCTCGATCCGCATGGGCGCGCGGATCGGGGCGTTCATGAGAGTTCTCTCACACGCCGCCTACGCTGGTCGGATGAGCGAGACCCCCGCGGCCCCGATCGCCGAGCGAATCCCCCACCACCGCGAGCACCACGGCGATGTCGTCGTCGACCACTACGAGTGGCTGCGCGACAAGGAGAGCCCCGCGGTCCTCGACCACCTGCGCGCCGAGAACGCCTACAGCGACGCCCGCATGGCCCACCTCGAACCGTTGCGTGAGCGCATCGTCGCCGAGATCAAGAGCCGCGTGCGCGAGACCGACATGGGCATCCCCGTGCGCGAGGGCGACTGGTGGTACTACGGCCGCACGGTCGAGGGGCTGCAGTACGCGATCCAGTGCCGCGTGCCCGCAGCACCGATCGACCCCGCGAACCCGCTCGACCCCGCTGCATGGACTCCCCCGCCGCCGCTCGACGACCCCTCGCAGCCGCGCGAGGGCGAGCAGGTCATCCTCGACGCCAACGTCGAGGCGGAGGGGCATGAGTTCTTCGCGCTCGGCTCGCTCGACATCACGCTCGACGGACGCTTCATGCTCTACGCGACCGACACCGAGGGCGACGAGCGCTACACGCTGCGCATCCGCGACCTGGCGACCGGAGAGAACCTCCCCGACGAGATCGCCGAGACCGCGGCGGGCGCGTTCTTCTCCCCGGACGGCCGGTTCGTCTTCTACTGCACCGTCGACGAGAGCTGGCGCCCCGACACCGTCTGGCGGCACGCCGTCGGCACGGTCGGCGGCGAGGCGGGCGGCGACGTGACGGTCTTCCACGAGTCCGACGACGCCTACTGGGTCGGCGCGGGTCTCACGCGCTCGCAGCGCTTCCTCCTCATCGAGGCCTCGAGCTCGATCACGAGCGAGGTGCGCTCCCTCGACGCCACCACCCCCGAGGGCGAGTTCGCCGTCATCCGCCCGCGCGTCGACGGCGTCGAGTACGACGTCGAGCACGCGATCATCGACGGCCGCGACCGCTGGCTCATCACGCACAACGACGGCGCACCCGACTTCCAGGTCGACTCCGTCCCGATCGCGGCGGGCCATGCGGTGACGGGCGATGCGACGGCGGATGCTGCGCTCGACCCGATCGTCACGGTCGTGCCGCACCTCCCGGGCCGGCGGGTCGAGGGCGTCGACGCCTTCGCGGGCTTCCTCGTGCTCGACTCGCGTCGCGACGGCCTGCCGCGCACGGGCGTCGCGCGGCTCGCGCCGGGCATCCGCGAGCACGACCTCGACTTCGTCGACCTCGAGGTCGGCGACGGGCTCATCTCGATCGGCGCGAGCGGCAACCCCGAGTGGGGGCAGCCCATGCTGCGCGTCGGGTACACGAGCTTCATCGAGCCCGCGACGGTCGCGAACCACGTCGTCGCGACGGGCGAGTGGATCATCCTCAAGCGCCAGCCCGTCCTCGGCGGATACGACGCGGCCGACTACGCCGAGCGGCGCGACTGGGCGGTAGCGGACGACGGCACGCGCATCCCGATCTCGCTCGTGTGGAAGCGCGGGCTCGTGCCGGCGCTCGACGGCGCGGATGCCTCGGAGTCCGTAGGGGCGAACGGCGCAGCCGCCGAGGGCCTCGAGCCGAGCCCGCTCCTGCTCTACGGCTACGGCTCGTACGAGGCGAGCATGGATCCCGGCTTCTCGATCCCGCGCCTGTCGCTGCTCGATCGCGGCGTCGTGTTCGCGATCGCGCACGTGCGCGGCGGCGGCGAGCTGGGCCGCGCCTGGTACGAGAACGGCAAGACGCTGTCGAAGACGAACACCTTCACCGACTTCGTCGCGACCGCCCGGCACCTCGTCGACTCCGGCGTCACGGCGCCCGATCGCCTCGTCGCCGAGGGCGGCAGCGCGGGCGGGCTCCTCATGGGCGCGGTCGCGAACATCGCGCCCGAGCTCTTCGCGGGCATCCTCGCCGACGTGCCGTTCGTCGACCCGCTCACCTCGATCCTCATGCCCGAGCTGCCGCTCACCGTCATCGAGTGGGACGAGTGGGGCGACCCGCTGCACGACCCGGCCGTGTACGCGTACATGAAGCAGTACGCGCCGTACGAGAACGTGACCGAGCAGGCGTACCCGCGCATCCTGGCCGTGACCAGCCTTAACGACACGCGCGTGCTCTACGTCGAGCCCGCGAAGTGGGTCGCTCGGCTACGCGAGGTCGGAGCCGACGTGCTGCTGCGCTGCGAGATGGAGGCCGGGCATGGAGGGGTCTCGGGCCGCTACTCGGCCTGGAACCAGCGCGCGATCGAGCTGGCGTGGATGCTCGACGTCCTCGGGCGGGCTGACACCGCCCCGTAGGGCGCGGCCGGCCCGCGATCGCGGGCCCCGTTAGGCGGCGGGCGCGGTCGGCGAGCCGACCAGCGCGAGCTCCTCGGCCGACAGCTCGAGCGTGAACGACTCGACGAGGTGCGGCAGCTGCTCGACCGTCCGCGCCGACGCGATCGGTGCGCCGATGGTCGGCTGCTGGCGCAGCCAGGCCAGCGCGACGGCCGCGACCGAGACGCCGCGGGCATCCGCGACCCGGTCGAGCGCGTCGAGGAGCGCGAGGTTTCGCGGGTCGTCGAGAAGCTTCGACGCGTTGCCGGCGCGGGCCGAGTCGACCTCGACGCCCGGGCGGTACTTGCCGGTGAGGAACCCGCCCTGCAGCGCGCCGTAGGGCAGCTCGACGAGGCCGAGCTCGGCGATCGTGTCGCGCAGCGTCGTCTCGTAGTCGCGGCGGACGAGGCTGTAGCCGTCCTGCGCGACGGTGACGCCGGTCACGCCGAGGTCGGCGGCGATCGCGACGGCGCTGCGGAGGCGCTCGGCGGTGAAGTTCGAGGCGCCGACGGCCCGGATCTTGCCCGCCTGGACGAGCTCGCCGAACGCGGCGACGTACTCCTCCTGCGGCACCGAGTCGTCGTCGCGGTGCGCATAGTAGAGGTCGAGGTAGTCGGTCTGCAGACGGCGCAGAGAGTCGTCGACGGCCGCGCGGATGTTCGCCGCCGACAGGCCCGGGCGGGCCTCGAGGGCGAAGACCTTGGTGTGGATCTCGACGTCGTCTCGGCGCCCGCGGCGGGCGAGCCACTCGCCGAGCACGGTCTCGGAGTCGCCGCCCGAGTTGCCGGGCGCCCACGCCGAGTAGACGTCGGCCGTGTCGATCGCGCGGCCGCCCGCGGCGACGAACGCGTCGAGCACGGCGAAGCTCTCGTCGCGCGAGCTGGTCCATCCGAAGGTGTTGCCGCCGAGGACGAGCGGCCCGAAATCGTGTGCAGTCATGGTGTCGACGCTACCCAGGGCGCCTGGAGCGGGCGTTCAGGTCGGGGGCGGGCGTTCAGCTGCGGCGAGCGCCCGTCCAGTCCTCCGCGACCATCGCGTCGCCCTCGCTGAACGTCAGAGTCGCGGCGACGTACTCCCCCGCGAGCGCTCGCGCGACCCACCGGCCCGCATCGGCCCACATGCGATCGAACGGGATGCTCGCGAGCGGGAACCACGCGGGCTCGAGCTCGGCGCTCGTCGCCGCCTCGCCCGTGAAGACGCTCGCGGTGAACACGCGATGGAACTGCGAGAGGTGCGGCCGGTCGAGGAACGGATACGCGATCTCGGCGATGGGCACGAGATCGCGGGCCGCCACCTCGATGCCGACCTCCTCGCGCACCTCGCGGACGGCGGCATCCGTCGCGGTCTCGCCCGGCTCGAGCTTGCCGCCCGGCGCCACGAGACGGTCGATGCCGAGCCCCGTGCGCTTGCGACCGAGGAGCACCTCGGTGCGCGGGCCGTCGGGGGTCGCGACCTCGCGCGTCAGGTAGACGGCGGCGACCTCGAACATCGGCACGGCGCCAGCCTAGGCGGGCGGCGCGGGTTGATAGCGTGTCGGCGTGACGACGACGTCTTCCCCCGCGCCCTCCGCCCAGCCGCCCGGCGCCTCCGACGCCTCCGCCTCGGCCCGCACCTCCGCCGACCCGCACCCGGGCGCCGCCGAGCCCACGCCGAGCGTGGTGATCCTGCGTCTGCGTCGCATGGCGGGCGTCCTGAGCCTCATCGCCGGGGTGAGCGTGCTCGCGAGCATCGTCTGGCAGGTGAGCGACCAGGTCGCCGCCGGGCGCTTCCAGCCGAACGAGTACTTCGCGTACTTCACGATCCAGACGGCGCTCATCAACATCGTCGTCCTGATCGTCGGCGGGGTGCTCGCCTTCCGCACGCCGATCGACCCGCCCCTGTACGCGGCGATCCGCGCGAGCGTGTTCGCGTACGCGGTCGTCACGGGCGTCGTCTACAACCTGCTGCTGCGCGGCATCCCGAACGACGACGGCTACATCGCGCCGCCGTGGCCGAACGAGAACCTGCACGTGTGGATCCCGATCTACATCGCCCTCGACTGGCTGCTCAACCCGACCCGGCCTCGCCTGCGCTGGAGCACGATGGCCCTCGCGGTGAGCTTCCCGCTCATCTGGGTCGGCGTGACGATGGTGCGCGGGGCGCTCACCGGCTGGTATCCGTACCCGTTCCTCGAGCCGTTCGGCCCCGCGGGCGTGCCGGGCGTCGTGCAGTACGTCGTCGGCATCGCGGTGCTCATCATCGTGCTCGCGGCTCTCGCGGTCGCGATCACGCGCCTGCACCACCGCGTGGCGCGGCGCTGACATGTCGGCGCCCGAGCATCTGGTCCTCGTCGAGCACGACGTCGAGGGGCACGCGACCGGCTGGGTCGCCGCCGATCCGGACCTGCCGCAGGTGCGCGTGACGGACGTCGCGGCGACTCGCGGCGACGGCGTCTTCGAGACGATCAGCATCGGCAGCGGTCACCCGCAGGCCCTCGCCGCCCACCTGGAGCGCTTCGCGCGGTCGGCGCGCATGCTCGACCTTCCCGAGCCCGACCCGACGGTGTGGGCGGATGCCGTGCGCGCGCTCGCGGACCTGCTGGCCGATCACGAGGAGGCCTGGGTGAAGACCGTGCTCACGCGCGGCGTCGAGGGACAACCTTTTCCGACCGGGTGGGCGTACGGGACGGTCTCCGGCGACTTCCGTCGCGAGCGGACGGACGGGATCGACGTCGTCCTGCTCGATCGGGGGCTGCGCAGCGATGCGGCCACGACATCCCCGTGGCTGCTCGCGGGGGCGAAGACCCTGTCGTACGCCGTGAACCGCGCGGCGGCGAGGGAGGCGGCGCGGCGCGGTGCGGACGACGCGCTGTTCGTCTCGAGCGACGGGCTGCTGCTCGAGGGTCCGACGTCGACGCTCGTGGTGCGGCGCGGGACGGAGCTGCTGACGCCGCCCGCCGCGCTCGGGATCCTCCCCGGCACGACGCAGGTCGACCTGTTCGCGGCGGCGCCCGACTGGGGGCTGCAGGGGCGCGTCACGACCCTGACGCCCTCCGATCTCGCGGCGGCGGATGCGGCGTGGCTCGTGTCGAGCGTGCGCCACGCGGCGCCCGTGCGGTCGGTCGACGGGGTGCAGCGCACGATCGATACGGAGCTCTCCGCTGCGATGAACGGTTTCCTGCGACGCCGGCTGCGCTGAGGGATGCGCTCACGTTCCGGGGCTGGGAGTCCTCGGAACGTTCCTCGGCGGCCCGGAGCGCACGCGCGTAGGGTGGCAGATATGAGTAGCAGTCTGGAGTGCCTGACCGACTGGATGAACCGGCAGCGCTGGTACGCCGGCAAGGGACGCGTTCCGAACCTCGTCGAGGTGACGCGCGAGGTGTGGCCGACGGACGAACCCGATGCCCGCGTGATCGTGCTCATCCTCCGTGATCTGGCGAACAATCCGCCGTCGCTCTACCACGTGCCGCTCGTCGCTCGACGGACGATCCCGAAGGGCGCCGGCCCGCACCTGATCGGCCGCGACTCGGACGACGACTACCTCTTCGACGGCGCGCACGACCCCGCGTACACGTCGGCGCTCCTGAAGCGCATGCACATCCACCGCAGCGATCGTCACGCTCGCGTGCACGGCGGCGAGCAGTCGAACACGTCGATCATCTTCGATCAGGGCGGCGAGGCGCCGCTCGTGGCGAAGGTCTTCCGGCTCGTGCACACGGGCGAGAACCCGGATGTGACGCTGCCGTCGGCGCTCACCTCGCGCGGGTACCGGCAGGTGCCGCGCATGCTCGGCTCGATCACGGGCTACTGGAACGATCCGTACCACGGCGACCGCACCGCGATGGGGCACCTGGCGTTCGCGCAGGAGTTCGTGACGGATGCGACCGACGGGTGGGAGCTCGCTCTCGCGTCCGCCGCGGCGGGCGAGGATTTCAGCGCGGAGGCCGAGCGCCTGGGCCGCACGACGGCGGAGGTGCACACGGGTCTCGCGGAGGCGATGCCGACGCGCGATGCGACGCTCGGCGACATCGTGGGCTTCGTCGCGAACTGGCACCACCGGCTGTCGGTCGCGACCTCCGACGTGCCCGCGCTGCGTGCGCTGCGCCCCGCGATCGAGGCCGTGTACGACGCGGCGCAGGATGCTCCGTGGCCGCAGCTGCAGCGCATCCACGGCGATTTCCACCTCGGGCAGGCGCTGCGCCGCTCGACGGGCGAGTGGGTGCTCGTCGACTTCGAGGGCGAGCCGCTGCGCCCGCTCGATGAGCGCAATCGGGTCGATTCGCCGCTGCGCGACGTGGCCGGGATGCTGCGCTCGTTCGATTACGTCGTGGGCGCGCGTCGCAACACTGCGGCGGATGCCGCGGCTCGCGACGCCGTCGACCCCGAGTGGGCGCACCGCTGCCGCCGGGCCTTCCTCGACGGGTACATCGCGCAATCGGGCACGGATCTCCGCGCACATCGCGCCCTCCTCGACGCGTTCGAGCTCGACAAGGCCGTCTACGAGGCGATGTACGAGGCGCGGAACCGGCCGACGTGGCTGCCGATCCCGCTCGCGGCGGTCGAGCACCTCGTGAGCTCGGACCGAGCGAGCGCCCACCCCGCCTGAGCCGCTCCGCCCCTCGGCTCCGTCCGCTCGCTGTCCCGCGGGTCGGCTTCCCCTCCTGCGACGGGCGTCGTTTCCGGAAACCGCGATCCCCGCGGAAGTCCTACCGTTGTCGAGGAGTGACATAAGTCCATTTCGTCACTCCTCAACAACGGTAGTGAGTCGTCCCGGATTCAGAGTTTCGGGCGAGGGCGGGCTTGCTGACCGGTCGACGGGCAGTATGCCGGCGTGACGACGGCAGGTACCCCTTGGACGCACGGACCGGAAAACGTGCCCGCACTGTGGCACGAGACGCACTGGGATCTCGACGAGGACGCCCTGCTGGAGCCGCCGCCACCCAACGGTGCTCTGCGAGCGCCTCTGCGGCCCCTGCACGAGAGACTCATCGAGGCGCACGGCGGGATCGTGAGCGCTCGCGAGCTCGTCGGGGCGGGCATCCCTGAGGAGCACATCCGCATCCTGCGCGACCACGGGGCTCTTCGGCGCATCCGCAAGGGCTGGTACTGCTTGCCCGCGCTCGGCGAGCTGCACGTTCTCGCCTGGTGCATCGGCGGACCGCTCTCCTGCGTGAGCGCGCTCGTCCATCACGACCTGCTGGATCCCGGCGACCTGCACCCCGATGACGGGCTCCACGTCGCGCGGAGGGAGCACTCCTCCCGCCGTCTCAGCGATCTCTCGGTGCGCGCACACGCGGACGCTCTGGGCGTCGCAATCGGAGAGCGACCGCCGGTCCTTCACTGGAGCACGCGCGACTTCCGCAGCGGCGATCGCCTCGCCGTGAGCGTCGATACCGCGCTCGAGCAGGCTCGGCACTGCCGCCCCCTCCTCGCCGCGCGAGCGCGGGCGCGAGTGGAGGACGAGCAACCCCGACCTAGCGGCTGAGCGCCTCCGTCAGCATCGCCACGAGCGCCTGCAGCTGGACGGTGCCCTCCTGCGAGAGCACCTCGTCCGATCCGTCGAGCGCGCGCGCCGCGAGGCCCGCCTTCGAGTCGATGAGATCGGCGATGCGCGCGTCGATCGTCTGCGCCGCGAGGATGCGCCACGCCGTGACGGGCAGCTCCTGACCGATGCGGTGCACGCGATCGATCGCCTGCGTCTGCTCCGCCGACGTCCACGACAGCTCCGCGAGCACGACGTTGGACGCGGCCTGCAGATTGAGCCCCACGCCGGCCGCGGACAGCGAGCAGACGATGACCGCGACATCCTCATCGTTCGTGAACGCGTCGATCGACTCCTGCCGCGCCTTCGTCGACTGGTCGCCGCGCACGCTCACCGACTTCAGCCCGGCCGACGCGAAGTGAGCCTCCGCGGCATCCATGACGTCGATGTGCTTGGCGAAGAACACGACCTTGCCGACGTTGCGGGCGAGCTGCGCCGTGTAGTCGGCCGCGAGGACGGCCTTCGCCGTGCCGATGCGGCGCACGAGCGTGAACACGTTGTCGCCGTTCGTCGAACCCTTCGACTCCTCGAGCTCCGACTGCGCGACGAGGCGCACGAGCTCGGCGTCCACGCCGACCGGCGGCACCTCGCGCGCCGCCGCCACGCGGCGGTAGCGCTCCACGAGACGCGCGATGAGGGCGCGCTCCGAGTCGCGGATCGAGCGACCGTACTCGTCGTCGAGCTCGACCGGGATGTCGGCGATGCGACGCGCAGGGATGTCGGAGGCGACATCCACCTTCTTGCGGCGCACGATGCCCATGTCGATGACGCAGCGACGAGCCTCGGCGAAGAATCCCGGGTCGACGGGCGTGAGACCTGTCTCCTCGAGCTTCACCATGAGCTCGCCCAGCGGCTTCTTGTCGTCGATCCAGCCCAGGAACTTCCAGATCATCCGGAAGTCCTCGATCTGGTTGATGAGCGGCGTGCCCGTGAGCGCCATCATGAGCGCCTTCGGCGTCACCGCGCGGATGCTCGTCGCGAGCGCCTGCACGTGGCGGGAGCGCTGCGAGGTCGCATTCTTGATGAAGTGCGCCTCGTCGACGACCATGCCCTTGAAGCCGAAGCGGCCGAGCCAGCCGACGTGGCGATCGAGGATCTCGTAATTGACGATGATGACGTCGGCGAACGCGTCGAGGTCGTCGCCGTCGCCGTGCACGACCGTCGACGAGCGCTGCGGGATCCACCGCTGCACCTCGCGCGCCCAGTTCGTCTTCACGACGTTCGGCACGACGACCAGGAGCGGAAGGCCTGAGCGACGTTCGCCGCCATGAGCGCCTGCGCCGTCTTGCCGAGGCCCGGCTCATCGGCGAGCAGGAAGGACCGGTGGCCCTCGCGCACCGCCTCGATGAGCCGCGCCTGGTGGCGCATGAGCTCCATGCCGCCGGGAGTCACGAGCGACCCCGCCTCCGGAAGATCCATCGACGCGGCCTGACCGCCCGCGCCGTACTCGAACGACCGGAACAGGGGCTCGATGAGCTCCCAGTTCGCCAGGCGCGCGGTCTGGGGCTTCGGCAGCGTGGCGAGTGCCGAGAAGTCGGGGGCGAGGAACGGGTTCGCGAGCTGCGCGCGCTTCACCGACGTCGGGAGCACCTGCTTCGCGACCTCCGGCTTCACCGGCGCGGGCTCGGTGACGATGATGAGGTCGTCCGGCTCGAGCTCCGCACCGGAGGCGAGGAGCATGTCGCGGCGCATGAGCTTCGCGGCATCCGACACCTTCGCCTCGGGCGCGAGCAGCTGGATGAGCGTCGTGTCGCGCGCGGCCGTCTTCGCCATGATGCCGGCGAGGCCATCGAGGCGCTTGAGCACCTCGGCGCGCTCGCCCTCAGGAACCTCGCGGTCGTCCTTGACGCGCGCGCGCTCCTCGCGGACGAGCAGGGCGGCGACCTGGAACTTCGTGCGGTTCGACGGGCTCACCTTGCCGCCGCGCTCGGCGGCGTTCTCCACCTCGCGTACCGCGCGCGCGAGGATCGGGATGATCCCCTGCTCGTCGAGCGGGCGACGACGACGGGTCGGCGAACCGCCCTTGCGCTGGGACGACTTGACACGCTGGCCGGACTGGGCCATGCCCCTCCTCGGGAACGCGCGGTACGAGGACCGCGGGGATGCTGTGGTGCGTGGGCGGGGCATCCGGACCTCGAAGGAGCATCCGTCCGCGGAACCGCCATCGGCACCCGTGATGAACCGGTGTGCAGTGGCCCCGCCGGTGTGCTCGGGGCCGGTGCCTCCGCGCCCTGACCCGGTCGAGAACGACGCGGTGGGCTCGGGAAGCTGAGAGCAGTCTACGCCTCCCGACGGCGCGGCGCGGGCACCGTGCGGAGAAAACTCAGACCCCGCCGCCTCCGCCGCCTCCGCCGCCGCCGCCGGAGGAGCCGCCGCCGCTCGATCCGCCCGACGAGCTCGAGCCCGAGTAGCTCGATGAGACGCGGGAGGCGACCGTGCTGATGCCGGAGGAGAACGCCGCGGCCGAGAACGCCGACCGGCCCGAGTACCACGAGGGCTGGTGCTCCTCGTCGTAGAACCGCCCCAGCAGCTCCGACCACTCCTTCTCGTGCCCGAGCAGCACAGCCCACGGCAGGATCCGCTCGGTCAGCCGCAGCGCCTCGTCGCGGTTCTGCACGTCCACCGGGTCGCGGAGGGACCCCTGCGGCGACTGGAGCACGCGCATCCGGTCGGCCTCGGCGAGCTCGATGTACTCCTCGAGGCCGCGGATGTGGTCGCGCAGCTCGGAGCCCTCCGCCGTGAGCGGGGAGCGCCACAGGCACACGCCGATCACGATGAACAGCCCGATCGCGACCGGGATGAGGATTCCCGGAAGCGCACCCCCGCGCCCCTCGTCGCTCACGAGGATGCCCGTGACGAAAACGGTGATCACGGCGAGGAGCCCGAGCGCGGGGAGCCCGACGGAGTGCCGGGGCGGGATGGTGGTCCGCCACCCGCGCGAGCGCGCATCGGTGCCCAGCTTCGCGACGAGAGCGGAGACCTTGCTGCCGACGGTCGTGTCGGAGTTCTTCAGCGTGTGCTCCGTCCCGGGAACGAGATCGCTGCCGAAGAACGCCGCGAGCAGCTGGCGCTCACGATCGGCGAGCCCGGCGGCGGACTCGAGACGCAGGCGCCACTGCGAGCGCAGGGACAGACGCGCATCCACTTCGATCACCGTGATCGCGCGCCGCACGGCGAGATCGATGAGCTGGCTCGCGACCGCCCGACGCGGGCGGCGGATGATGACGGAGGCCTCGAGGAGGGTGACGCTCTTCGGGGGCAGGTACTCGGCGACGATCACCGGGCGACCCGGCGCGTCGCGGTAGCGCGTCGCGCGCAGCAGGATGGCGCGCACCACGACGCCGAGCAGGCCGAGCAGGGCGATGAGCTGCAGCCACGCGGCCGGGCTCGCGAGGTACGACCGGTCGAAGAGCGTGAACGTGCCGGGCTCGAAGCCGAGCGCGACCGTCGCCGTCTGGAACGGCAGCAGGCCATCCGCCTGGACGGTGACGACGTCGCCCTCGCGCTCGATCGGGCAGGTCTCGGTCGAGCCGGCGTAGCCGCGGTAGCAGGCGAGCGCACCGGGGATGAGCGACTCGGCGAGGCCGTCCTCGAGCACCACGCGGCCGCGCACCTGCGCGAACGGCTGCGCCCAGTCGGTGCCGGTGAGGTTCCAGTAGAACTCCTCGGCGCCGGTGTCGTCGAAGGCGTCGACGACGTCACGCTGCGTGTACGTGATGACGTAGGTCTGGATGCCGCGGACGAACTCCCCCTCCGGCACGGCGGCGATGACGTCGACGACGCCCGAGCCCTCCTCGACCTCGAACGGCCGCGGCTCTCCGTTCTCGTCGGTCACGCTCACGACCTCGAGCGCGGTCGTCCTCCCCTGGTACTGCGCGGGCAGCGAGCGGCGGATGCCGCGATTCTGGTCGAACTCGGGGAAGCGCGCGACGAGCGTCTCGACCGTCGTGAGCGTCGCGTGGCCCGCATCGTCGCGGCCCAGCCGGTACTCGACGTCGAAGGAGTCGAAGGTGAAGTCATCGACGCTCGTCGCGCCGGGTGCGGCTGCTGCGGTCTCCGTCGGGGCCGCAGCAGCCGGGACCGGCGCCCCGAGGATGGCCGTGACGGCGACGGCGACGAGGAGGGCGAGCGCGCGCATGGCTCGACGCTAGCGCCGATCGGCCCCTACGTGCCGGGTGCGGTCTCGGCGAGCCAGCCGTCGAGCGCGCTGGGCTCGTCGGTGATGACGCCGTCGACCCCGTGCGCGAGCGCCTCGGCCCAGCTCTCCTCCGAGTTGAGCGTGTAGAGCATGATGCCGAGCCCCGCGGCGTGCATCGCGTCGACGACCTCGGGGCGGTCGCGCACCTCCGCCAGCCGCGTCATGACCGCGGCGGCCCCGTAGTAGTTCGCGAGCCGCACCGGGTCGGCGGGCAGGGTGCGCCTGAGCACCACGCGCGGCAGGTTCGGCGCGGCACGACTCAGGTGGTGCAGCGTTCCGATCTCGAAGCTCGCGAACACGATCCTGTCCTGCACCCCGGCGGCGTAGATCTCGCTCACGATCGGCTCGAGCTCGTCCTCGGTCCAGATGCCCTTGAGCTCCACGAGCGCCTTCTTGCGCGAGATCTGGAAGACGTCGACGAAGTCGTCGAAGTGCGGGATGCGCGTTCCGGCCCACTCCGCCGCGTACCAGGCGCCCGCATCGAGCCCCTGCAGCTCGGCCCACGGGCGCTCCTCGACGAGGCCCGTGCCGGTCGTCGTCCGCTCGAGGGTCTCATCGTGGATGAGCACGGGCTCGCCGTCGAGGGTCTTCCGCACGTCGACCTCGACGAACTCCATGCTCGAGTCGAGAGCGGCCTGGATCGCCGGAATCGTGTTCTCCGGGGCGGTCGCGCGGTCCCCGCGGTGGCCGGCGACGAAGGCGGGCTGGCCGGGCTCGCGCAGGGTGCCCCACATGTTGGCGGCGTGCACGGTGGCCGCGTCGTGATCGACGACCATCACGAGGACGAGGGCCAGGGAGGCGGCCGCCGAGACGGACATCCGCCGCACGGAGTAGGGCCGCGGGGTGCCGCGATCGGGCAGTCGCGCTGTCGTCATCGACGTCGCTCCGTGGGTCGGGGAGCCTGCTTCGGTGCAGGGTTCCGCCACCCTATCCCATGCCGTTACCGTTTCGTGACCTGAATCGCGATCGCCTGTTCGGATGCCGCCCAGGACGACGCCCGCCGCGCCCTGTGGGAGGCGCGACGGGCTCGTCGGTTCAGGGGCGGATGCCCGCTAGATGCGGTCGCGTCGGTCGCGGTCGCGCGTCGCCGCGTACGCGATCGCGGCCACGAGCGCGATGCCCAGCACCACCAGCAGCACGGTCGCCCAGAGCGGGAAGCCGTCGTCATCGGTGACGACGACGTCGTCGCCGTCCTCCGCGGGCTCGTCAGGGGCCTCCTCGGCGGGCTCCTCCGCGGGCTCCTCCTCGGCGGGCTCCTCGGTCTCCTCGGTCGGCTCGTCGCTCGGCTCGGCCGTGGCCGAGAGCGGGGCGACCCCGCCGGGCCCGCCGCTCGCCGCGGCGGCCGCGCCGCTCGCGACGATCCCCGCGAACGCGAGGAGCAGCCCGAGCAGGCCGGCGAGGATGAGGGCGCGGACGCCCGTGGACATTTCTCGGTGTGAAACGGTGCGCATCATGTCGTCCTCCTTGGACGCCGTCGTCTCCGGATCGGTGACCGCTCGGGTGGAGCGGCCTGCCCGGAATGCTCGCGCACGCCCCCTGCCGCGGCGACGCGGTTGACAGCGCGCGACGACGTCGCTAGGTCTGCGCGCGGCGTCGACGAACCAGGAGGGCGGCGGCCACCGCGGCGCCGACCAGGAGTCCGAGCAGCACGACGGCCACGATGGGCCACGGCGACGACGTCGAGGCCCCGTCGCCGGGGGCGGATGACGCGCTCGGCTCGGCGCTCGGCGGGGCGCTCGATTCGGCCGACGCGGACGGCGACGCGGACGGCGTCGCGCTCGGCGACGGCAGGAGGGTGGGTGCTCGCGAGGGCTCGGGGTCGATGACGCTCGGCTGCGGGTCGGGGGACGCCGCGGCCGCGGGCGCGGGCTGCGCGGGAGCCGGTGCGGGTTGCGCCGGAGCAGGGGCCGGGGCCGGCTGAGCAGGCGCCGGCGCGGGCGCCGGCTGAGCAGGTGCGGGCGCCGAGTACGGCGGCAGCGACGCGCCGTACCGCGCGAACACCTGAACGCCCCACGTCGAGCCGCCCGCGGAGAGGAACGCGATGCCGACGTCGGTGAAGTCGCCGAGCATGTTGGCGCGATGGCCGGAGGAGTTCCACCAGCCCTCGTGCATCGACGACCCGCTCGGGTAGCCGCGCGCGACGTTCTCGCCGATGAAGCTCCACCCGCCCGGGATCTGACTGCTCAGCGACTGGTTGTGCGACAGCGTGCCCGACGCCGCCATCGCCTTCGCCCACTCGAGGGCGACGGCGTCGAGAGCGGCCATCCGCTCGAGGGAGGAGCGGCCCTCGCCGTTGCGCGCCTGGTTAAGCAGCGAGAAGATCACGCCGCTCTCGTCGGCGCGGGCGGCCTGCGGCGCCGAGATCAGCGAGCCGAGCAGCCCGAGCACGAGGGCGAGGGCGACGAGGACGACGGGGCGCGTGCGCGGAGCATCCGCCCCCGTAATCGTCACCTGTCGCACGGCGAGCCCCCCTCGCGATCGCGTCAGCGACGAACCGGGCGGCCCGAGACGGCGGTCTTCGCCATCGAGGATGCCATGCCCGCGAAGATCACGTCGTGGAACGGCGCGATCGCGAACCAGTACAGGCGCCCGCCGAGGCCCGACGGGAAGAAGATCGCCCGCTGGCGGAGCGTCGAGCCACCGCCCGAGCGGGGCAGGATCGTGAATTCGAGCCACGCGCGCCCCGGCACCTTCATCTCGGCGCGGAGGCGCAGGAAGCGGCCCCGGTCGATCTGCTCGACGCGCCAGAAGTCGAGCGCGTCGCCCGGCGCGAGGCGGTGCGGGTCGCGGCGCCCGCGGCGCAGGCCCACTCCTCCGACGAGCTTGTCGAGCCAGCCGCGGGCGGCCCACGCGACCGGCAGCGAGTACCAGCCGTTGTCGCCGCCGATGCCCTCGACGACCTCCCACAGCGCCTCGGGCGGCGCCGGCGTGTCGAGCTCGCGGAGGTCGGTGTAGACGGTGTGGCCGCTCCAGTCGGGGTCGCTCGGCAGCAGGTCGCTCGGGGCGCCCTGGACGGCGGCATTGCGCCAGCTCGTCTCGACCTCGCCCTCGCGCATCTTCGCGAGCGCGTACCGCACCGCGAGCCGGTAGCCGGTGAGACCCCCGGGCGGCGGCGGGATGACGGCGTCGATGTCGTGCTCGCGCATGACGGCGTCGTACTGCAGGCTCGAGATGATCGGCACGGCGAGCGCGCGCGGGATGGGCGTGACGAGGTTGACCCACTGGCTCGCGAGGTACGGCGTGAGCACCGGGAGGCTCGCGATCGGCCGCTGCTTGAGGCCCGCCTCGACCGCGTAGCCGTTCATCATCTGGCCGTAGCGCAGCACGTCGGGCCCGCCGATGTCGAAGGCGCGGTTGACGCTCGTCGGGAGCGTCGCCGACTCGATCAGGTAGTGCAGCACGTCGCGCACGGCGATCGGCTGGATGAAGTTGCGCACCCACTTCGGCGCCGGCATGTACGGCAGGACCTCGGTCAGGTGGCGGATCATCTCGAAGCTCGCCGAGCCCGACCCGATGACGACGCCCGCCTGCAGCGCGATCGTCGGCACGCCGCTCGCGAGCAGGATGTTGCCGACCTCCTTGCGGCTGCGCAGGTGGCGCGAGAGGGGGCCGTCGGGGTGAAGGCCGCCGAGGTAGACGATGCGCGAGACGCCCGCCGCTTTCGCTTCGGTCGCGACGGTGCGCGCGATGCGCTTCTCGGTCTCCTCGAAGTCGCCCGAGCTCGCCATCGAGTGCACGAGGTAGTAGAGGACGTCGATGCCCTGCGCAGCCGCGCGCACGTCGCTCGCGCGCTGCAGGTCGCCCGTCGCGACCTCGACCTCGTCGCCCCACGGCACGTCTCGCAGCCGCTCGGGGTCGCGCACGAAGAGGCGGACGTCGTGGCCCGCCTCGAGCAGTCGGGGCACGAGACGCCCGCCGATATAGCCGGTCGCTCCGGTGACGAGTACGCGCATGCGCTCACGCTAGGCGGCGAGGCTGAACCTCAGCAGAAGTCGTCGAAGACCTGGCGCGGGTGCGCGGCATCGCTGTTGTCGATCACGATCGTCGCCGCTCGACGCGGGTTCGCCTCCTTCTGGTACAGGTACTGCCCCTCGCTGTACCTCGGCGCGAGGGTGCCCTCTCCGTCGCGCGCGATGAGCCGCGCATCGCGCACCTCGGGCGGCACGTCGAGCCAGATCGACCGGTTCCAGAGGCCGCGCAGCTCGGGCTGGTGCAGGAAGATGCCGTCGATCAGAAGAACGGCATCGGCGGGGATGCTCCGCTCGCGCACCTCGAGGGGAGCGTCGTGCTCGTGGTCGAACACGCCGAGCGCGACCGAGTCCGCCCCCGACCGGAAGGGCTCCACGAGCGCCGCCCGGAGCGCGGCGACGTCGATCGAGTCGCGGTA
The DNA here is from genome assembly GCA_046565745.1 of Actinomycetes bacterium. Taxonomy (GTDB): domain Bacteria; phylum Actinomycetota; class Actinomycetes; order Actinomycetales; family Microbacteriaceae; genus Microcella. The sequence continues at coordinate 22,130 of JBKHYA010000003.1, forward strand.
GTACCCCTCGGCCGAGTCGCGGCCCCGCGCGTACCGTTCGACCTTCGGCCGCAGGAAGTCGTCGACCGTCGCGCGCAGCACGTGCACGCCGCGGGCCCGGAGAACGCCCGCCCACGCGTCGGCGAAGGTCGTCTTGCCCGCGCCGTCGACGCCGTCGATCGCGACGAGCGCGCGACCGCGCGGGTGGGCGGCGAGCAGATCATCGGAGAGCTGCTCCAGCAGGGCATGGCGGGAGTCGTCCATCGCGCCAGCCTAGGCTTGCCCCGTGACGGCCGCCGAGTCCTCCCCCAGCGCGCGCGTCATCCCGTGGTTCCTCGCGACCGCCCGCCCGCTGCCGTGGCGCGCGTCGGGATTCTCGCCGTGGGGCGTGCTCGTGAGCGAGATCATGCTGCAGCAGACCCCGGTCGCGCGCGTGATCCCGCGGCTCGAGCAGTGGCTCGCCCGCTGGCCGTCGCCCGACGCCCTCGCGAGCGACTCCCCCGCCGAGGCGGTGCGCGCGTGGGATCGCCTCGGCTACCCCCGCCGCGCCCTCAACCTGCACGCTGCGGCCGTCGCGATCAGCGAGCGCCACGGCGGCGAGGTCCCCTCCGACGTGGATGCCCTGCTCGCCCTCCCCGGCATCGGCGACTACACCGCGCGCGCGGTCGCGAGCTTCGCGTTCGGAGTCAGGGCGCCCGTGGTCGACGTCAACACGCGCCGCGTCATCGCTCGCGCCGTCCACGGTCACGGGGCGGCGGGCCCGGCCCGCACCCGCGCGGATCTCGCCGACATGGAGGCCCTCCTCCCCGACGACGCGGCGGATGCCCGCCTCATGAACGCCGGACTCATGGAGCTCGGCCAGGTCGTCTGCGTCGCCCGCACGCCCCGCTGCGACGCGTGCCCCCTCGCCGCGCTGTGCGCGTGGCGCGCCGCCGGATACCCCGACTACGACGGCCCGCGCGCGCCGCGGCAGGCCCGCTTCGAAGGCAGCGATCGGCAGGTGCGCGGCCTCATCATGCGCGAGCTGCGCCACGCGGACGGCCCGGTGCCGGCCGAGCTCCTCGACGGCGTCTGGGCGGATGCCGTGCAGCGCGAGCGCGCGCTGGCCGGCCTGCTCGCCGACGGCCTCGCGACCGGCTCGCGCGAGTCGGGCTACGGGCTCCCCGGCTCCTGACGGCGCTCGGGCCGCGACGCCGGCTCCCGCCCCTCCGCCGGTCGCTCCTCCGGATGCCCGGCGATGAACAGGCTCGACAGCTCGCCGTCGTCGTCGGGCGAGCCGTGGAACTCGAGCACGAGGTCGACGAGCCGCCGCTGGAGCTCCTCCTGCCGCTCGGGGCGCAGCTTGAACCCCATGCGCACCATGAACAGCTCGTCGAGGTCGCGCCCCTCGATCTCCTCGAGGAACGTCCGGATGAGCAGATCGCCCCCGCCGTCGGTGGGCGAGTCCCACGACTTGCCGGTCGCGCGGTACGGGATCTCCACGCTCCCGCGTCGACCTGGGCGCCCCTCCTCCGCCGCGAGGAAGCCCGAGTCGACGAGCGTGCGCACGTGGTGCAGGCTCGTGCCCGGGTTGAGCCCGAACTGGACGGCGATCTCGCGGTTCGAGTGGGACTCGTACAGGCAGTAGCGGAGGATGCGGAGCCGCAGCGGCGACGACAGGGCGCGCCTCGCGGCGCGCTCGCGGGCATCCTCGCTCGTCATGCCGACCACGGTAACCGGTCGGCGGGCGCGCGGGAAGAAGTGATTGACACTTCTCAATCGGTAGCGGCAGACTGACCGCCGTGAGCACCGACACCCCTGCGACCACTCCCGCTCCTCCCGCCGCGCGCGACGCGGGGCCGACGCTGTGGCGCCGCCCGAACTTCCTGCGCTTCTGGGGCGGCGAGGCAGGCGCCCAGCTCGGCAGCGAGCTCGGGTTCCTCGCGATGCCCGTGCTCGCGATCGTGCTCCTCGGCGCCGATGAGGTCGAGGTCGGACTGCTCGGCGCGGCCGGCACCCTCGCGTTCCTCGTCGTCGGACTGCCCGCCGGCGCGTGGATCGACCGCGCTCGCAAGCGCCCCATCATGATGCGCGCGAACGCCGTGCGCGTGCTCGCCTTCGCCGCCGTGCCGCTGCTGTGGTGGGCGGGAGTGCTCGAGGTCTGGCACCTCATCCTCTTCGCCGTCGTGGTCGGGGTCGCGACGGTCTTCTTCGACATCGCGTACCAGAGCTACATCCCCGTGCTCGTGCCGCGCGATCGCATCGCCGACGCGAACGGCAAGCTCGAGTCGACTGCTCAGCTCGCGGGCGTCGGCGGCCCCGCTCTCGGTGGACTGCTGCTGACGATCGTGCAGGCGCCCGTGCTGCTCGTCGCGACCGCGGCGACCTACCTCGGCTCGTTCGTCATGCTCGCGACCGTGCGCGACGACGAGATCGCGCGACCTAAGGAGGACCGCCGACCGCTGCGCGTCGAGATCGCCGAGGGCCTGCGCTTCGTCTTCGGCAACCGGCTGCTGCGCGCGATCACGCTCTGCACCGCCTCGACGAACTTCTTCGCCACGATCGGGCTCACGATGCTGCCCCTGCTCGTCCTGCGCGACCTCGGCCTCGGCCCCGAGATCTTCGGCATCGCCACCGCCGTCGGCGCGGTCGGCGGCATCGTCGGCGCGATCGTCGCCGCACGGCTGAGCGCGATCGTCGGCGAGGGCACGATCATCCCCGTCGCCGCCCTCCTCGGCGTCGTCGGGCTCATCCCGATCGTCCTCATGCCGCTCCTGCCGGCCGCGGCGATCCCGCTGCTCATGCTCGGGCAGGCGCTCAGCGCGATCGCCGTGCTCGTCTACAACATCGCGCAGGTGAGCTTCCGGCAGCGCATCTGCCCGTTGCCGCTGCTCGGGCGCATGAACGCCTCGATCCGGTTCGTCGTGTGGGGCGTCATGCCGATCGCGGGAGTCCTCTCGGGCGTCCTCGCCGCGCAGCTCGGCATCGCGACGACGCTGCAGATCGCGCTCGTCGGCATGCTGCTCGGGTCGGGCTTCGTCGTCCTCTCGCCGCTCCTGCGCATGCGGCGCCTGCCGGACTCGGCTGACGAACACGCGACAACCGCGGCCTGACCCGCGCCGGGCGCGTCGCGCAGGCGATCATCAGCGACAATGATCAGGATGCTCGTGAGCGGCTCGCCGCTCCCCCGACCACCCCGCCCTCGCGCTCGAGGGCCGCACCGCACGAGGAGTCCGCGATGACGCTGCCCGGCAACCCCCGCCCGTCCGAGTCGACGGAGAGGATCGGCAAGCTCGAGGGCGCGCTCCTGGGCGTGCTCGGCATCATGGGCGCGCTCATCATCGGCGGCTCGCTCGTGGTGATGGTCACCTCGCTCGTGCTCGGCGGCAACGCGCTCGAGATCCCCGAGTAGCTCCGGGTTCCGGCAGACGGCTCAGCGCGCCGCGGGCTCCTCGTCGAGGTCGTCGTCCTCGTCGTCGTCCTCGTCCTCGTCGAACTCGCGCGGCTTGACGTAGGGGTCGGGGTCGCCGGCGTACTCGGCGGCGGCCGCCTCGGCCTCGGTCCGGGCATCCCGCTCGCGCGCCTCGCGCAGCAGCGCCTCGATCGCGGCGGCGTTCTCGGGAACGCCGTCGAGGATGAACTCGAGCGACGGGGTCAGCCGGGTGTTCAGGTTGCGCCCGACCTCCGTGCGGAGCATCCCCGTCGCCGCCTTGAGGGCCGCGGCCGTGTCGGCGCGCTCCTCATCGGTGCCGTAGACGGTGTAGAACACGCTCGCGTGCTGGAGGTCGCCCGTCACCTGCACGGCCGTGATGGTCGCGAAGCCCATGCGGGGGTCGCGGATGCCGCGCTCGAGCCGCTTGGCGATGACCTCGTGAATGCGATCGGCGACCTTGCGGACGCGGGGGCTCTCACCCATGACTTCTTCCCCTTGCTGGTGGTGCGGGTAGTGGGACGGGCCCCCGCCTCGTGAGGAGGCGGGGGCCCGTGGCCGGCGTCATCAGACGCGCGGCTTCTCCTTCATCTCGATCGTCTCGATCTCGTCGCCGATCTGGATGTCGTTGAACTTGCCCAGGCCGATACCGGCCTCGAAGTCCGTGCGGACCTCGGTGACGTCGTCCTTGAACCGTCGCAGCGACTCGATCGCGAGGTTGTCGCCGACCACGACGCCGTCACGGATGACGCGCGCCTTGGCGTTGCGCGTGATCGTGCCGGAGCGGACGATGACACCGGCGATGTTGCCGAACTTAGACGAGCGGAAGATCTCGCGGATCTCGGCGACGCCCGACTGGACCTCTTCGAACTCCGGCTTGAGCATGCCCTTGAGCGAGCTCTCGATCTCCTCCAGCGCGGCGTAGATCACCGAGTAGAAGCGGATGTCGACGCCCTCGCGCTGAGCGCGCTCGCGCGCCTTCGTGTCGGGGCGCACGTTGAAGCCCACGATGATCGCGTTGTCGATCGTCGCGAGGTTGACGTCGCTCTCGGTGACGGCACCCACACCGCGGTGGATGATGCGCAGCTGCACGCTGTCGTCCACCTCGATCTTCATGAGCGACTCCTCGAGCGCCTCGACGGCACCCGACACGTCACCCTTGATGATGAGGTTGAGCGACTCGACCTTGCCGTCCTCCAGGGCCTTCGTGAAGTCCTCGAGGCTGATGCGCTTGCGCGCCTTCGCGAGCGACGCGTTGCGCTCGGCGGCCTCGCGCTTCTCGGCGATCTGACGGGCCGTGCGGTCGTCGTCCGTGACGATGAAGGTGTCGCCGGCGCGCGGAACGCTCGACAGACCCTGCACCTGGACGGGACGCGACGGGTGGGCCTCCTCGACCTTCTCGCCGTTCTCGTCCGTCATCGCGCGCACGCGGCCGTAGGCCGTGCCTGCGACGATCGGGTCGCCGACGCGCAGCGTTCCCGCCTGGATGAGCACCGTGGCCACCGAGCCGCGACCCTTGTCGAGGCGAGCCTCGATCGCGACGCCGCGGGCGTCGCGGGCCGGGTTGGCGCGCAGGTCGAGCCCGGCGTCCGCCGTCAGGAGGACGGCGTCGAGGAGCTCGGTGATGCCCTTCTTCTGCAGCGCCGAGACGTCGACGAACATCGTGTCGCCGCCGTACTCCTCGGCGACGAGGCCGAACTCGGTGAGCTGCTGGCGGACCTTGGCGGGGTTGGCCCCGTCCTTATCGACCTTGTTGACCGCGACGACGATCGGCACGCCGGCGGCCTGGGCGTGGTTGAGCGCCTCGACCGTCTGCGGCATGATGCCGTCGTCGGCCGCGACCACGAGGATCGCGACGTCGGTCACCTGCGCACCACGGGCGCGCATGGCGGTGAACGCCTCGTGACCCGGGGTGTCGATGAAGGTGATCGCGCGCTCGATCTCCTCGTGCTCCGTCCAGACCTGGTACGCACCGATGTGCTGCGTGATGCCGCCGGCCTCGCCCGCGACGACGTTCGCCTCGCGGATCGCGTCGAGCAGCTTGGTCTTTCCGTGGTCGACGTGGCCCATGACGGTCACGACGGGCGGGCGGATGACGAGGTCCTCCTCGTCGTCGACCTCGTCGAGGTCGATGTCGAAGCCCTCGAGGAGCTCCTTGTCCTCGTCCTCGGGCGAGACGATCTCGATGCGCCAGCCGAGCTCGGCGCCGAGGACCTCGAAGGTCGCGCCGTCGAGCGACTCGGTCGCCGTCGCCATCTCACCGAGGTGGAATAGCACGGTCACGAGGTTGCCCGGAGGGCAGTTCATGCCGCTGATCGTCTCGAGCTTGTCGGCGAAGTCGGTGATCGAGGCGCCCTGGCGCAGGCGGACGACCGTCTTGCCGTCGCCGCGGGGAACGCTGACGCCGCCGACCGACGGGGCCTCCCGCATCTCGAACTCTTGCCGCTTCGTCCGCTTCGACTTGCGCGCCTTGCTCTTGCCGCCACCGCGGCCGAACGCGCCGGCCGTGCCGCCGCCGGGGCCGCGACCGCGACCGCCGCCACCGGGGCGAGGTCCGCTGAAGCCGCCGCCCGGAGCGCCGCCGCCGGGCCGCTGGAAGCCGCCGCCACCGGCGCCGCCGGGGCGACCGGGGCCGCCCGTGCGGGCCTGGAAGGGCGCGTTGGTGCGCGGAGCGCCGGGTCGAGGCGAACCGGGACGCGGTGCACCGGGGCGCGGTGCACCCGGGCGCGGAGCCGTCGGACGCGGGATCGCGCCACCGCCGGGGCGGGGCATGCCCTGCGTCGACGAGAAGGGGTTGTTGCCGGGCCGGGGCTGGCCGGGACGGGCCATCCCCTGCTGCGAGGCGAAGGGGTTGTTGCCGGGGCGGGGAGCGCCGGGCGCCGCGGGGCCGGCGGGCTTGCCGTCGGCGGGCTTGGCCTCGGCTGCGGGAGCCTCCGGTGCGGCCGGCGCGGCGGGAGCCTCGGGCGCCGGCGCCGCGGGAGCGGCGGGGGCCTCGGCCTCGGGGGCCTTCGGCGCGGCCGGCTTGGCCGCGGGTGCGGCCTTCGGCGCGGGCGCCGCGGCGGCCTTGGGGGCGGTCACGCCGGCGGCCTCGAGCGCCTGGCGCAGCTTGCGCGCCACGGGGGGCTCGATCGTCGACGACGGTCCCTTGACGAACTCGCCCAGCTCCTTGAGCTTCTCGAGTGCGACCTTGCTTTCGATGCCGAGCTCGCTAGCGATCTCGTGCACGCGTGGTTTTCCAGCCACAATTCTCCTGTCTGGGGTCCGCTCCCAGGCAGGGGCGGACCGTTAGGGGTTGACGAAACTCATTTCGAGTCGCTCATTAGTTGTCCAAGAGCCGATCAGCCTGTTCTCTCGTGGATCCGTCGGATCCGATGTGCGTCAGAACCGGCCCCGCGTCGAGCGGACCAGCGACACGGAACGCGCGAGCCCAAGCTCGCCGCGCAGTCGCGGTTTCGACGCAGTCGCGGGTGCGATGCACCCACGCGCCCCGACCCGGCAAGCGGCTCAGGGCATCCGGCTCGACCGCTCCATCGCGAGCCACCACCCTCAGTAGCGAGGAGCGGGAGGCGCGCCGACGGCAGCCGATGCACGTTCTGACGGGTTCCATACTACCCCCTCGCCTCTCGATCGCCCGAGCCGGGCGTGTCGCGCGAGTCGATCAGTCCTCCATGACGGAGTCGGGCTGGATGTCGATCTTCGCGCCGGTGAGCTTCGCGGCGAGGCGGGCGTTCTGGCCCTCCTTGCCGATCGCGAGCGACAGCTGGTAGTCGGGCACGAGGGCGCGGACGGCCTTCGTCGCGGGGTCGATGACGAACGCGTCGGTCACCTTGGCGGGCGACAGGGCGTTCTTCACGAACGTCGCGAGGTCGTCGGAGTGGTCGACGATGTCGATCTTCTCGTTGCCGAGCTCGGCGGTGACGGCGCGCACGCGCTGGCCGAGCTCGCCGATGCACGCGCCCTTCGCGTTGACGCCGGGCTCGGTCGCGCGGACGGCGATCTTGGTGCGGTGACCGGCCTCGCGCGCGAGCGCGGTGATCTCGACGACGCCGCTCGCGATCTCGGGGACCTCGAGCGCGAACAGGCGCCGGACGAGCGAGGGGTGCGTGCGGCTCACGGTGATCGACGGGCCCTTGAGCCCGCGCGAGACGCTCGTGACGTAGACCCGGATGCGCTGACCGTGCGGGTACTCCTCGCCCGGCACCTGCTCCTCGGGCGGGAGGATCGCCTCGATCGCACCGAGGTCGATGTGCACCATGCGCGGGTTGGGGCCCTGCTGGATGACGCCCGCGATGATGTCGCCCTCGCGGCCCTTGAACTCGCCGAGCACCTTGTCGTCGCCGATGTCGCGCAGACGCTGGTTGATGACCTGCTTGGCCGCGAACGCGGCGATGCGGCCGAAGTCGTCGGGGCTGTCGGGGGCCTCGCCGACGAGCGCGCCCTCCTCATCGAACTCGGGCGCGTACACGGTGACGTGACCGGTCTTGCGGTCGAGCTCGACGCGAGGCTGCGGCTGATCCGAGCCGCGCTGGTCGGGCTGATCGGTGTGCTTGAGGTAGGCCGTGAGGATCGCCTGCTCGATGATCTGGACGAGCTCGTCGAACGGGATCTCCCGCTCGCGCTCCATCATCCTCAGGACTGCCAGGTCGATGTCCACGTGGGGTACCTCCGCTATTCGATTGGGCGACTCCCCGCGCACGTTCCTCGAGCGGGGTCGGTACTCCCACGGTACCGGACGGGCGTCACCCCGCGGAGCGGATGGCCTCCGGCACCTCGGCGATCGACAGCTCGCGGCGCTCGCCCGAACGGCGGTCCCAGAACTCGACGGTGCCCTCGGCGGCCGTCCGGCCGACGATGACCACGAGCGGCACGCCGAGCAGCTCGGCGTCGCCGAACTTGACGCCGGGCGAGACCTTCGGCCGGTCATCCAGCAAGACATCGACCCCATGCTCCTCAAGCTGGCGCGTGAGCGTCTCCGCGATCTCGAACACGACCGGGTCCTTGCCGGTCGCGACGACGTGCACGTCGAACGGCGCGACCTCGCGCGGCCAGATGAGACCGCGCTCGTCGTGGTTCGCCTCGGCGATCGCGGCGAGGATGCGCGTCACGCCGATGCCGTACGAACCCATCGTGACGGTCACGCGCTTGCCGTTCTCGTCGAGCACCTTGAGCTCGAGCGCCTCGGCGTACTTGCGACCGAGCTGGAACACGTGACCGATCTCCATGCCGCGCGCGAGCTCGACGGGGCCCGAGCCATCGGGGGCGGGGTCGCCCGCGCGCACCTCGGCGATGTCGGCGACGCCGTCGGCGACGAAGTCGCGGCCCGCGACGAGCGAGAGGACGTGCTTCTCTGGCAGGTTCGCTCCGGTCACCCACGCGGTGCCGTCGACGACGCGGGGGTCGACGACGAAGCGGATGCCCGTGCTGGAGGTCTCGCCGAGCACGGGGCCGTCGGCCGACCACGGCCCGATGTAGCCCTTCACGAGGCCGCGGTGCTTCGCGAAGTCCTCATCCGTGGCCGCGTCGACCGCCGCGGGCGCGAACGCCACCTCGGCGCGCTTCATGTCGACGTCGCGGTCGCCGGGGACGCCGACGATGACGAGCTCGGTCTCACCGCTCAGGTGCGTGAGCCTCAGCACGACGTTCTTGAGCGTGTCGGCGGCCTCCCACGCGCGGTCGTCGCGCGCGTGCCGCTCGTTGAGCAGGGCGACGAGGGTCGCGATCGTGGGGGTGTCGGGCGAGTCGACGACCTCGGCCGCGGGCAGGCCGTCGAGCGAGCGCGCCTCGGGCGCGGGCGAGCGGTACGCCTCGACGTTCGCGGCGTAGCCGCCGTCGGTGCGCACGAACGTGTCCTCGCCGATCGGCGTCGGGTGCAGGAACTCCTCGCTGCGCGAGCCGCCCATGGCGCCCGCGTCGGCGTGCACGATGACGTACTCGAGGCCCAGCCGCTGGAAGATGCGCTCGTAGGCGTCGCGCTGCGCCTGGTACGAGGCATCGAGCCCGGCATCGGTGTAGTCGAACGAGTAGGCGTCCTTCATCGAGAACTCGCGGCCGCGCAGGAGGCCCGCCCGGGGCCGCGCCTCGTCGCGGTACTTGTCCTGGATCTGGTAGATCGACAGCGGGAGGTCCTTGTACGACGAGTACAGGTCCTTCACGAGCAGCGTGAAGACCTCCTCGTGCGTGGGAGCCAGCAGGTAGTCGGCGCCCTTGCGGTCCTTCAGACGGAAGATGCCGTCGCCGTACTCCTTCCAGCGGCCGGTCGCCTCGTAGGGCTCGCGCGGCAGCAGCGCGGGGAAGAGGACCTCCTGGGCGCCGATCGCGGCCATCTCCTCGCGGATGACGTCCTCGACCTTGCGCCGGACCCTCAGACCGAGCGGCAGCCAGGCGAAGACGCCGGGCGCCTGACGGCGGATGTAGCCGGCGCGGACGAGGAGCCGGTGGCTCGCGACCTCGGCGTCGGAGGGGTCGTCGCGGAGCGTGCGGACGAAGAGCTGAGAGAGGCGGGTGGGCACCCGTTCAGCCTAGTTCGTGCTCGAGACGGGCATCCGACACGGCACCCCCCGTTCGAGGGGATCGGGCGATCGCAGGGCACAATGAAACAGGCCTGCGAGCGACGGCAAGGGGGGCTTGGGTCGCTCGCAGGCCCTTCCCGTCGCGCGAGAGTGCGCGCAGCGGGAAACCTGCACGACAAGAGGGTCCCCCTGGCGACCCTCACGAGTCCTACCGCCGCCCCCCGGCGAAGTAGTCAGAACGGCCCCCCGGCCGATGCCCCCACTGTAGTGACCGGGCGGGGGCGCGGTTCAGTCCCCCATCAAGGGGACAGCTTCGCGCGTCCCGGGCGCGGGTCGGCCGGATCAGGCCGTGACGACCTCGGGCTCGCCGACGGCGCCCGCGGGCATCGAGGCGGCGAGGCGGTTGGCCTCCTCGATGAGCGTCGCGACGATCTCGCTCTCGGGCACGGTCTTGATGACCTCGCCCTTGACGAAGATCTGACCCTTTCCGTTGCCGGAAGCGACGCCGAGGTCGGCCTCGCGCGCCTCACCGGGGCCGTTGACGACGCAGCCCATGACGGCGACGCGCAGGGGCACGGTCATGCCCTCGAGGCCCTTCGTGACGTCCTCCGCGAGGGTGTAGACGTCGACCTGGGCGCGGCCGCACGAGGGGCAGGAGACGATCTCGAGCTTGCGCTCGCGCAGGTTGAGGCTCTCGAGGATCTTGAGCCCGACCTTGACCTCCTCGGCCGGCGGGGCCGAGAGCGAGACGCGGATGGTGTCGCCGATGCCCTCGCCGAGCAGGATGCCGAACGCGGTCGCGCTCTTGATGGTGCCCTGGAAGGCGGGGCCGGCCTCGGTCACGCCGAGGTGCAGCGGCCAGTCGCCCCGCTCGGCGAGCTGGCGGTAGGCCTTGACCATGACGATCGGATCGTTGTGCTTGACCGAGATCTTGAAGTCGTGGAAGTCGTGCTCCTCGAACAGGCTGGCCTCCCACACGGCGCTCTCGACGAGGGCCTCGGCGGTCGGCTTGCCGTACTTCTGCAGCAGGCGCGGGTCGAGCGAGCCGGCGTTGACCCCGATGCGGATGCTCACCCCGGCGTCCTTCGCCCGCTTCGCGATCTCGGCGACCTGGTCATCGAACTTGCGAATGTTGCCGGGGTTGACGCGCACCGCGGCGCAACCGGCGTCGATCGCCTGGTAGACGTACTTCGGCTGGAAGTGGATGTCGGCGATGACCGGGATCTGGCTCTTCTTGGCGATGATGTGCAGCACATCGGCGTCGTCCTGGCTCGGGACGGCGACGCGCACGATGTCGCAGCCCGTCGCGGTGAGCTCGGCGATCTGCTGGAGGGTGCCGTTGATGTCGGTCGTCGGCGTCGTCGTCATCGACTGCACGCTCACCTGATGCTCGCTGCCGACCATGATCTTGCCGACCTTGATCTGGCGGGTCTTGCGGCGAGGAGCGAGCACCTCGGGAACCTTGGGCATTCCGAGATTGACTGCAGGCACGGCGACTCGACTTTCGGGTGGAGCACGGGCGCGCGGGGCGCCCCTCAGGGACGAGCCCAGACTAGAGCACGGGGCTGAGCAGGAGCTCGGGCTCGGTCGCGGCGCGCACCTCCTCGACGCTCACCCCAGGCGCGCACTCCACGAGCACGAGCCCGTCGGGCGTCACGTCGATGACGGCGAGGTCGGTGATGATCCGATCGACGACCCCGCGCCCCGTGAGCGGGAGCGAGCACTCGCGGACGATCTTCGCCGAGCCGTCCTTCGCGACGTGCTCCATGAGGACGATGACGCGGCGAGCGCCGTGCACGAGATCCATTGCGCCGCCCGGGCCCTTGACCATCTTCCCGGGGATCATCCAGTTCGCGAGGTCGCCCGACTGCGAGACCTGCATGGCGCCGAGCACGGCCGCGTCGATCTTGCCGCTGCGGATCATGCCGAAGCTCAGCGCCGAGTCGAAGAACGCGGCGCCGGGATCGATCGTGACGGTCTCCTTCCCGGCGTTGATGAGATCCGGGTCCACGGCATCCTCGCCCGGGTAGGGGCCGACGCCGAGGATGCCGTTCTCGGACTGGAGGACGACGCTCACGCCCGGCGGCATGACGTTCGGGATGAGGGTCGGCAGCCCGATGCCGAGGTTGACGTACGAGCCGTCGGCGAGCTCGCGCGCGGCGCGCGCGGCCATCTGCTCTCTCGTGAGCGCCATGATCACTCCCCCTCCATCGTCGCCCGCACGGTGCGGCGCTCGATGCGCTTCTCGATGTCGGGGCCGACGACCACGACGCGATCGACGAACACGCCGGGCAGGTGCACGGCGTCGGGGTCGAGGTCTCCCGGCTCGACGAGCCGCTCCACCTGGGCGATGCAGACGCCGCCGGCCATCGCGGCGAGCGGCGAGAAGTTGCGCGCGGACTTCTCGAAGACGAGGTTTCCGTGCCGGTCGGCGACCGTGGCGTGGACGAGCGCGAAGTCGGTCGTGATCGCCGGCTCGAGCACGAAGTCGCGCTCGGCGCCGCGATACGGAAGGCGCCGGACCTCCTTCGGCTCGGAGGCGAGCGCGACGCCGCCGTCGGGCGCGTAGCGCTGCGGCAGGCCGCCCTCCGCGACGGGAGTGCCGACCCCGGTCTGGGTGAAGAACGCCGCGACGCCCGAGCCGCCGGCCCGCAGCTTCTCGGCGAGCGTCCCCTGCGGGGTGAGCTCGACCTCGAGCTCGCCCGAGAGGAACTGCCGCTCGAACTCCTTGTTCTCGCCCACGTACGACGACGTCATCTTCCGGATTCGGCGCGCGGCGAGCAGCACGCCGAGGCCCCAGTCGTCGATGCCGCAGTTGTTGCTCACGACGCTGAGCTCGTCGGCGCCCTGCTCGAGCAGCGCCTGGATGAGCACCATCGGGATGCCGCAGAGCCCGAACCCGCCCACGGCGATGCTGGCCCCGCTCGGAATGTCGGCGACGGCCTCGTGAGCCGATCCGACGGTCTTGTCGATGGACACGACCTCGTCCCTTCCCGAGTCGATGACGGTGCGGCCCCGTTGCCGCTCACAGATCGACTCGGCACCAGCACCCTACCCACCCGACGGCGGTACTGTCGTTCGTATCCGCACGAGCGCCCACGACGCGCGCGGACGAGCGCGAAGGAGCCCTCCCATGTCCGACGACATCGTCATCATCGGCGCCGCCCGCACCCCCCAGGGTCGCGCGCGCGGTGCTCTCGCCCCCCTCACGGCGGTGCAGCTCGGCACGGCGGCGATCGCCGCCGCTCTCGCCGAGTCGGGCCTCTCGCCCGAGGCGGTGAGCCACGTCCTCATGGGCCAGGTCCTGCAGGCGGGGGCAGGACAGAACCCGGCGCACCAATCGGCGCGCGCCGCGGGCATCCCCTGGTCGGTTCCCGCGATGACCCTCAACAAGGTCTGCCTCTCGGGCGCCGTCGCCGTCGTCGACGCGGTGCGGATGCTCCGCCTCGGTGATGCGGACGTCGTCGTCGCCGGCGGCCAGGAGTCGATGACCAACGCGCCCCACCTGCTCCCCGGCAGCCGGCTCGGCTGGGCCTACGGCACGGTGAGCGCCCTCGACTCGGTCGCGCACGACGGGCTCACCGACACCACCGACGGCATCTCGATGGGCGAGAGCACCGAGCGGCACGTCGGTCGGCTCGGCCTCACGCGCACCGAGCAGGACGAGGTCGCCGCCGCCTCGCACCAGCGCGCCGCGGCCGCCCGCGATGCCGGCCGCTTCGCCGCCGAGCTCGCCCCCGTCGAGGTGCCCGCCCGCGGCGGGTCGACGACCGTCATGGATGACGAGGGCGTCCGCGCCGACAGCACCGTCGAGTCGCTCGCCCGCCTGCGGCCCGCCTTCGCGGCCGACGGCACGATCACCGCGGGGAACGCCTCGCCGCTGAGCGACGGCGCCGCGGCGCTCGTGCTCGCCCGCGAATCCTGGGCGCGCGAGCAGGGCGCGACCGTCCTCGCGCGCGTCGTCGACTACGGCCAGGTCGCCGGCCCCGACAACTCGCTGCACGGGCAGCCCGCGCGCGCGATCGCGAAGGCCCTCGAGCGCGCCGGATGGCGGGCCGACGAGCTCGACCACGTCGAGATCAACGAGGCCTTCGCCGCGGTGTCGCTGCAGTCGGCGCGCGATCTCGACCTCGACCTCGCGATCGTGAACCCCGACGGGGGCGCGATCGCCCTCGGGCACCCGATCGGGGCCTCCGGGGCTCGGCTCACCGTTCACGCCGCCCACTCGGTCGCGGCGGGGCGGGCGCGCCGCGCCGCGATCGCCCTGTGCGGCGGGGGCGGCCAGGGCGAGGCGATCCTGCTCGAGCGGGCGTGAGGCCGGCGCCGAGCATCCGTCGCCCGCCGGTCTAGAAGAGCGAGACCGGCTTCACGATGTCGGCGTAGATGAGCAGCGCGCTCATCGCGCCGAGCACCACGACGACCGCGAGCGTGAACGGGACGAGCTTCGCGGTGTCGATCGGGCCGGGGTCGGGGCGCCGGGTGACCTTCGCGAACGCGCGGCGCAGCCCCTCCCACAGGGCTCCGGCGATGTGACCGCCGTCGAGCGGCATGAGCGGGATCAGGTTGAACACGAACAGCGCGACGTTGAGCGAGGCGAGGAGCCCCACGAGGCTCGCGACGCGCTCGGCGACCGGAGCGGTGTCGAGGCTCGCGATCTCGCCCGCGATGCGGCCGACGCCGACGACGCTGATCGGCCCGTTCGGGTCGCGCTCGTCGGGGCCGAACGCCGCCTCGGCGACGTCGATCATGCGCTGCGGGAGGTTCAGGATGATGCCGACCACCGCGCTCACATTGTCGCCGACGGCCGGGAGGACCTCGCCGACCGGCTGCTGCACCGTCTCGTAGGCGGGCGCGATGCCGACGAAGCCGACCTCCTCGGTCAGGAGCTCGCCGTCGGGCCCCTCCACGGCCTCGCCCTCGGCGTCGATCGCGTAGCGCTCGATCAGGAGCGGCGTGATCGTGAGCGTGCGCTCGGCGCCGTCGCGCTCGATCACGACGGGCAGGGGCTCGCCGGCGGCGGGGCGCACGATCTGCGTGACGTCGCCCCATTCGCGGATGCTCGTCCCGTCGATCGCCACGATGCGGTCGCCCGGCATGAGCCCCGCCTCGGCGCCCGGGGCCGCGGCGTCGCCCGGCTCGCACTCCTGGCGCTCGCTCGTCGCCGGGAGGACGCACTCGGAGACGCTGCCGAGCGTCGTCGAGGGCTGCGGGATCCCGAAGCCGGCGAGCAGCACGGCGTAGAGCACGATCGCGATCACGAGGTTCATGAGCGGACCGCCGAGCATGATGATGACGCGCTGCCAGACGGGCAGTCGGTAGAAGGTGCGGTGCTCCTCGCCCTCGACGATCGTGTCGGCGGAGGCCGAGCGGGCGTCCTGCACGAGGGTCTGGAAGAAGCCCGTCGACGCCGTGCGGGCGCGGCCTCCGGACTCGACGGGCGGGTACATGCCGGCCATCGAGATGTAGCCGCCGAGCGGGATCCATTTGAACCCGTACTCGGTCTCGCCGCGGCGCCACGAGACGATCGTGCGGCCGAATCCGATCATGAACTGGCCGATGCGCACGCCGAAGATCTTCGCGGGCACGAAGTGCCCGAGCTCGTGCAGCGCGATCGAGACGATGAGCCCGACGACGACGACGAGCACGCCGATGATGTACAGCAGAACGGGCTCCACGGCGCCACTGTATCGCCGCGACGGGTGCCGGGCGCTGAGGGGGCGCTGAGCAGGGGCCTGACGGACGCCCGGCGCGCAGAGTACGATCAGTCCCCGTGACGGGGGTAGAACAGGCCGAGCAGGCGGCGCAGGCCGACCGGGCCGAGCAGCCGACGCAGCCGACGGACGAGCGCGTGGGCAGCGTCGTGGCCGAGCGCTACCTCGTCGAGCGGCTCATCGGCCGCGGCGGCATGGCGACCGTCTACGAGGCCGCCGACCAGCAGCTCCCCCGCCGCGTCGCGCTCAAGATCTTCAAGCCGGAGCTCGCCGACGGCGACGACATGAGTCGGCACAAGGCCGAGGTCGCGATGCTCGCCTCCCTCAACCACCCCGGGCTCGTGACCCTGTTCGACGCGTCGACGACCGAGGACGGCGGCGCCGTGCTCATCCTCGAACTGGTCCAGGGCGACGACCTGCGCCAGACGATGGACGACGGACCGCTTCCGGGAGAGGAGGTCGCCGTCATCGGCGCCGCCGTCGCCGACGCCCTCTCGTACAGCCACGATCGCGGCATCGTGCACCGCGACGTCAAGCCCGGCAACATCCTCGTCCCCTCCCACGACGGCACCGACACCGCCCCTCGCGCCAAGCTCGCCGACTTCGGCATCGCACGCCTCGTCGACGAGACCCGCGTCACCGCGACGGGGGCCGTGCTCGGCACCGCCCACTACCTGAGCCCCGAGCAGGCGGTCGGCGGCGAGGTCGGCCCCGCGAGCGACGTGTACTCGCTCGGGCTCGTCCTGCTCGAGGCCCTCACCGGCGAGCGCGCCTTCCCCGGCACGGGCGTCGAGTCGGCAGCCGCGCGACTCGCGCGCGACCCGTTCCTCCCGCCCGACATGAGCCCGGAGTGGGCGGGGCTCATCCGCTCCATGACCGCGCGCGAGCCCGACGACCGGCCGACGGCCCGCGAGGGCGCCGAGCGTCTGCGGGCGATCGCGAGCATCCCCGCCTTCCGGCCCGCGGACGATTCGCTCGAGGCCACCCGGGTCCTCCCGGCCCTGCCGACCGAGGCGACCGAGGTCATGGGCGCGGGAGGGGCAGCGGACGCCGTGGGCTCCCCCGCCGCGCCCGGCGTGCCGACCTCGGCGCCGCGCTCGCCGGTCGACGAGCCCACGGCCGCGATGACGGCGACGGGCGCGACCGCCGGGAACGGAGCGCGCGACGCGGCCGCGGACATCCCCGCGCGGCGCTCGGGCGGCATCGGTGCGCGCCTGGAGCTCCTGAAGAAGCGACCGCTCGCCGTCGCCGCGACCGTCGCGGCGGCGATCGTGCTCCTGATCGTGGGGTTCGGCGCGTCGACCGCGCTCGCCGGTCTCGTCGCCGCCGAGGCGCCGCCCGCCACACCCGACTACCCGGTCGTCGAGGGAGTGCTCGGCGAGCACCTCGATCAGCTGCAGAGGAGCGTCGCCCCGTGACCCGTCGCCTGACCGCCGCGCTCGGCGGCGGAGCGCTCCTCGTCGGCCTCCTGGCCGGGTGCGCAGGGGCGCCCGCCTACGACCCCGCGACGGCCGAACGGCTGCAGCAGCACGTGCTCGCCGTGAGCGACTCGTCCGCCGCCGGCGACTGGGCGACGACGCAGACGCGCCTGCTGGAGCTCGAGGCCTCCGCCTCGACCGCTCTCGCCCGCGGTGAGATCACGCAGGAGCGCTTCGACGCGATCATGTCGGCGCTCGCCCTCGTGCAGGCCGATGTCGATGCCGCGGTGGCCGCAGCCGAGCAGGCGGCAGCCGAGCAGGCCGCTGCCGAGCAAGCGGCCGCGGAGCAGGCGGCCGCGGAGGAAGCAGCGCGTCAGGCGCAGGAGAAGGACGATAAGGGCAAGCCGGACGACAAGGGCAACGACAAGGACGACGACGACGACTGATCCGTCGTCGAGGGAGCCCGCTCGACCGCCCTCGTCCCTGACGCGGAGGCACCGCCCTTACCGCTGCGCGGGCCATCGCGCAACCCCTCCTCCACAATGCACCGCTGAGCGGATCCGCGGATACCGTGAAGGCGATGACGATCGAGGCGATTCACGGCAGCGCGGTCGACCCCCGGGTCGGGCGCGTCATCGGCGAGCGCTACCGCGTCGAGCGGCTCATCGGTCGGGGTGGCATGTCCACCGTCTTCGCGGCGACCGACACCGCTCTCGGGCGCACGGTCGCCCTCAAGATCTTCCCGAGCGTCGCCCGCGGCGACTTCGATCGGCAGAGTGCCGAGATCGGTGTTCTCGCGGGCCTGAGCCACCCCGGCCTCGTCACGCTCTACGACGCGTTCGAGGCGGAGGGCGCCGAAGGCGTCATCGTCCTCGAGTTCGTCGACGGCCCCGATCTGCGACAGCGCCTCCGGCAGGGGCCCCTCGACCCGGGAGCCGTCCGCCTGCTCGGCCGCTCGATCGCCGACGCGCTCGCGTACGTGCACGGTCACGGCGTCGTCCACCGCGACGTCACCCCGGCCAACATCCTCCTCCCCGGCGAGCGGACGCACGGCAGCCTGCCGGTCGCGAAGCTCACCGACTTCGGGATCGCCCGCATCGTCGACAGCACGCGGCAGACGAGCGAGGGCTCGGTCATCGGAACCGCGAACTACCTCAGCCCCGAGCAGGCGCTCGGCGCCGACGTCGGGCCGGCGAGCGACGTCTACTCCCTCGGTCTCGTGATGCTCGAGGCCCTCACGGGCGAGCGCGCCTTCCCGGGCACCGGCATCGAGTCCCTCGCCGCGCGCCTGCACCGCCCTCCCACCATCCCCGACACCGTCCCCGCCGGCTGGCGCGACATCATCGCCGACTGCGTCGCCCGCGAGGCCGACGACCGACCGACCGCGGACGACGTCGTGCGTCGACTGCGACGCCTCGGCCGGGCATCCGCCTCATCGTCCGTGACGACCGGCACCGCGACCTCCGTCGACGAGCCGACCGCGGCGATGGCGCCGTCGACGGCCCCGAGCCCCGCGTCACCCGCGGCCCCCTCCTCGCCCGCGACGAGCCTCACGATCGAGCAGGCCATCGCCGTCGACCCGATCATCGTGACGGCGCAGTCGCGCCGCGTGCGACTGCGCGGCGGCGACGACTACCCAGGGATGCCGAGCCGCGGGCGCCGCGCCCTCGTTCTGTACACGGCGATCGGCGTGATCATCGCGGCGCTCTCGGTGGGCCTGCCCCTCCTGCTCACGGCGGAGCCGACCGCGCCCGTCGAGGTCGTCGAGCCGGATTACCCCGCCGTCGACGGCACGCTGGGCGAGCACCTCGAGCTCCTGCAGCGGCTGGTGTCGCGATGAGAGCGCGTGCGGCGGTCATCCTCGCTCTCGCGATCGGACTCGCGGGCTGCACCGCGACCGAGCCGTCGAGCACGTACGCCCCCACAGCGGCGAACGAGCTGCAGTCGGTCGTGCTCGAGATCTCGGAGGCCGCGAGCGTCGACGACTTCGCCGCCGCGGCGGGCTCCCTCGACGAGCTCGAGGCCGCTGCCGTGGGGGCATTCGCACGCGGGGAGATCAGCAACGCGCGCTACGACGCGATCATGGTCGCGATCCGGCTCGTCCGCTCCGACCTCGACACCGCGATCGCCCAGCAGGTCGAGGAGACGCGCGACCCCGGCCCGACGCCCGAGCCGGCCGAGGCCGACCCCGGCACGGGCGGCTCGACGGGCGGCACGGGCGGCACCACCGGCGGCACGACCTCCGGCAGTACGAGCGGCGACACAGGCGGCAACGGCAACGGCCGGGGCAACCCGGGAGAGCCCGGCCCGCCGGACGACCGCGGCAAGCCCAACGACTGACGCGCGCCTGCGGGCGACGACCGCTACGGGGCGAACGATCCGCTCGCGATGAGCGCGTCGGCCTCGGCGCGGGCCCAGCGCTCGGCCTCGAGCACTCCCTCGAGCGTCATCGACTGCGCCTCATGCCGGTCGACGACGGCCCGCACGACGTCGAGGATCCCGAGGTAGCTCACCGCGCGGTCGTGGAAGGCGTGGACCGCCTGCTCGTTCGCGGCGTTGAACACCGCGGGGTAGGTCGTCCCAGCGACGCCGACGCTCTTGGCGAGGGCGACGGCGGGGAAGGCCTCCTCATCGAGCGGCGCGAACTCCCACGTGCTCGCTGTGGTCCAGTCGAGCGGCGCGCCGACGCCCGCGACCCGGTGCGGCCAGTCGAGCCCGAGCGAGATCGGCAGTCGCATGTCGGGCGGCGAGCACTGCGCGATCGTCGACCCGTCGACGAACTCGACCATCGAGTGCACGATCGACTGCGGGTGCACCGTCACGTCGATGCGGTCGTAGGGCACGTCGAAGAGCAAGTGGGCTTCGATGACCTCGAGCCCCTTGTTGACGAGCGTCGAGGAGTTCGTCGTGATGACCTTCCCCATGTCCCATGTCGGGTGCGCGAGCGCCTCAGCGGGGGTGACGCCCTCGAGCGACGCGCGCGAGCGCCCGCGGAACGGCCCCCCGCTCGCGGTGAGAACGAGGCGCCGCACCTCGTGGTGCTCGCCCGCGAGCAGCGCTTGCGCGATCGCCGAGTGCTCGCTGTCGACGGGCACGATCTGCCCGGGTGCCGCGAGGTCCGTCACGAGGGAGCCGCCGACGATGAGGCTCTCCTTGTTGGCGAGGGCGAGGATGCGCCCCGCGCGCAGCGCCGCGAGCGTCGGCGCGAGACCGACCGACCCGGTGATGCCGTTGAGCACGACATCGCACGCGACATCTCGCACGAGCTCGGCCGCGGCCTCGGCGCCGAGGGCGACGTGCTCCACGGAGTGGGCGCGCGCCTGGGCCTCGACGAGCTCGCGATTGCGCCCCGCGGCGAGCCCGACCACGCGGAAGCGGTCGGGGTTCGCCGCGATGACCTCGAGCGCCTGGACGCCGATCGAGCCCGTGGAGCCGAGGATGATGACGTCGCGCATGGTCACCATCCTGCCCGACGCGCGCCGGGCATCCCCCGTCTCTAGCTCGTGGCGAGGATGTCGACGACGAAGACGATCGTGTCCTCCGCGCCGATCGAGCCGTCGGGCGTGCCGTCCTGCGGGCCGTAGCCGAGCTCCGGCGGGATGATCGCGACGACCTGCGAGCCGACGAGCTGGCCGACGAGCGCGTCGCGGAAGCCGGGGATCACGCCGCTCGTCGGGAACGACGCGGGCTGGCCGCGCTCCCAGCTCGAGTCGAAGATCTCGCCCGTGTTCCAGTTGATGCCCGTGTAGTGGACGGTCACGGTGTCGTCGGCGCCGACCTCCTCGCCGTCGCCCTGGATGAGCGTCGCGAGCTGGAACTCGGCCGGCGGCTCCTCGTCGGGGATGGTCACGGTCGGCTGGCCGTTCTCGGCGAGCTCGACGGTCGGGAAGCCCTCGGGCGCCTCCTCGGCGCTGCCCTCGGCGCGCTCGAGCGGCTGCGGCGCGATCGAGACGACGTCGGCGACGAAGACGAGCGACTGCTCGGCCTCGAGGCCGAACTGCGGCTGGCCCTCCGCGCCGAACGCGTCGGCGGGCGGGATGACGCCCACGACGCGCGAGCCCTCGGTCGCGCAGACGAGCGACTTGGACAGGCCGGAGAGGAGCTCGGACTCGCTGTCGACGAGCACCTGGACGGTCTGGCCGGCCTCGTAGGTCGTCTCGATCTGCTCGGCGGTGCCGCCGTTGAGGATCGTGTAGTTGACGTTCACCGTGTCGCCCTCGGCGACGGCGGCGCCATCGCCCTCGATGACGACGGTGCGCTCGGTGGACTCGGGCTCGAGCGGGCCCTCGAACGAGATCTCGGGCTGCGCGTCGAACTCGCCCGCGACGGTGATCGCCTCGGAGGCGGCGCCCGAGGCGGCCGGCTCGCAGGCCTCGTTCGCCCGGTCGGCGGTGGAGTCCTCCGCAGCGGGGGTGCAGGCGGCGAGCGTCGCCACCAGACCGAGGGAGAGCAGAAGAGCGGAGGTGCGGCGCACGAGAGAGTCCTTTGCGTCAGCGGGCACGAAGTCCCCATCCTCCCACGGTCGGCCTTGGTGCGGGCTCCGAGCGGGCGCTCCCCCGCCGCTACTCGCTCGCGATGAGGATGCGCACCTCGTGGTGGACCGGGAAGCTCACCGAGTTCGCGATGAAGCACAGCTCGCTCGCCCGCTCGTGGAGCGCGCCGGCCCGGTCCGCATCCGCTGCCGTGTGATGCGCCGCGAGCGTCACGATCGGCCGCAGCGTCGCCTCGGTGAGCCGGCCGCCGTCGCCGACCGTCTCGAGGGTGCCGGTCGCGTCGTCGGAGTAGTCGACGACCACGAGGCCGTTCGTCGCGGCCACGTGCAGGTAGCTCAGCATGTGGCACTGGGCGAGAGCGGCGATCACCATCTCCTCGGGGTTCCAGCGCTCGGCGTCGCCGTGGAAGGTGCGATCGCTCGACCCGTCGATCGCGTGGTTCTTGCCGCCGGCGAGGATGCGGTGGTCGCGCCCATAGGAGCGGTACGAGGCCGTCCCCTCGCCCCTGTTCCCCGTCCACTCGATGCGGACGGCGTAGCCGTGGTGCGCGCTCATGATCGTCCCGCCTTCCGGCCCGGGCGGAGGACCCGGGAGTACACTCATCCCACCATGACTGACACCCTCTCCGCCTCCGTTCCGAGCGCCACGAGCGAGCACGAGGTCGCTCAGGAGCGCCGCATCGTCACCGCCGTGCCCGGCCCGAAGTCGCAGGCCCTGCATGCCCGTCGCCTCGAGGTCGTCTCGGGCGGCGTGGGCACGACCCTCCCCGTCTACATCGACCGCGCGCACGACGCGATCGTCGTCGACGTCGACGGCAACCACTTCATCGACCTCGGCGGCGGCATCGGCGTAATGGGCGTCGGCCACTCGAACGACGCGGTCGTCGCCGCCGTCCAGGAGCAGGTCGCGAAGCTCACCCACACGCTCTTCACGGTGACTCCGTACGAGCCGTACGTGCGCGTCGCCGAGCTGCTCGTGCAGCACACGCCGGGCGACCACGCGAAGAAGGTCGTGCTCGTGAACTCGGGCGCCGAGGCGCTCGAGAACGCCGTGAAGATCGCCCGCAAGCACACCGGCCGCAACGGCGTCGCGGTGCTCGACCACGGCTATCACGGCCGCACCAACCTCACGATGGCCATGAACTTCAAGGCCATGCCGTACAACCTCGGCTTCGGCCCGTTCGCCGGCGACGTCTACCACGCGCCGAACTCGTACCCCTTCCATGACGGCCTCTCGGGCGCCGAGGCGGCGAAGCGCACGATCTCGTACCTCGAGAAGCGCGTCGGCGCGCAGGATCTCGCATGCCTCGTCGCCGAGCCCATCCAGGGCGAGGGCGGCTTCATCGTCCCGGCCGAGGGCTACCTCCTCGCCCTGCAGGAGTGGTGCACCGCCAACGGCATCGTCTTCGTCGCCGACGAGGTGCAGTCGGGCGTCGCCCGCACGGGCGCCTGGTACGCGAGCGAGCACTTCGGGCTCGTCCCCGACATGATCACGACCGCCAAGGGCATCGCGGGCGGCATGGTGCTCGCGGGCGTCGTCGGCCGCGCCGAGATCATGGACTCCGCGCACGCGGGCGGGCTCGGCGGCACGTACGGCGGCAACCCCGTCGCGTGCGCCGCGGCGATCGCCGTCTTCGAGCAGATCGAGGAGCGCGGGCTCCTCCACGAGGCCGCGCGCATCGAGCGCACGCTCGTGCCGCTGCTGCGCGAGCTGCAGGCCAAGCACCCCGTCATCGGCGACGTGCGCGGCATCGGCGCGATGATCGCGATCGAGTTCGTCGACCCCGAGACGCACGAGCCCGACGCGGCGACCGTGTCGCGACTCGCGGCGGCCGCCGCCCAGCACGGCGTGCTCGTGCTGACCGCGGGTACCTACGGCAACGTGATCCGCTTCCTGCCGCCGCTCGTCATCAGCGACGAGCTGCTGCGCGAGGCGGTCGGGGTTCTCGACAGCGTGCTCTCGGAGGCGTGAGCGCCCGCAGCGACGGCGCGGGCCCCGAGCACGGCGCGCTGACGGCCGAGGGCTCGGTCGAGCTCGCGGTCATCGAGCGGTCGGGGCTCGTCGAGTCGCGCCACCTCGGCGCCGCCGCGCTCGTGGATGCCGACGGGCGCGTCCTCCGCGCCGTCGGCGACGTGCACGCCACCGTCTATCCGCGCTCGACGCTCAAGCCGCTGCAGTCGATCGCCGTTCTCGGCACGGGCGCCCGCTTCGCCGACGACGAGCTCGTGCTCGCGACCGCCTCGCACTGCGGCTCCCCCGAGCACGTCGCCGTCGTCGAGCGGATGCTCGCGGCCGACGGGCGCGACGCCTCCACCCTGCAGTGCCCGGCCCAGTGGCCCCTCGGCGCCCGCGCGCGCTCCGACCGCCGCGCCGCCGGGCTCGGCCCGTCGCGCGAGACGATGAACTGCTCAGGCAAGCACGCCGGATTCCTGCGCGCGAGCGACGCGCTCGGTGGCGACGCCGCGACCTATCTCAACCCGGAGCATCCGCTGCAGCTGCGCATTCGCGCCACGATCGAGGAGTGGACGGGCGAGCCCGTCCGGCACTCGAGCATCGACGGGTGCGGTGCGCCTCTGCACGCGACCTCCCTCGCCGCACTCGCGCGCGGCATCGCCCGCGTGTCGAGCGGGAGCACGCCCGAGGCCGCGCGGCTCATGACCGCGGTCGCGGCCGAGCCGTGGGCGATCGACGGACCGGGGCGGGCCAACACCCTCGCGATCGACCGGCTCGGCGTGCTCGCGAAGATCGGCGCCGAAGGCCTCGTCGTCATGGGCACCCGCTCGGGCGTCGCGGTGGCCGTCAAGATCCTCGACGGATCGATGCGCGCGACCACGCCCGTGGCCCTCGCGATCCTCGTCGCCGAGGGCCTCGTGGACGAGGACGCGGCCGCAGAGGTGCTCGACGCGATCGTCGAGCCGGTCCTCGGCGGCGACGAGGTCGTCGGCGCGCTGCGGGTGACGGTCTAGTCGGCCTTCGCGAGCCTGCGCCGCCGGGCGGCGGCCGAGAACTGCGAGATCAGCACGAGCGCGATCGCGAGCAGGAAGACGCCCGAGGCGATGACGTTCGCCTCCGCGGGGATCCCGCGCGCGGCGGCCGTGTAGATGTACGACGGGAAGGTGACGTCGGCGCCGCGGTTGAAGTTCGTGATGATGAAGTCGTCGAAGCTCAGCGCGAACGACAGCAGCGCGGCCGCGGTGATGCCGGGCAGCAGCAGCGGGAACGTGATGCGCCAGAACACCTCGCGCGGGGAGGCGTAGAGATCGCGACCCGCCTCCTCGAGCGCCGGATCGAGGCTCGCGACGCGCGCGCGCACCGTCACGACGACGAAGCTGATGCAGAACATCGTGTGGGCGAGGATGATCGTGCCGATGCCCTTGCCGACGCCCGCCTGCAGGAACTGCGCGGCGAGACCCGCGCCGAGGACGACCTCCGGGGTCGCCATCGGCAGGAACAGCAGGAGCGTCGTCGCCGAGCGGAAGCGGAACCGGTAGCGGACGAGCGCGATCGCGATCATCGTGCCGAGCGTGGTCGCGAGCACGGTCGCGACCACGCCGATGAGGATGCTGTTGCCGAACGCCTGGCAGACGCCCTGGGCCGAGCAGACGTTGAGCCAGTTGTCGAGGGTGAAGCCGCGCCAGACGATGTTGGACTTCAGCGAGTCGTTGAACGAGTAGGCGATCGTGTAGACGATCGGGGTGAGCAGCAGCACGAACCCGAGAATCGCGTAAACGGCCAGCCCCCAGGTGCCGACCCCGAACCGCAGCGCCCGTCTCATACCAGGTCCTTCGTGCCGGCCCTGCGGATGTACAACGCGACGAGCAGGAGGATCGCCCCCATGA
>JBKHYA010000003.1:47497-65228 GCA_046565745.1 Actinomycetes bacterium
CGTACTTGCCGAAGCCTCTCACAGCAGGTCCTCCGTTCCGCTGCGCTTCACGTAGGCGCTCACGAGGATCAGGATCGCGGCCATGAGCACGAGCGAGAGCGCCGCCGCCGCGGGGAAGTTCTGCAGCACGAGGAAGTTCGCCTCGATGACGTTGCCGATCATCGCCGTGTCGGTCGAGCCGAGGAACTCGCGACTCGCGTTGACGTAGTCGCCCGCGGCGGGGATGAACGTCAGCAGAGTCCCCGACATGATGCCGGGCGCCGCGAGGGGCAGGGTGACGCGGAAGAACGTCGAGCGCGGGCTCGCGTACAGGTCGCCTCCGGCCTCCACGTAGCGCAGATCGAGCCGCTCGAGCGAGGTGTAGATCGGGAGCGTCATGAACGGGATGAAGTTGTACGTGAGTCCGAACACGACGGCGAACGCCGATCCCGTGATCGCGGCATCCCCCGGAAGGATCGCGAGCGCCTGGAGGAACCCGACGATCGGGCCCTCGTCCGAGAAGAGCTGCTTCCAGGCGATCGTGCGCAGGAGGAAGGAGATGAAGAACGGCGCGATGACGAGCACGAGCGCGAGCGCCTGCAGGAGCGGCCAGCGGCGCAGCGTGATGCCGATGAAGTACGCGAGCGGGAACCCGATGAGGAGCGCGAAGAGCGTGGCGAGAGCCGCGTAGCCGAACGCGCGCACGGTCTGCGGCCAGTACTGCTGGAGGACGGTGACGTAGTTCTCCCACCGGAAGGCGTTCTCGAACTGGCCGAAGACGACCGGGTCCGGCTGCTGCAGGCTCGTGATGACGAGCGAGAACAGCGGGACGAGGAAGAAGAGACCGAGGTAGAGGAGCCCGGGCAGCAGGAGCAGGAGAGCGATCGGGCTCTTCCTGCGGGCTGCCGGCTCAGCGACCGCCGTGGAGGTCGCGAAGGCGCCGAAGGCCATGGGTCAGGCCCCCTCCAGCTCCGCCTCGAGCTGCTCGCGACGCTGGGTCGCGATCATGCTCGTATCGGTGTCGTCGTCGAACCGCAGAGCGGGGACGGTCGAGGGGTCGTCGGCGAGGCCGAACGTGTGCCCGACGTCCCAGCTCATCCAGACCTCGTCGCCGTCGTGGTGCATGCGCGAGATGCTCGTGTTCTGAGCGAAGACGGTGAAGACCCCGAAGACCGGCGACGTCACCTCGTACTGCGTGCTCACGCCGCTGAAGGAGACATCGGTGATGCGGCCGGGGCCGACGAGGTTGCGGCCGGACTCGCGCGTCGGCTCGGTGCCGTGCAGCGTGACCTTCTCGGGCCGGACGCCGATCGTGACCCCGCCCGAGTGCCGCTGAGCCCTCTCGCGCGGAACCTCGACGCGGTTGCCCGCGACGTCGACGACCATCGACGCGCCGCTCGCGCTGATGACGGAGCCCGACATGAGGTTCGACTGGCCGAGGAACGTCGCGACGAACGCCGTGTGCGGCAGCTCGTACAGCTCCTGCGGCGCGCCCATCTGCTCGATGACTCCCTTGTTCATGACCGCGACCGTGTCGGCCATGGTCATGGCCTCCTCCTGGTCGTGGGTCACGTGGAGGAAGGTCAGGCCGACGGTGTCCTGGATGTCCTTGAGCTCGATCTGCATCTGGCGGCGCAGCTTCAGATCGAGGGCGCCGAGCGGCTCGTCGAGGAGAAGCAGTGCGGGACGATTCACGATCGCGCGGGCGAGCGCCACGCGCTGCTGCTGCCCGCCCGAGAGCTGGGAGGGCTTGCGGGACGACACGTGATCGAGCTCCACGAGACGCAGCGCCTCGTGAGCCAGAGCATCCGCGTTCGCCATCTTGCGTCTCTTCAGGCCGAACGCGACGTTCTCGAGGATCGTCATGTGCGGGAACAGCGCGTAGCTCTGGAACACCGTGTTGACCGGGCGCTGGAACGCCTTCGTCGCCGTGACGTCCTTCCCGCCGATGAGGATGCG
The DNA here is from genome assembly GCA_046565745.1 of Actinomycetes bacterium. Lineage (GTDB taxonomy): Bacteria > Actinomycetota > Actinomycetes > Actinomycetales > Microbacteriaceae > Microcella. Next base: position 49,436 of record JBKHYA010000003.1, read on the forward strand.
GCCCGCGGTGGGCTCCTCCAGACCGGCGATGAGCCGCAGGGTCGTCGTCTTGCCGCAGCCGGACGGGCCGAGCAGCGCGAAGAACGACCCTGCGGGGATGCGCAGATCCAGATCCTCGATGGCGGTGAAGCCGGGGAACCGCTTCGTGATGCCGACCAGTTCGAGGTCGGCACCCGCTTCGGCGAAGCCCGACTGCGGGACAGCGCTCGTGGACACCTCGGTGGTGCTCCTTCGGGTGAGGGGTGGAGTCGGGACTACGAGCCGAGCAGGATGCTCTGGAACGCCGACTGGAACTCGTTCTCCTCCTGGGCGGTGAGCCCGCGGAAGATCTTCGCCTGCGCCAGGGTGTCGGCGTTGGGGAAGATGAGCTGGTTCTCGGCGAGCTCGGGGTCGATCGCGATGGCGGCCTCGTAGGCGCCCTCGACGGGGGTGATGTAGTTCACCCACGCCGCGACCTCGGCGGCGACCTCGGGCTCGTAGTAGTAGTTGATGAGCGTCTCGGCGTTGGTCTTGCGCGGGGAGCCGATCGGGATGAGGAAGTTGTCGTTCCACAGCGTGGCGCCGCCCTCGGGGAGGACGAACTTCCACTTCTCGTAGCCGGCCTCGAAGTTGAGCAGCGTGATGTCGCCCGACCAGCCGATCGCCGCGAGGGTGTCGCCGTTGACGAGGTCCTCCGTGTACGCGTTGCCGCGGACGTTGCGGATCTGACCGGACTCGACCTGCTCGCGGAAGATGTCGAGAGCGGCGTTGAACTCATCCGCGCTGAAGTCGCCCGAGATGTCGACGCCGTTCTCGAGCATGATGACGCCGATCGTGTCGCGCATCTCGGAGAGCACGCCGACGCGGCCCGACAGGTCGGGGCGCCACAGATCGCTCACCGAGCGGACCTCGCCGGTCTCCTCGACGTTGTACGCGATGCCCGCGAAGCCGCCCTGCCAGGGCAGCGAGTGCACGCGACCGGGGTCGAAGGCCGGGTCCTGCAGGCTCGCGACGAGGTTCGACGCGTTCGGGATGTTGTCCTTGTTGAGCTCCTGGGTGTAGCCGAGCTGGATCCAGCGGTTGACCATCCAGTCGGTGAGGCAGACGGTGTCGGCGCCGATGTCCTGGCCGAGGGCGAGCTGGTCGCGGACCTTCGCGAAGTAGGAGTTGTTGTCGTCGACGTCGATGAGGTAGTTGACCTCGATGCCGGACTCCTCCTGGAAGCGCTCGAGCGTCGGGTAGTTGCCGTCGTCGTCCTCGTCGATGTAGAAGGGCCAGTTCGCCCAGTTCAGCGTCTTGTCGCTCTCGGAGACGTCCTCGGCGGGCGAGAGCTCCTCGGAGCCCGTGGTGCACGCGGCGAGGGCGAGGGCGGTGGCGCCGGCGCCCGTGCCGGCGAGCATCGCGCGGCGGCTGATCTGCGCTCGCTTGGCCTGAGCGATCAGGCTGCGGATCATCGGGTCTTCGGGAAGCGGACGGTGCATGGCGCTGCTCCTTAGGCGAATCAGGTACGACGGTGTACTCGGGTGCTGTGACGGTGGGTCGATACTGGCACACCGCTCGAACCATCGCACCATGTGCGGCCCGATTCATCCATTCTGAAACACAATCTTCACGAAATCAGCACATCCGGGCGAAAAAAGGTGCGGATTCCATTGCCCCGGGACGCTACGCTGATGCCGCAGCGCACCGTGGCGATGGCTCCCGGGTTGACGCGCGCCGACACAGGAGAGACAACATGAGAATCGCGGTTCCCGCGGAGGTCAAGAACAACGAGTACCGGGTCGCGATCACGCCGGCCGGGGTGCACGATCTCGTCGCCAACGGGCACGAGGTCATCGTGCAGGCGGGTGCCGGACTCGGCTCGTCCATCACCGACGACGACTACGCCGCCCAGGGCGCGCGCATCGTCGATGATGCCGGCGCCGTCTGGGGCGAGGCCGAGCTCCTGCTGAAGGTCAAGGAGCCGATCGCGTCGGAGTACGCGCACTTCCGCCCCGGCCTGGTCATGTTCACCTACCTGCACCTCGCCGCCGAGAAGGAACTCACGCAGGCCCTTCTCGACTCCCGGGTCACGGCGATCGCCTACGAGACCGTCCAGCTCCCGTCGCGGGCACTCCCCCTCCTCGCGCCCATGAGCGAGGTCGCCGGGCGACTCGCGCCGATCGTCGGCGCGAACGCGATGATGCGTCCGAACGGCGGGCCGGGCCTGCTCGTCCCCGGCGTGCCCGGCACCCACCCCGCCGACGTCGTCGTCCTCGGCGGCGGAGTCGCGGGCACGAACGCCGTCGCGATGGCCGTCGGTCTCGGGGCGCGCGTCACCGTGCTCGACACGAACATCCAGCGCCTGCGCGAGCTCGACGCCCTCTACGCCGGGCGCATCCAGACGATCGCCTCGAACGGCTACGAGATCGAGCGCGCGGCCGTCCGGGCGGACATGCTCATCGGCTCGGTGCTGATCCCGGGAGCGAAGGCTCCGAAGCTCGTGAGCAACGAGCTCGTGTCGCGCATGAAGCCGGGCAGCGTTCTCGTCGACATCGCGGTGGACCAGGGCGGCTGCTTCGCCGACTCGCGCCCGACGACCCACGCCGAGCCGACCTTCGCGGTGCACGACAGCATCTTCTACTGCGTGGCGAACATGCCGGGCGCGGTGCCGTCGACCTCGACCCACGCGCTCACGAACGCGACCATGCCGTACGTGCGCGCGATCGCGAACCGCGGCTGGCGCGACGCCCTGCGCGCGGACCCGGCTCTCGCCCTGGGCCTCAACACCCACGACGGCAGCGTGACGAACGAGCCCGTCGGCGCGGCCCACGGCCTGCCGTCGGTCGAGCTCGCGAGCGCCATCGGCTGATCAGGCGGCTCCCGCGCGCTCCGGCTCGTCCCGGCCTCAGGCCTCGTCGTCGCGGCCGCTCTCACGCGCACCGGCGAGCAGCGCCGGCCAGCGCGCGCGCCTCGCCCCTCGGGCGTCGACGACGATGATCTCGTCGAGCGCGCCCTCATCGCGCAAGGGGATGCTCGCCCGCGCGCCGAGGACCGCGCGCGCGTCGCTCTCGCTCGCGTCGGCGAGCACGATCACGCCTTCGCGTCGAGCGAGCGCGAGCGCGGCCCACGCGGACTGCCAGGACTCGGCGTCGGCCACGGCCACGCGCGGTGCGCCGCTCGCACCGGTGCCGACGATCGCCGTCGGGTCGGTCGCGACGTCGACTCCGGCGCGCCGCAGGCGTTCTGCCGCGAGCGCGGGTCGGGCGGAGACGACGGCGGCGGGAACGCCGAGCGGCGGCTCCCACGCCGGGATGCGCGGCGACCGCGGGGTGAGCGAGCGCGACTCCGGCGCGAGCAGCTGAATCGCCCGCCCCCGCCAGCGACCTCGCCCCGGGGGCGCCGCAGCATCGAATTCGCCCGGTGCTCCGCCGGCCGCGCGATGATCATCGGGCGATGCGGCGCGCAGGAGCAGCACGGAGTCGAAGCGGCCGACGATCCCCGAGCGCGATCGCAGCACGGACGAGCAGCTCGCCGCAAGGGAGCCGCCGCGTCGCCGCAGGCGCCGATCGAGCGCGTCGAGCGCGTCGAGGAGGTCGAGCGCCCGATCACCCGCCTCTGCCACGAGCGCGTCGACCCCTGGGACGATGACGATGAGCGGCCGCGCGCCCGTCGGGCCGAGCGCCCGCTCGTCCCGATGCGCACCCCGCCCGCTCGAGCGCGGCGGGGCTCCGTCGAGCTCGTCGCGGAGCTCGCCGAGGACGCCGAGGACATCGGCGGGCGAATCGGGAAGCACGACGGCGTCGCACCCGGTTGCGCCGGCGCTCTCCGCGATGACCGCGAGCGCGTCGGTCGTTCCGCTGCCCCGCGCGCCGACGACGAGGAGCGCGCCGTCGCGGTGCGGCACCCACTCGCCGCGCGCGCGACGCTGGCGGTCGGGGTCGTCGACCGCGCCCAGCAGGAGCCGCGGGCGGGCGGACGAGGCGATCGCGGCATCCCCTCGAGCCTCGGGGGCCCACGGGTCGAGCGCGGGCGCGTCATCCGGGGCCCCCGCGGCGGAATCGCTCTCGGCATCGCCCTCGGGCTCGAGCTCGAGAGCCGCCGGTCGGGAGACCCTGACCGGAAGCGGCGGGAGCCACGGGCGCGTCGCCGGGGCCGCGGAGCGCCACCGGGCGCCGACCGCGGCGATGTCATCGACGGCGATCGTCGCGACGTGGATCGCGCGCGATCGCCCCGATGCGGCGAGCACCGCGCGGCCGGCCGGCGAGCCGTCGGGCGGTGGCGCGACGGGGAGAAGCCCGGAGGCATCCGAGGCGCTCGCCATGCGGAAGGCGAGACGGACGCCGCAGTTGGCCGCGACGGCGTCGCGCACGATGCCGCCGGGCCGCTGAGTGCAGAGCACGAGGTGGATGCCGAGCGATCGCCCGCGAGCGGCGAGGTCGGCGACGAGCGACTGGAGGTCGGGGAAGCTCTCGACGAGCACCGCGTACTCGTCCACGAGGATGAGCAGGCGCGCGAGCGCCCCCGCGGGGAGGTCGGCGACATCGCGCGCTCCGTGAGCGAGGAGCGCGCGCTCGCGTCTCCGGATCTCGGCGCGGAGGCTGCGCAGCGCGCGCTCGGCGCTCGGGGCGTCGAGGTCGGTGAGGAGCCCGACCACGTGCGGCAGCGCCGAGAGCTCGGCGAACGCCGACCCGCCCTTGAAGTCGACGAGGAGGATGGAGCGCTCGCCGGGAGGGCCGCTCGCCGCCCAGGCGAGGGCGACCGTGCGCAGGAGCTCGCTCTTGCCGCTGCCGGTCGTGCCGCCGACGAGCGCGTGCGGGGCCTCACCGAGCAGATCGAGCTCGACGACGCCGTCCGCGTCGACGCCGATCGGGCCGGGAGCGGCGCCCGAGCGCCCGGCGGCGGGCGGGAGAGCCGCCCACGGCAGGGAATCCGGAAGAGGCGCCTCGGCGGGAGCCCGGCGACGGATGAGGGCATCGTGCTCGCGTCGGGTCGCCGCCTCCGGGCGGATGAGGGTCTCGCGACCATCGGGGAGGCGGAGCCGTGCCGTTGTGGGGGTCTCGACGACGAGCTCCACCGGAGCGACCGCCGAGAGCGCCGCTGACGGGGGCGACGCTGAAGGGGGCGACGCTGACGGGAGCGACGATGCCGCGACGACGCGCTCCATGACGCACCCGGGGTGGAGCGCGACGAGCCGGGCGATCGCGTCGGCGACCCTGCCGCGCCCGATGATCCGGATCGGCCCGGCGGGCACGAGCACGGGCATCGCCGGGTTGGTCGCGGCCGCGGCGGTGAGCTCGGAGAGCCGCCGGGCCGCGGGGCCGTCGGCGAGAGCGGCGGCGCGCTCGGGGGCGATCGCGCTCGGGGCGGGCGCGACGCCGATCCGGACCGGGGCGGCGGCCTGATCCTCCGGATCGCGCGAGCGCAGTCGCTCGTGCAGGGGCGGGTGCGCGGCGTCGGCTCGCGCCCGCTCGAGGGCGTGCAGCTCGGGCACTCGGGCGAGCCACGCGCTGCAATCGCGTTCGAAGCGTGCCGCCTCGTCGCGGATGTGGCGGCGGGCGGTGCGACGGGCATCCAGCGCCGTCGCGATCGCGATGAGCGGGCTCAGCGCGGCGAAGACCAGGACGAAGACCGAGCCCGTGATCAGGAGGATCACGACGGCGCCGATCGCAGGGGCGATCACGGCGATGACGGGGAACGGGGTGCGCGGCGGGGGCGAGGGAGGTGCGGGCAGCGGCGGCATGACGAGCGCGGTCATGCGCGGCAGTCAATCGCGGGCGGGTCGCCGCTGAGCCGAGCGCGGCGGATCTCGTGCGCCGAGGGGCGTCAGGATCGCCTGGGGAGGAGCGGCCGCCGGATCAGCTCACGACGACGAACTGCTCGCCGATGTCGATGCGCGTTCCGCGGACGACCCGATAGCGGCGACCGGGCTCGCAGTACCGCGGCTCGGAGCCGGGTTCGCGGATGATCGAACCGTTCCCGGAGTGCCGGTCGCTCACCCAGAAGACGCCGTTGTCCTGGCCGAACTCGAGGTGCGACTTCGAGACCGAGCGACCGGGATCGACGATCGTGACGATGTGGTCGACGGCCTCACCGGGCTCGGGACTGGGGTTGCGGCCGATGATGCCCGAGCCGAGCACGGTGTAGCTCTCACCCGTGGAGAACTGCAGCACGAAGCGCGCGCCCGTCGAGCCGCGCGGGACGAGCCGCGTGTTCTCGGTGTCGGGCTCGAGCGAGGACTCGGCGGGCGAGGAGACGGCGACCGCGGGAGGCGGCGCGGGAGCCACGGCCGGGGCGGAGGCTGCCGCCGGGGCAGGGGCGGACGCCGGGGCAGGGGGCGCGGCGGGCGCCGAGATCGGCGCAGGAGCAGGGGCAGAGGCGGGCACGGGGGTCGACGCCGGCGTGATCGCCGACGGCGGGCTCGCGATGGTCTCCTCCGCCGGAGGACGGGCGCTCAGGAGGGGCTCGCCGCACGTGCCGCAGTAGACGTCGCCGGGCTCGGGAGGCGTGCCGCACCGCGGGCATCCCCCGGGTGCGGGCCGGAGAGCCGCGTCCATTCGCGGCTCGTCGGCAGGGCCGGCGGCGGGCGGGACGACGGGCGCTGCGGGCTGCGCGAGCGGCGGGTCCTCGGGCTCCGGGGGCGTCGCCGGGGTGATGGAGAGCGGCTCGCTCGCGGAGAACGGCATCGCCGCCGAGCTCAGCGTCACCGGCGGCACGACGGGGCCCCGGGCAGCCACCGATCGGCCGCACTCGCCGCAGAACATCGCGATGGGCGGGAGGGTCGCCCCGCAGTGCTGGCAGATCACGGCGTTCGCCTCCCCGGCTCGGTCCTCGAGCGGCCAGGATACCGGCGCAGCGAGCGCACCGAGAGCGCGGCGCGCCACCGGTCGCGGCGGCGGCGCCCCGCGTCGAGCCCCGCGCGGACGGCGTCGACGGCCGTCCAGACGCGGTCGGCCTCGCCGGGCTGCGGGGGCTCGGGAGCGTAGTCCACGCGATCGGCGACGCGAGCGAGAACCCCGGCCTGCGGCTGCCCGATGATCCCGGCGACCTCGCGGCGCGTCGCGCCGACGGGGATCGCGAGCCCATGGTCGGCCGCGGCGTCGGTGAGCTCGCGCCATCCGCCGAGGATGCGCAGCGTCGGGTCGGCAGCGCGGCGCCTCCGTCGACGACGCCCCGCCTTCGCGGCCACGACGCCCACGAACGGCGCCGCCACGAGCGCGGCGACGAGCAGGATGACGCCGACGATGCGCGCGATGGCGAGCAGGAGGGCGAGGAGCGGGTCCTCATCCGGGCGCTCCCCCGGCTCGATCTCGGGAGGCGCCTGCTCGTCGGCAACGGGAGGCACCTCCGCGGGAGGCTGAACGGCGTTCTGGGGTCGCGACACCGGCACGGGCTCCTGCGGCTCGGCGGGCGGGATGTCCCGCTCCGGCGGCATCACGTCGACCGGCACCCAGCCCTCCCCCGCGACGTCGACCTCGATCCACGCCGTCAGGTCGTCCGAGCGCGATGACTCGTCGCCGCCCGCGAGCGGCCCGTACCCGAGGACGACCCGCGAGGGGAACCCGAGCTCGCGCGCGACGAGTGCGGCGAGAACGGCGTACTGCTCGGCGTCGCCGACCATGGGCCGGCGGGTCACGAGCTCGCCGATGCGGTCGAGGGAGTGCCCCGAGCGGCTCGCCGGCTCATCCGGATCGACGCCGTGCGAGATGTAGCCCTGATCGCGGATCGCCTCGAGCGCGGCCTCCAGTCGTGGCCCAGCGCCCTCGACGCCCGCCGTGACGCCGTCGAGCCACGAGCGCACCTCCTCCGAGACCGCCGCGATGCCGGGCACCGCCGTTCCGCCCGGCGCGCTCTCCGCGAGGCGGAGCGTCGGCTCCTCCGCGACGACGACGTCGAGCCGGTACGTCGTCCCCGCCTTCGTGCCGCCGATGAGCGCCGCCGTGCCCGTCGTCGCATTCAGCCGCACGAGGTCGCGCAGGTCGGCGGCGTCGTCGCCGGCGAATCGGGCGCCGCGGAACTCGCCGACCGTCGGGAGCCAGCTGCCCGTGCTCTCGACGAGCTCGATCTCGATCGTCGCGCGCTCGCCGGGCGACTCGACCTCGCGCTCGGTGGGGATCCGCACGAAGCGCCCGGAGGCCGCCTCGACCTCGTCGCTCCCGACGGCGAAGACGACGCCGTCGTAGCTGTCGAGGGTCGCCACGCGCACGCGCGCCCCCTCGGGCGCGCCCGACACGCGCAGGGCGATCGAGGATGCCCGGTCGGGCTCGAACGCGACGCGGTACGCCGCGAGGGGGCTGGGCAGGTCGCGCGGATCGAAGGGCCTCTCGACGAGCGAGCGCAGAACGACCCGGTCGGCCGGCGGCTCGGTCGCCACGGCGGCCGCGACGCCGGCGCCGCCGGCGATGAGGAGCAGCGCCGTCGCGGACGCGAACGAGCGCACGACGGCGCCGCGGGCATCCAGCGGGTTCTCGGCGCCGCCCGCGCGCAGGGAATCGGTGCGGCGGTGCCGGCGGAGCACCGCGATCCAGAGCATGAGGACGAGGCCGAGCGCGACGGCCGTGCCGAGCGGGAGCGCGCGGTCCTCGCGACCGAGAGCGATCGCGAGGACGAACCCGAGGGCGGGGACCGCGGCCGCGAGAGCGGGGCGGCGCGTGCGCAGAGCGATCGAGGCCGTGAGGAGCGGGCCGACGTACAGGAGCACGAGCGCCGGGACGAGAAGCGCCTGGTACGAGCCGACCGGCAGATCGATCGTCAGCAGCTGCCGCCAGCCGAGCACGATGCCCGAGGCGAGCTCGAGCAGGCCGGCGGGCTCGGGGAGGATCCCGTAGACGGTGCGGCCGGGCACCGCGAGCGGCACGCCGACGATCGTCAGCACGGCGACCGAGGCGAGGATTCCGCCCCACGCGGGCCAGCGCAGGAGGGCGCCGGCCGTCGCGATCGCCGCGCCCGCCGTGATCGCGACGACGGCGAGGAGGATGAACGGCGCCGCGCGGTACACGGGCCACAGCGCTAAGGCGACGAGCGCCCAGGCGAGGACGGTGAACACGAGCGCCGAGGCGAGCACCGCCGGTCGCGGCGGCGGAGCCTTCGGCGTCGCGCGCGGTCGGGGGGCGCGGAGCCCGCCGGGGCGCGCCGGGCCCTGACCGCGCACGGGTCGGGTCACCACTGCTCGGCCCCCCGCATCGCGCGGCGCAGGTCGGAGAGCGAGCCGATCGTGATGACGCTCAGGCCGCTGAGGCGGCGGCGGCCCGGCACGTGCTCGGGGTCGCACTGGATCGCGACGACCTCGACGGAGGGCGGGAACGCCGCGGCCGCCGTGCGCAGACGTGACGGCCGCACGCTCGACCCGATGACGAGGAACGCGACCGAGACGCCGCGCGCTCCGCCGCCGGCGAGCCGGCTCACGTCGACGACGCCGAGCGCCGACGGGCTCAGCTCGACGAGCGCGAGGTCGTCGAGCAAGCGGCCTGGCGCGATCGTCGACAGGTCGCGCGTCGCGACGACCGTGCGCTTGGCGAACTCCGGCGTGAGCGCCGAGACGACGACCGACACCTCGCGCGCGTCGCGGATCGCGCGCGCGCCGAGGCTGCCCGCGACGCTCACCGCGAGCTCGAACTCGGCGTCGGAGGCGAAATCGATGCTCGCGATGCTCAGGGCGACGACGAGGTGGCTGCGCCGGGTCTCCTCGAACTGGCGCACCATGAACGTGCCCGTCTTCGCCGTCGACTTCCAGTGGATGTGCCGGCGGTCGTCGCCCGGCGTGTACTCGCGCAGCGCGTGGAAGGCGAGGTCGCTCGGCGTGATGTCGCGCGTGGGCTGGCCCTCGAGGTCGCGCACGAGGCCGCTCGAGGTCGACGGGATGTCGATCGTGCGCGGGTGGACGATGATCTCGACGGGCTCGGTGAACTGCACCTCGCGGCGCACGAGGCCGATGGGGTCGGCGCGCACCGTGCGCACGGGGCCGAGCACGAGCCGGCCCCGCCGCGTCGTCGGCACCGGGATGTCGCGGTCGACCCGGGCGCCGTGCGCGAGGCCGGGCAGGGCCACCGGCACGATCCCGTCCCCCACCGGCACGTCGAGGGAGACGCCGAAGGCGCGGCGGCGCGAGGAGTTCGTGACCGCGAGCCGCGCGACCGCCGGGTCGCCGACCGCGACGCGGCTCGGCGGAGTTGCGAGCTCGACGGCGAGCGGCGTGCGGCCGATGAGGTAGAGCAGCGCGACGAGGGCGAGCGCGGCCGAGGCGACCCCGATGACGACGAGCTCGCGCCAGCCCCAGAGGAACCCGGCGATGAGCGCGAGCGGGGCGAGCGCGGTGAGCGTCCAGCCCACCGGGGTGACGACGGCCGACGCGGCGCGCCGCGCGCGATCGAGGCCGGCCCCGACGGCGCGCGCGATGCGGACGATCGCGACGAGGGCATCCGCCGTCACGCCCGTGCGCGTGCCGACGATGCGCGTGCGCGCGGTCGTCACGGTCGAGGCGAGAGTGCTCTCATCGACGCCGCGGTGCGCGCGCTCCTCGGTGCGACCGCGTGTCGCGGTGCGCCGGGAGCGCTCGACGGTGCGGGAGCTCACACGGCGACCCGATCGCTCGGCGGCGGCGTCTCGAGGAGGACCTGGCCCATGACGGAGGACGCCGTCACGCCGTCGAACTCGGACTCGGGGTCGAGGATGAGCCGGTGGCCGAGGACCGGCTCGACGAGCGCCTTGACGTCGTCGGGGATCACGTAGTGGCGGCCCTCGACCGCGGCGAAGGTCTTCGCGCAGCGGACGAGAGCGAGGGCGCCGCGAACGCTCGCGCCGAGCCGGACGTCCTCGTGGGAGCGCGTCGCCTCGACGAGCCGGGCGACGTAGTCGGTGATGACGGGGTCGACGTGCACCGTGCGGGCCGCGCCGATGAGGTCGCGGACGACGTCGAGGCCGACGACGGGCTCGAGCTTCGAGGCTCGGGGGCCGCCCGCCCCGTCGAGGATGCGGACGGTCGCGGAGTGATCCGGGTATCCGATCGCGGTCTTCATGAGGAAGCGGTCGAGCTGCGCCTCCGGCAGACGGTACGTGCCGGCCTGCTCGATCGGGTTCTGCGTCGCGATGACGAGGAACGGCGCCTCGACGTCGTGCTCGACGCCGTCGACCGTGACGTGCCCCTCCTCCATGACCTCGAGGAGTGCGGACTGGGTCTTCGGCGAGGCGCGATTGATCTCATCGGCGAGCACGATCGTCGCGAAGACGGGCCCCTTGTGGAACGAGAAGTCGCCCGAGCGCTGGTCGTAGACCGTGATCCCCGTGATGTCCCCCGGCAGGAGGTCCGGGGTGAACTGCACGCGCGTCGTCGTGCCGCGGATGCTCTGAGCGAGCGCGCGGGCGAGCGAGGTCTTGCCGGTGCCCGGAACATCCTCGAGCAGCAGGTGCCCCTCGCTCAGCATCGCCGTGAGGCTCAGGCGGATCACGTAGCTCTTGCCGAGGAGGACCTGCTCGACGTTGGCCACGATGCGGCCGGCGATGTCGGCGAACCAGCGCGCCTGGTCGGGGGTCATGGTCATTGCGGTGCTGCCTCTCGTCGACGGATGCCCGTTCGGCTCCCAGCCTGCCTCACGGCTCGTAGGTTCTCGTGTAGGCGACCCCGGCATCGGTCACCGTGATGCTCAGCTGCGGCGTGCCGGCCGGGCCCATCCGCAGCGTGCAGGTGCCCGCGACCTGGTCCTCGGCGATCACCTCGCCGCCGAGGCACTGCGTCTCGACGGCGTCGTAGGCGGTGCCGGCGACGGGGGTCCAGTCGATCGTGACCTCGCGCTCGGCGGGAGCGGGCGATGTCTCGGTGAAGACGGGCCGCGCGTCGATGAGGACGGCCGTGTCGATCGCGAACAGCTCGGACCACTCGCCGCACAGGAGGGTCTCGTTCTGCTCGCACGCCTGCACCTGGAGCTGCAGTCCGCGGCCGTAGTGCGCGCCGTCGGGGGTCGTGAGGGCGGTCGGCATCGAGACGACGGCCGAGTCGGCGACGGCGGTGCTGTCGACGACGAGGCGGTAGCGGACGAGCTCGGCGGCGCCCGAGCTCGTCGCGGCCGACTGCAGCACGACATCCCATCGGCCGTCGCCGTTGGCCTGCGGCGCGCTCGCGACGATGCTCGTCACGGCTCCCGGGATCGCGCGGGGCGTCGCGCGGACCTCCGCGCTCGCCGTGCATCCCTGCCCGTTGTACGCGTAGACCACGACGCGGTACTGCACGTCGGCAGACAGGCCGTCGATCGTGAGGGCGGTCGCATCGCCGCCGACGGTGCGGACGCCGGGCGGCGGCGTGTGGGACCGGGCGCCCTCCTCGACGCCGGTGACGGTGCACGCGGGCGCCGATCCGGAGTCGCTGATCCACACGTAGTGGCTCTGCACCGCGCGGCCGTTCTGGCTGAAGACGCCCGCCCACGAGACGCTCACGCTGTGGTCGCTCGCTCCCGTGCCCGTCGTCGACCCTGCCGCACCGGGAGCGCCCACGAGCAGGGGCGGGCCGGCGGGGGTGCCCGATCCGGAGGAGCTGTTCCAGACCGTGAGCGGGTCGAACGAGTCGTTGCGCGCGCTCACCGACACGTCGTACGCCGTGCCGTTCTCGAGCGAGGCGTCGACGACGTTGAGCCAGTAGACCGTGCCCGCGGCGTCGCTCCCGCCGACCGTGAGCTGGCGCACGACCGGCCCGACGACGATGCGGTAGGAGCGGATCGGCGAGGCCGCGGCGTCCTGCGCGGGTTTGCTCCAGCCGATCCGGAGGCCGCGGTCGAGCGGCTCGATCCCCACGATCGGCGGAGCGGGCGGCACGAGATCCGACCACACCGAGTCCGGCAGCGAGGCCGGCTCCGACTCGCCCTGCGCGTTGATCGCGGTGACCGAGACGCGCACGCGGTTGTCGGGGCCGTTGCCGGGGGTCGGGACGGTGCACGGCGAGAACGCGCAGTCGACCGTCTCGAACACCGATCCGTCGTCGGCGCGCGTGACGGTCGCGCGGAACCCCTCGATCGGCGCGTTGTTGGCGCTGCCCGGGGCCCACGCGATGTCGAGCGAGCGATCGCCGTAGGCCTGCACGCGCACGTCGGTGACCGGGTCGGGGACGTCCTGCACGGAGATCCGCACGCTCGCCCACACGTACCGATCGGGGTCGTCGGTCGCGTCGGCGACCTGGTACTGGATGGCCGTATCGGCCGGGGCGGCCCCCTCGGCGACCGTGACGCGCAGGCTCTGACCGCCGTCCGCGGGCGCCACGTCCACGCCGTCGGGCACTCCCGCGCCATCGAGTCCGCGGATCGCGACGACCCGCAGCGGCTGCTCGGGGAACGGATTGCCGGCAAGGTCGTTGGCGAGGACGTCGACGACGGTCGTCTCGCCGCGCGGCGCGATCGCGACGTCGTCCGCCGGCCGCGCGAGCGGGCGGGTGGAGGGGACGACGAGCACCTGGATGCGCCCGGCCGTGCCCTCGACCGCGTCGTCGCGGACCGAGAGCGTCACGGAGCTCGTCGTGCCCTTGGCCGCCGCGTCGTCGACCCGGATGATCAGGCTCTGCCCGTCGACGCGGGCCGTGAGCCCGGAGGTCGGCCCGCCGACGATCGCGAACGCGAGCTCGTCGAGATCGTCGGGGTACGGGTACGACGTGATGCGCAGCAGATCGAGCTCGCGCTCCTGCCCCGGCTCCATCTCGAGCGAGGCGCCGAGGAGCACGGGCGGCTGGTTCTCGCGCGGCGTCACCGTGATCGGCAGCACGATCGTCGAGACGCGCCCCTGGGGGTCCTGCGCGCTCGTGCCGTCGGTCACCTGGAACGAGATCGAGGCGGGTCCGAAGTAGAGGTCGGCGGAGGTGAACCGCAGCGTGTCGTCGTCGACGACGAGCTCGTCCCCGTTGGCGTTCGTCGCCTGCACGGTCGCGCTGTCGGTGATGCGGACGCCGTCGTCGCCGACCGCGAGCACGTAGTCGTTGATGTCGATCGTGACGGTCTCCTCGCTCACGACCTGGATGCGCGGCGCGCGACGGTCGAGCTGAGGGAAGGCGTCATCGGTGCCGGGCACCCAGATGAACGCGTACGCGCGCACCGAGGGATCGACGGGATGCCGCACGACGAACGGGATGATCTGGCGGCGCTCCGCGACGTCGACGCGCACGCGACCGTTCGCGAGGATCCGCGCGCCGCCCTCGTAGCCGTCGACGAGCTCGAGCCCGAGATCCTCGACCTCGCCCTCGGCGAAGAAGACGCGCGCGAGCACGTCGACGTCGACGGTATCGACCTCGAGGATGTCGGAGAGCTCGAGAACGGTGTCGCGGGCTACGGGCGGCGTGAGCGGCGCGTCCTCACGGACGACCACGGAGACGAACGCCTGGGATGCCCCGCCCAGCCCGTTCTCGATCGCATAGACGAATCCGTAGCGACCCTCGATCGCAGGCGGGGTGACACGGACGTACTGGCCGTCGACGACTTCGGCCTCGGCCTCGGCGTCGGTCGACTCCACGGCGACCACCTGCAGGGGCGAGCCGTCGGGGTCGGTGTCGTTCTCCAGCACCGGGACGAGGACGCTCACCCCGGTGCGGACGGTGACCTGGTCGTCGTTGGCCACGGGATTGCGCGCGCCCTCGAGCCGCTGGCTGATGCCGACGCGGATGACGCCCGTGGCGCGAGCGCCGATGGCGTCGACGACGGTGTAGCGGAAGGTGTCGGTGCCCGAGCTGTAGACGCCCGCCTCGTACTCGAGGTAGTCCTGACCGGTCTCGACGACCGTCCCCTTCTCCGGCGCGGTCTCCTGGCCGATGAGCTGCACCGAGTCGCCGTCCGGGTCCATGCCCTCGACGGGGATCCGGATGCGCACCGTCTCGCCGGCGATGACGCGCGCGGTGAGGGTGCGGGGCACGGGCGGGGTGTTGGTCGACTCGTCGACCTCGCGCACGCTGATGCGCACGGTCGCCTGCGCCCGCTCGAGGCCGAGCGGCCCGAGGACCTCGTAGACGGCGGTGAACTCGCCCGGCGCGTCGGGCGCGAGGTACCGCAGCGCGTCGCCCGACACGAAGAGCAGCCCCGAGTCGCCCTCGAGCCCGAGCGGGAGGTCGGCGCCGAGCGTGATCGGCTCGTCGTCGGGGTGCTCGTCGTTGTCGAGGACGGGGATGGTCACGGCGTCGCCGACCCGGACGATGATCGCGTCGTCGCGGGCGATCGGCGGCTGGATGCGCTCGAGCGCGGGGATCTCGATGACGGTGATCGTCCCGGTCGCCTGCGCGGCGCCGTTGCTGATCACGTACGCGATCTCGGTCGGCCCGTCGATCGGCCGGGTGAGAGTGATGCGGACGTCCCGTTGCTCGAGGATCTCGGCGCGGATCCCGCTCGCGGCGGGCACATCGGTGATCCCCGTGACGACGAGCACGCCACCGCCGGGGTCGATGTCGGTCGTCGCGACAGCAACGGTCGCGCTGCTGAGCGTGCGGACGAAGGCGGTCTTGGGGATCGCGATCGGCGCGGTGCCCGCCGCCGGCGGCGCCGCGACCTCCACGCGGATCACGCCCGTCGCGGTCTGCTCGCCGTCGGTGACGACGTACTCGAGGTAGTGCGTGCGCACCTCCTCGCTCACGAATCGCACGACGCCGCGGTCGAGGCTCGGCGTGATCGTCGCCCCGGGCTTGGCGGGGACCGCGCTCAGTCGGATCGGCCCGGTGCCGCCGCGCACATGCGTGAGGGGCTCGATCCGCACCTCCTGCCCGGCGTAGGCGAGCACGACGAAGGGGTCGGCGATGATCGGCGTCTGACCGGTCGGCTGCACGGTCACCGAGAGCGTGCCCGCGCCGGTCGCGGTGCCGTCCGAGACGGTGAGCGCGACGGGT
>JBKHYA010000004.1:0-59767 GCA_046565745.1 Actinomycetes bacterium
CCACGCGCGAGCCCGCGGGCCCGTCGGAGGCCCGACCCGGCGCCTCGACCTAGTCGAGCAGGAGCGCCGGCTCCTCGATCACGGAGGCGACGTCCGCGAGGAAGCGGCTCGCGACATCCCCGTCGACGACGCGGTGATCGAACGAGGCTCCGAGCGTCGTCACGAAGCGCGGACGCACCTCGCCGTCGACGACCCACGGCTTCTGCTTGATCGTGCCGAGCGCGACGATCGCGACCTCGCCCGGGTTGAGGATGGGCGTGCCGGTGTCCATGCCGAAGACGCCGATGTTCGTGACGGTGATCGTGCCGTCGGCCATGTCGGCGGGCTGCAGGCGGCCGTCGCGCGCGGTGATCGTGAGCTGCTCGATCGCCTGGGCGAGCTCGCGCAGGCTCATCGCCTGGGCGTTCTTGACGTTCGGCACGACGAGCCCGCGCGGCGTCGCGGCGGCGAACCCGAAGTTGACGAAGTGGTGGACGATGATCTCCTCGTCCGTCCACGTCGAGTTGACCATCGGGTTGCGGCGCACGGCCCAGATCATCGCCTTCGCCATGATGAGCATCGGCGAGACCTTGATGCCCGCGAAGTCGGGGCTCGCCTTGAGGCGCTTGACGAACTCCATCGTGCGGGTCGCGTCGACGTCGACGAAGAGGCCGACGTGGGGCGCGGCGAACGCGCTGCGCACCATGGCCTGCGCGATCGCCTTCCGCACGCCCTTGACCGGGATGCGCTCCTCGCGCACCTCGGGCCACTCGGGCGTCTGGATGTTCCGGAACACGCTCGCCTGCGACGCCTGACGGATCACGTCGTCGCGCGTGATCTCGCCCGCGAGCCCGGTCGGCTGCACGGTCTGGAGGTCGACGCCGAGATCCTTCGCGAGCTTGCGGATCGGCGGCTTCGCGATGACGGGCCCGGCCGAGGCGGCGGGCACGAAGGGCGAGGGGGCGGGGCGGGATGCCACGGCGCTCGTCGCGGCGTCGCCCTCGTGGCGCCCGCCGGCGTCACCGCCCGAACCCGCGCGCCGGCGCCGCGATGCCACGTGGCCCTTGGCGCCGTAGCCGACGAGCACGGCTCCGGGCTTCTCGTCGTGGTCGATGCTCTCGGCGGTGTCGGTCGCGGCGGCGGAGACCTCGGCGGCCTGCGCGGCCGAGGGCGCGGGCGCGCTCGGCGCTGCGGCGGCCGCGGGGCCGTGGGAGGAGGCCGCGTCGGCTCCGGCGTCGGCGGTCGGGGCGGGGGCGGCTCCGGCGGGAGCATCCGCCCCCTCGCGGACGCGCACGATCGGGGTGCCGACCTCGACCGTCGCGCCCTCGGCGGCGAGCAGCTCGCCGACGACGCCGGCGTGCGGTGAGGGCAGCTCGACGAGCGACTTCGCCGTCTCGATCTCGCACAGCACCTGGTTGACCGTGATCGTCTCGCCGGGCTGCACGCGCCACGACACGATCTCGGCCTCGGTCAGGCCCTCGCCGACGTCGGGGAGCGGGAACTCGGAAACGCTCATGGTGACTCCTGGGCTGATCAGTACGACAGAGCGCGGTCGACGCCGTCGAGGATGCGGTCGACGTCGGGGAGGTAGGCGCCCTCGAGCTTCGCGGGCGGGAAGGGCGTGTCGAAGCCGGAGACGCGGATGACGGGCGCCTCGAGCGAGAAGAACGCGCGCTCGGAGACGGTCGCGGCGATCTCGCTGCCGACGCTCACGCCGCCGGGTGCCTCCTGCGCGACGACGAGCCTGCCGGTGCGGCGCACCGATTCCAGCAGCGGCTCGTAGTCGATGGGGCTGAGCGAGCGGAGGTCGACGACCTCGATGCTCGTGCCCTCCTCCTCGGCGAGGGTCGCCGCGTCAAGGAGCATGCTCACCATCGCGCCGTGGCCGACGACGGTGACGTCGGTGCCGCGGCGCACGATGCGGCTCGCGTGGAGCGCGATGCCCGAGGCATCGAGGTCGACGGGGCCCTTGGGCCAGTAGCGGCTCTTCGGCTCGAAGAACAGCACGGGGTCGTCGCTCGCGATCGCCTCCTGGATCATCCAGTACGCGTCGTGCGGCGTCGCGGGGCTCACGAGGCGCAGGCCCGGCGTGTGGGCGAAGTACGCCTCGGGGCTCTCCTGATGGTGCTCGACGGCGCCGATGTGCCCGCCGTAGGGCACGCGGATCACGACGGGCATGCGCAGCGAGCCCTCGTGCCGGGCGGTGAGCTTCGCGAGCTGGGTCGTGATCTGGTCGAAGCCGGGGAAGATGAAGCCGTCGAACTGGATCTCGCACACGGGCCGGTAGCCGCGCATCGCGAGACCGATCGCGGTGCCGACGATGCCCGACTCGGCGAGCGGGGTGTCGATGACGCGGCGGGCGCCGAAGTCGCGCTGCAGATTCTCGGTCACGCGGAAGACGCCGCCGAGCGGCCCGATGTCCTCCCCCATGAGCAGGACCTTCTCGTCGGCGGCGAGCGCCGCCGCGAGGCCCGCGTTGAGCGCCTTCGCCATCGGCATCGTGCGCACGCCGCCGCCCGTGATGAGGGATGCCGGGCTCGCGCCGGCCGCGTCGCCGCCGGTCGCGTGCGCGGTCGCGCCCGTCGTCGTGCTCACGGCGGCGGAGGCGTCGAGCGTGTCGGTCATGCGTCTCCTCCGAAGGCGGCCTCGTAGCTGCGCAGCCACTCGCGCTGGGCATCCATCACCGGGTGCTGCTCGCTGTAGACGTGCGCGAACATCGACTCGGCCGCGGGCGGCTCGAGCGCGAGGGTGCGGCGGCGGGCGTCGGCGGCGAAGTCGGCGGCCTCGGCCGCGACCTCGGCGAAGAACTCCTCGCTCGCGCCGCGGCCGCGCAGGTAGGTCTCGAAGCGCGCGATCGGGTCGCGGCGGCGCCACGACTCGACCTCGTCGTCGGCGCGGTACTTCGTCGGGTCGTCGCTCGTGGTGTGTGCGCCCATGCGGTAGGTGAGCGCCTCGATGAAGCGCGGGCCCTCGCCGGAGCGTGCGGCGTCGAGGCTCTCGAGCGTGACGGCGTAGCTCGCGAGCACGTCGTTGCCGTCGATCTGGACGCTCGGGATCCCGAACCCGGCGGGGCGGTGGAAGAGGGGCGTGCGCGACTGCACGCTCACGGGCACCGAAATCGCCCAGTGGTTGTTCTGCAGGAAGAACACCTGCGGCGTCTGATAGCTCTGCGCGAAGACGAAGGCCTCGTTGACGTCGCCCTGGCTCGTGGCGCCGTCGCCGAAGTAGACCATGACGGCGGTGTCGCGGTCGGCGTCGTCCGTGCCGACGAGCCCGTCGAACTGCACGCCCATCGCGTAGCCGGTCGCGTGCAGTGTCTGCGAGCCGATGACGAGCGTGTAGAGGTGGAAGTTGCCGACCTCCTCGGGCACCCAGCCGCCGTGGCTGAGGCCGCGGAGCATGGCGATGATCTGCACGACGTCGAGACCGCGGATGTGACCGACGGCGTGCTCGCGGTAAGCGGGGAAGATGTGGTCCTGGGGGCGGGCGGCGTAGCCGGAGCCGACCTGCGCGGCCTCCTGGCCGAGGCTCGGGATCCACAGGGCGAGCTGGCCCTGACGCTGCAGGTTGCCGGCCTCGATGTCGAATGCGCGGACGACGCTCATGGTGCGGTGGAAGCTCTGCAGCAGGCTCTCGTCGAGGCCGTCGACGACCGGCCGGTACCGCTCGGTGCGCTCGTTCTCGACGAGTCGGCCATCGGGCGCGAGGAGCTGCAGGGTCTCGGCCGTGTGCGACATGGAGTCCACTCTAGGCGCGGGGTCGGGCACCCGCTCAGAGGGTGCGGACAACCTCGCCCGCGATCCGCAGGAGGGTGCCGACAGATCCGGCTTCGCCGATCGAGACGCGGATGCCCTCCGGCGGGAAGGCCCGTGCGATGATCCCGGCCTCGGCCAGGAGCTCGGCGACCTCGGTCGTGCGCTCGCCCGTCGCGAGCCACACGAAGTTGCCCTCGCTCTGCGGGATGGCCCACCCCTGCTCGCGCAGCGCGGTCACGACGGCGTCGCGACGGTCGGCGATCTCGGCGACGTGGAGGAGCAGCTCGTGCTCGTGGTCGAGGGCGGCGAGGACGGCCGCCTGTGCGGCGCCGGTGACGGAGAGCGGGATCTGGGTGGCGCGGGCGGCGTCGATGATCGGGCGGTCGGCGATCGCGTAGCCGACGCGGAGGCCGGCGAGCCCGTAGGCCTTGGAGAAGGTGCGAAGGATGACGAGGTTCGGCCAGCGGCGCACGAGCGTCGCGCCGTCGACGGCGCCGTCGGCCCGCACGAACTCGGCGTACGCCTCGTCGAGGAGGACGAGCAGGTCGGCGGGGACGGCGGCCATGAAGCGCTCGAACTCGTCGGCGCCGACCGCGGGGCCGGTCGGGTTGTTCGGGCTGCAGACGATGATGAGGCGCGTGCGATCGGTGACGGCCGCGGCCATCGCCGGCAGGTCGTGCCGGGCCTCCTCGTCGAGAGCCACCGGCACGCCGACGGCACCGGCGACGGTGATGAGCCCGGGGTAGGCCTCGAAGCTGCGCCAGGCGTGGACGACCTCGTCGCCCGCACCCGCCGCCGCCGAGATGAGCTGGGCGAGGATGCTGACGGACCCGGCGCCGACGATGATCTCGTCGGGGGTCACGCCGTGCCGTGCTGCGAGGCGCTCGCGCACGGCGAGAGCCGTGGCATCCGGATACCGATTGGTCGTGGCGGCCGCCTCGGCGATGGCGGCGAGGACGGCGGGATGGGGCGGGGCGGGGTTCTCGTTGCTCGAGAGCTTGAACGCGTCGGCGGCCGCTGGGCGCCCCTGGCGGTACGGCTGCATCGCGACGATCTCGGGGCGCAGGCGGACGGTCGGCGCGGGCTCGATCGGCGCAGGGTCGGTCACGCTGTCAGGATACGGCGCGAGCGAGCCGTTCCTGCTGGCGAGGGGCGGCCGTGCGGGGCATAGTGGGCTCATGAAGCGATTCCTGGTGCGCCTGCTCATCAACTCGGTGGCCCTCTGGCTCACCACGCTCATCGTCGCGGGCGTCTCGGTCGAGTCGTACGCGCCCGACGACACTCTCGCGACGGTGCTCACGTACCTCCTCGTCGGGCTCATCTTCGGCGTCGTGAACGCCGTGATCGGCAACTTCATCCGCATCGTCGCCTTCCCCGTGTACGTGCTCACGCTCGGTCTCATCGCGCTCGTCGTGAACGCCCTCCTGCTGCTGCTTGTCGCCTGGATCTCCGACCTCATCGGGTTCGGCCTCTCGGTCGACGGCTTCTGGTGGGGCGTCCTCGGTGCGATCGTGCTCGGCCTGCTGAGCTGGCTCATCGGAGTCCTTCTCCGCCCGATCGTGGGTCGCAACCGCTGAGCCCGCTGAGCCGCCGCGCTCCGTAGCTGAGCACTTCGCCCGGCTCACCGCCGCGGTCGCCGGGCAGTCGCGCGATCGCCTCGCTCAGGAGCGGGGCCCGTGACGCGTCGACGCGGCCCGCGGTCTCGCGGTAGGCGTCGATCGCGTGCCCGCCGAGCACCGGGTCGCCCTCCTCCCACGGCTCGTCCCCGCGCGGCGCGGTCACGACGACCGCGTTCGTCGTCTCCTGCGGACCGCCGAGCGCGGTGATCGGGTCGTCGTCGTGTGCGACGATCACCGCCGGATAGCCGCCGACGACCGGGATCCCGCCGGTCGGCGCGCCGACGGTCACGAGCCCCGCCGTGGCGAAGTCGCCCGATTCCGCGAGGAGGGTCGCGATCGCGGCGCCCTGCGAGTACCCGGTGAACACGACGGAGGAGTCGGGGCCCGCGCCGGCGTCGGCGAGCGCCTGCCTCACCGCCTGCAGCGACGAGGATTCGTGCTCGGCGATGAGGGCGATGTTGCTCGACATGTCCCACGGATGCTCGCCGCCCTCGACGAGCGGCCCCCCATCGGCGGCCTGCCCGGCCGTGCCCGCGATGTACACCTCGAAGCGATCGCCGCCGGGCGCTGCGAAGCGCTCGACGCGAACGGGCGTCGCCGAGTCGGGGATGCGCGCGACGCGCTCGGCCACGCCCACGGGCGCGGCGATCGGAATCGGTGCGCCTGTGCGCCCGACGACGACGGGTGCGCGCCCGCGATCGTCCGCGAGCAGCCCGACGCCGAGCGCGGCCGCCGCGCTGTGGGCGACCGAACCCCCGCCGGCGCCCCGATAGGCGGCGAGCAGCGATACGGGCACGCCGAGCGCACCGAGGACGGCGTCGTCGGCCGAGGTCGCGAGCAGGCGCAGCGCCTCGGTCGTGGTGGGTGAGTCGAACAGCGACCCGGCGAGCCGCTCGACCCCCGCCGTCGAGCTGCGCGATAGCGACTCGCGCGAGGCGGCCGGGAGGAGCATCCACGCCCCCGCCGCGATCGCGACCACGGGCAGGACGGAGGGGAGCAGGCCCAGCGCGAGCCGGCCGGCGAGGAAGCCGACCGTCGAGGCGACGGGCGCGATCGCCTCCTCGAGCCAGGATCGGGCGCGGGATTCCGCCCAGCCGTAGCCGTCGATCGCGACGCGGAGCGCCCCGCCGAGCGCCTCGAGCGCCTCCGACTCGCGGCGGAGCGCGGTCGCGGCCTCGGCGAGCTCGACCCCCGTGCCGTTCCAGCGGTCGCCCGGCAGGGGAGCGGTGAGCGGATCGAGCCGCCCGGCGGCCGTCGCGCACGTCACCGAGCCGCGCCGCAGTCGCTCGAGCGCCTCGAGCAGGTGCTCGGAGGCGACCGTCGTCGACCCGCCCCCGCCGATGAGGAGCGCGTCAGCCACTGGCGGCCGCCGTCGCCGCGCGGGTCTCGGCCTGCGAGCGCGCCCACGCGAGCGCCTGCCCGGCGGTGTCGAGCGAGCGCCGCGCCTCGACGAGCCCGCTGAGGCGGTTCTCGACCGCGCGGGCGTAGGCGCGCGCCGCGGGGCCGCGCCACTGGCCGTCGTCGGCGGTCGTGCGCACGAGCGCCATGACCGACTCGACCTGCTCGGCGACGGCCATGACGACGAGCTCGCGATGGCGCAGCTCGCTCGCCTGCGCGGCGTGCTGCTGGGCGAGCGGATCAGGGTGCGGGGGGTGCGGCGACGGCACGGGGCCCTCCTTCGACTCGTGGGGGACACCAGGGTGCGGCAGGACGTCGACCGGGCGGGCGCCGCGCGCGCGATCGGGGCATCCCGTCGCCGCTTCGACGGCTGTGGAGGAGGGGGAAGTGGGGAATGATGGGGGCATGAGCTTCGACCGGGACCTCGGCGTGCCCGGCGTCTTCCGGATCTGCTTCGTCTGCACCGGGAACATCTGCCGCTCGCCCATGGCTGAGGCCGTGTTCAACGAGCTCATCCGCAAGCGCGGCTGGGAGCACCTGGTCTCGGTGCGCTCGGCCGGCACGGGCGAGTGGCACGTCGGCGAGTCGAGCGACCCGCGCACGCTCGCGGCGCTCCGCGCTCGCGGCTACGAGGGCGACGTGCACCGCGCCCGCCAGTTCGAGAGCCGCTGGTTCACCGACCTCGACCTCATCATCGCCTTCGACCGCACCCACGAGCGGATCCTCAAGACCTGGGCGCCCGACGACGACGCGCGCAGCAAGGTGCATCTGCTCATGTCGTTCGACCCCGCCCACAACGAGGCGCAGCTCGACGTGCCCGACCCCTACTACTCCGACGCCGCGATGTTCGACACGGTGCTCGGGATGATCGAGCGGGCCTGCACCGCTCTGTTCCGCCAGCTCGAACCCGGAATCCGACAGGGAGCCCCATGAGTCTCGCCCCCCAGCCCCTCAGCCCGCTCGACGGCCGCTACCGCGACCAGGTCGCCGCGCTCGGCGAGCACCTCTCGGAGGCCGGGCTCAACCGCGCGCGCATCCAGGTCGAGGTCGAGTGGCTCATCCACCTCACCGACGCCGGGCTGTTCGATGCCGCGCGCCTGACCGACGAGCAGAAGGCGAGCCTGCGCGAGCTCGTCACCGCGTTCGGGCAGGACGACATCGACTCGCTCGCCCGCCGCGAGGCCGTCACCCGCCACGACGTGAAGGCCGTCGAGTACCACGTGCGCGACCGCCTCGCCGCGCTCGGCCTCGACTCGATCGCCGAGCTCACCCACTTCGCCTGCACGAGCGAGGACATCAACAACCTCTCGTACGCGCTCACCGTGCGCTCGGCGATCGTCGATGTGTGGATGCCGCGGGCCCGGTCGGTCGTCGACGCCCTGCGCGAGCGCGCGCTCGCCTTCGCCGACGAGCCGATGCTCGCGCACACCCACGGTCAGCCGGCGACGCCGACGACGATGGGCAAGGAGCTCGCCGTCACGGTGCACCGCCTCGAGCGCCTTCTCGCGTCGATCGAGGAGGTCGAGTACCTCGGCAAGTTCTCGGGCGCGACCGGCACGTTCTCCGCGCACCTCGCCGCCGACCCCGAGCACGACTGGGTCGCGACCTCGCAGTCCTTCGTCGAGGGCCTCGGGCTCACGTGGAACCCGCTCACCACGCAGATCGAGTCGCACGACTGGCAGGCGCAGCTCTACCAGCGCGTCGCGCACGTCGGCCGCGTGCTGCACAACCTCTGCACCGACGTGTGGACGTACATCTCGATGGGCTACTTCCGGCAGATCCCGCAGCCGGGCGCGACGGGCTCATCGACGATGCCGCACAAGATCAACCCGATCCGCTTCGAGAACGCGGAGGCGAATCTCGAGCTCTCGGCCGCCGTGCTCGACTCGCTCGCTGCGACGCTCGTGACGAGCCGCCTGCAGCGCGACCTCACCGACTCGTCGGCGCAGCGCAACATCGGCGTCGGGCTCGGCCACTCGATGCTCGCCCTCGACAACATCCTCAAGGGACTCGGCGAGATCGATCTCGATCGGGATGCCCTGGCTCGCGATCTCGACGGCAACTGGGAGGTCCTCGGCGAGGCGATCCAGACCGTCATCCGCGCCGAGGTGACCGCCGGGCGCAGCTCGATCGAGGACCCGTACGCGATGCTCAAGGAGCTCACGCGCGGCCATCGCGTCGGCGGCGAGGAGCTGCGGGCGTTCGTCGACGGCCTCGACATCTCCGACGCCGCGAAGGCGCGGCTGCGCGAGCTCACGCCGGCGACCTACGTGGGCGTCGCGGGCGAGCTGGCGAGGCGCATCATCCGCTGACGCGACGCGTCAGTCGTGCGGGGTGTCGGGCGGCAGCTCGCCGTCCATGGGCTTGTTCGGCGTGATCGCGAGCATGAGCATCGAGATCGCGATGAGGTCGATGACGAAGGTCGCGCCGAGCACGATCGCGGCGAACGCGAGGTCGCGCGTGACGGCGAAGATCGTGCCGCCGGCGAAAAGGGCGATGATGCCGGCGAATCCGATGAGCTCGGCGGGGCGCAGGCGCTCGCGGCGGCGGGGTTCGGTCATGAGGGGGAGTGCTCCTTCTGCGAGGCGCCCCAGGTGAGGCTGAGCGCGACGATGACGAGGAAGACGCCGACGACGATCGCATAGGCGCCGAGGAACCCGACGGCCGAGATCGAGTCGGCGACGATCGCGAGCACGACGGCGAGGGCGAGCGTCGCGCCGCCGACCACGATCGCGTCGCGCGCGACCGCGTGGCGGGTGCGGTGGCGGATGCCCCACACGAGCTCGACCGCGCCCGAGAGCACGGCCCACCCGCTCGCGATCACCAGCAGGAAGGGCAGGCCCGCGTCGAGTCGCAGCAGCGCGACCGCGCCGGTGACGAGGGCGAGGCCGGCGAGCGTCGCGTGCAGGCCGCGGAGCGGCTCGTCGCGGGGCAGCCCGAGCGCGGGGAAGCCGAGGGTCGCGGCGAGCGCGGCACCCAGGAGGCCGAGGGCGAGAAGACCCAGGCGCGCGGAGTGGTCGGCGGTGAAGGTGATCACGAGGCCGGCGACGAGGAGCGGCGCGGCGCGCAGAAGCACGGCGCGGCCGAGCGCGCGCGATTCGGGGGAGGCGGCCGACGCCATGGGGTCCTTCCGGCAAAGAGCGAGTGTGAGGCCCCAGCCTACGGCGCGTCGCCCGAGCGAACACCGCGCGGTGTATGGACCGCAATAGATGTCCACCACGACGTCGGCTTCCTAGGCAATGTCGAGGTGAGATGTCCACGCTAGCGCTGGCTCTTCAATACGCGAGTTCTCCATCGCCTCCGGCTGCCGGGCCGCCCGCCTTTAGGCGGGCCAGCGCCCAGTCCCAGTCGATGCGCTCCTGCTCCAGCCGGACCCGGCTGCCGTACCGGTCGGTGACAAGATCCGCATACAGTGCCGATTCCGCAGCATCTAGGTTCACGAGCCGGCCGGTGTTCGGGGAAGGCTCTTCGCCCCAGCGGCCTTCGTGCGCGAGCAACGTCTCACGGTCCATCAGAACAGACCGTGCCTGCGGAAGCCATGCGCGCACGCGATGCAGGATGCCGAATCCGTGCGTATCCAGATCGCCCCAGTAGTCCACATCGATCCCGGTCAGCCACTGCAGCGAGGCGGGCTGGTCTACGTCATACCCCTTGCCCCACAGCACTACGCCGCCGTCGGGGACAGGAACACTCAGGTAGGTGATCTCGTTCTCGACGATCAGAGCACGCCGCGGGCGCACGAGGAGCCTGCGCAGTTCGTCGGTGCGCAGGACCGCCTCGGAGAGCCCCGACGGCATCGCCAACACGCCCGGTGCAAACCTCAGCCGCACCGTCGCTGGTCTCGTCGCGTACCCGAGCGCCGAGGCAAATCCACGAACCGGCACTCCCAGCATCGCCGCCAGAACACTGCGGTGGCGCTCGACGAACTTCGTGTCTACGCCGTGCGCGGTGACCTGCCGCAAGTACAGGCCGGAGTCTCGGTACTCACCCAGCCACTGCAGCGCCGCAAGCAATGTCGGCCACTCGGCTGCGAGTGCAACGGCCGCGACGGGCGATCGGAGCGCCCACTCGCGCGCCTCGGGCACGGTTCGCGCAGCCTCGACGAGGGTATTGAAGATCACCGCCTCCGTCGCCGTATCGAGAACCCGCCATGCTCGGTCGTACGTGTCCACGACCGCACGTACCGGCACTTCGGTCGCCCCCGCGAGCCGGCCACCGATTCGGCCGGTCACCACCCGATAGGCCCGATCGTTATGCGAAGCGGCGCGGATGCCGTCCGCCCACGCCCGCGCACGGGCATAGTGCACGCCGAGATCGGCGGCGCCCGGTCCGCGCAGTGGCACCTCGATCGGCGGACACGGGTCTCCCGTCGCAAACGCGCGCAGCAGGGATCCGTCGTCCCAGCGGCGCCGCACCGCCGCGACGATCCCGGCTGGCGTCGTCCAGCGCGACGGGTCGCTCATCCGCGGCTCCGCTGTCGCTCGCGGAATTCCTCGATCGTGAGCGTCTGCACGCGCGAGGCGGCGCCGGTCGGGTTGTCGACGAACCCGATCGCGCTGACGTAGCGCTCGATCACGTGCACCTTCTGCAGCGGCGTCACGATCAGCAACTGAAGTCCCAGCTTGGCGAACAGTTCGAGGGCGTAGCGCGTCGATGCATCCGATCCGCGCCCGAATGCCTCGTCGATGACCGCGAATCGGAAGTCGCGGGACTTCTCTACGCCCCACTCCAACCCGAACTGATACGCGAGGGAGGCGGCGAGGATCGTGTAGGCGAGCTTCTCCTTCTGTCCGCCGGACTTGCCATCGGAATCTGTGTAGTGCTCGAACTCCTCACCGGTGCGCCGATCCTGCTCACTCGCCGCGAACGCGAACCAATTGCGCACGTCGCTGACGCGCCGCACCCACGCGCGGTCACTGTCAGCGTGACCGACACGGCCCTGGAACCGCTCGATCAGCGACCGGATCTGCTCGAAACGCGCCTCTGCGGCGCCGGGTCCGGCTTCCGAAAGAAGGTCTGCCGTCGCGTCACGCAGGTCAGCGCGGAACTGCCGAACCTCCTGGTTGACGGTCGGCTCGGCGACGAGCACGATGATGCGACCCGGGTTGTAGTCGATCGCTGCGAGTGCCTCGTTGATGACGTCTACACGTCCGCGAATCTCATCGGCCTGCCGCCGCAGCCACGCGTTGAACTGGGCCAGCTCACGCACCGCATTGGTGTTGAGCTGGTGACGGAACTCCTTCTCGTAGCGCGGCAAGTCGTCCCTCACCACGCGCGCGTGGAGCTCTCGGAAGCCGGCGATTGCGCGCACGCTCGCGTCGAGTTCGGATCGCTGATCGGGCCAGTTCCGAAGGAACTCACTCATCTGTTGCTGGATGCCCGTGGTGTAGCCGTTCATCTCCCGCTGCGCCGCCTCGATCGCCGCCGTCAACGTGCCGGTAAGACTCGTTCGCAGCCGGTCGCAGTCCTCCACCGTGCGCACGTCGGCGCGGGTGACGCGATCGTCGAGGCCAGGATAGTGCTCGCGCGCTCGAGCGAGGACGTCCGGCCCCATCGCCTCGATCGCCGTCCGCTCGCCGTCGTCGCGCGCGCGCATCGCGGTGAGCGCGGCGCGGGCGGCGCCCAGTCGCTCTGTCGCGGCATCGGCGTCTCCGCGCAGCCGGGAATCCTGCTCGTCGATCTCGGCGAGCTGACGATCGACTTCTGCGAGTGCGGACGACCCGGCCACGAGTCGTTCGCGTTCCGATTCCAACGCGTTGAATTGAGCGGAAGCTTCGGCTGTGTCAACCTCGCGCCACATCCCATACTGCGCGAGACCGGTCAGCGCCCGACCGAGGCCCGCGAGAGCGTCGGCCTCGGCATCCAACAAGTCGAACTCCCGGCCGAGACGCGCCAGTTCGAGGTCGTGGCGGTCGCGCTCCTCGGTAAGCGCCGCGATCTTCTGTTCGCTGGCGCGGCCGAGCACCCACGAGCGGGGGTCGGAAGCACTGCGGCGGTCATCCTTTTCGTGACGATCACCATCGCGCACGAGGCCCTCGCGCGTGACGGCGCGCTCCTCGCGCCGAAGCTGTTCAACCGATACCGCCAGTACGTGATCGGCGCGGGAGGCGAGCTCCGCCGCGAGGTGATCCGCGAACGCTCCCGGCTCGATGTCGATTGCGTCGATTAGTCGTCGGCCGGAACGGGTGGTCGGGATGCTTCGCACACGCCGTTCGGGCACCCGCAGGTACACCAGACGCGCGCCGAGCCGGTGTGCGTTGACCCACGCCGACACGGCCGCGTAGTGCTCTTGCGGGACGAGCAGCGACAAGGCGAAGCCGCGAAGCACTCGTTCGGCGGCTCCGCGCCACTCCGCGTGATCATTGCGGACGTCGAACAGCTCGCCGGCGAACGGCAGTGCGTCGGCGCCGAGATCCAGCGCGGCACAGAGCTCTCCGCGCACCCGGTCGAGGTCGCGGCCGACGTTGCTGCGTCCGGCGCGCAGGCGATCGATCTCCTCCTGCGCGCCTGCGCGTGCCCGACGGAGGTCGGTGCGCTGCTCGAAGAGGGGATCCCGCCGGTTCTTTAGTTCGCCTCGCCGGTCGTCGAGTCGCCCGCGAAGCAGAGCCGCTTCCTCGCTGCGGGAGAGGAAGTCCGCGGCGTCCTCCACCGGCGCGAGCTCCGCGTCCTTGAGGAGGGCGTCGAACTTCCGCCGCCGTTCGGCTCGGCTGTCGCGTTCGATCTCGGCTCGGGGGATCTCGATGTCCAGCTCCTTCAACCGGTCGCCGCCCACGCCGGCCCGTTCGAGCTTGAGCCGGTCGCGTGCCGGAACAAGGTCGGCACGGCGGCGGTCGATGTCCGCGCGCTGGGACTCGAGAGCCGCAACCTCGCCCTCTCGCGTGCTGATCTCCCCGGTGAGCAGTTCTCGCACCCGCTCGGCGAGGTAGGGCACCACCGCACTGCGTTGGTCGGTGAGTGCGGTGTGACGCCCCGCGGCGGCGTCGTACCGATCCGCGGCGGCAACCAGCGGTTCGAGCACGGCGATCTGATCGGTCGCCGTGCGAACGGCCTCATGCGCCTTCACGAGGTTTTCGAAGTGGTCGACGATCGCTTTGACCTTCGGTGCGGTGTCGACGGGCTCGAGCATGTGGTCGCGAACGAAGTCATTGAGGTTGCCGACCGATTTCATCGAGACGGTCTGGTGGAACAGCTCCATCGCCTGCTCGGAGCGGATGCCGAGGAGTCGGCGGACCCGCCGGTGGTAGTCCGGGAACGTGTTGTCGATGTCGGCACCACCGGCACGCAGTCGCGAGCGCAGCGCTTTCAGATCACTGCCAAAGTCGATGAAGTCGGGGTCGATGGACAGCGCGGCCGACGCGGTCACGAAGAAGCGGTCGGGCTGGCCGGTGCGATCCTTCTGGTGAAAAACCTGCGCAATGGTGACTTGCTCACCGTGTCCATCGTTCGCGAAGACGCCGATGATTACCGAGTACGACCGGTGGTTACGCAGGCCGACCGGCCGCGAGGCGCCGGTCGCCTCATTTCGCTCGGACTTGTAATGCCCTTCGACGTAGCTGCGAAGCGTCCGCTCCTTGATGTCGGCGCCGGCGGCTTTGTTGTACGAGATGCGGTGCGCCGGCAGGAGGAGTGTGCTCACGGCATCCACGAGAGTCGACTTGCCACTGCCGATGTCGCCAGTCAGCAACGACGTTTGACCATCAAGACGCAATTTCCATACGTGCTTGTCGAACGTTCCCCAGTTGAATACTTCCACGGAATGCAGACGGTAGCCGGTGCGGTGATGGGACACGGCGGGCGCGTCGAGGGCCGAGAAGAGGGTGTCGGTCACGTGGGTTCTCTTTCCGCGGTGCCCGAGACGCCGGAGTCCGCCCCAGCGTAGGCATTCAACCTGCTGGCAAAATCGGACAGCGTCTGGGCGTCGACGTACGCCTTGAGGATGCGGCGGACCTCCCATGCGCCCGACTGGCCGCGGAGTTCTCGGAGGAAGCCCAGTTCTGCGACCTGGGCGATGGTTCGGTCGGCCTGGTCGATAGTGCGCACCTCATTGCTCGAAGACTGCTGGAACACACGCAGCATCTCTACGAGCTGGTCGCGCGTGAGCACGAGCTTGCCGTCGTCGCCAGTCGACTCGAATTCGACCATGCGGCGTCGCAGCAGCACGAGGAGGAGGCTGGCGTTGTATGTGAGGGTCCGTCGGCGGACAAGACGCGGTAATGGATCTTCGCCATCTTCAGCCTCCCGTGTCGACAGGTACGCGTAGCCCTCGGTCTCGTCGACGACGACGTCGATGCCGATCGCGGCGAAATGGTCGGCGACGCTCCCGCGATGGCGTTGCAAGGTCTCCCACACCGCCTCGTGCGCCGGGATCTCGCGGTAGACGACGTCGCGCATTAGGTGGATGATCGCGCTCGCGACGGACTGTTCGTCCGGGGTCTTCATGCTCGCGTCACCAGCGCCTTCTTCATCCGGACACGGCGGCGCACGCCTCCGACATCTGTGTAGTCGATCACCATCTGCTCGTCGGTCATCTCCACGGTGATGCTGTCACTATTCAGGGAGAGGTAGCCAAGGATCTCCGCGATCCCCTCTTCGATGGGGTACAGCGTGACGATCTCGTCAAGCGCGACCCAGGTGCGCAGGGGCACTACCGCCCGAACGTTCTCGGCGAGCCGCTCGGTGTCGACGAACCGTTGGGTGAGCAGGCCCGCAAGCTCCGCAGTATCGAGATCGGCAGGGGCGGGCAAGCTGTCGACGGCGACGTCCGGCTGGGGGTCGTACAACGGGCGCTCGAAGGGCAGCGCAATGGGCAGACCCGGTTGGTCCACGACGAGCCCAACATCGCGCGGCGGGTTCTCGCGCACTGCGAGAGCGGCCGCCTCCACAGTTCGCACGAGATCGAGTACGCGCCGGTTCTCTACCCATACCTGATCTCCGAGGAACCGGCGCAGCTGCTCAGAGAGGTTCCGCACCGTCTGCTGGGTGCGTTCGGCGGCATCCGCCCAATCATGGTGGACGCCGCGCAGTCGCCGGTCGACCGCTAACTGCGGCAGGGACTGTACCGCCTCGAGTAGATCTGCTAGTTCGGTCTGGCGTTCTTCGGAGAGCAACAGATCGTAGAAGGCCTGGAAGCTGCGGCCCTGATCGGAGGCGGTGATGTCCGTGCGACTCGAGACCAGATCGGCCAGCAGTTCGCCCTTCCCACCTTCCCAGCCGGCGATTTTCTCGCGCGCCGATCGGTCAAGGACGCGAAAATTCTCCTCAACCTCGCGGAAATCGCCTAGCAGCTCTCGAGCTGTCGTAGCGAACTGCTGATACCGCTCGCGCAGCGCTGTGTCGTCGAGCGTGTCGAAACGCCCTTCGCGCGCCTCGGCAAGCTCGACCTCGATCGCTGCTCGGCGGCGCTCGATCTCTGCGATGCGCTGGTCTACGTCGGTCTCTGAACCATGCACGATCTGACGAAGCAACTCGACGGCAGTCTGCAATCGCGACTCGGTGCCGACGAATGCGCGACTGCGCAAGCTCTGCGCCCACGAATAGGCACGTTCGAGTGCGGGTGTCGCTTCGTAGTGCACTTCTTCGGACGCCGCAGGGTAGAACCGTCTCAGCCAGCCCGCCTCCGGGGCCGCCCAATCATCGAGGTATGTGGCGGGGTCGGCGAGGTAGCGCTCCGGGTTTGAGCGATGCACCGCGTAGAGGAAGTCGTCGAGCGATGAGACGAGCTCGCCGGCAGATACAGCGCCGCGGTTCTCGTCGATGAATCTCCCGCCGAGGAATGCGAGGACTAGCGGCGCATTACGCGCCCGCAGCAATCGCCATGACGGATGCCGCTCCCACAACCGGTCAACTTCGTCGAGATCCATGTCGGCTACAGCGTACGGGCGGGCAAGGACACGCGCGTCGCGGCCTGACAAGCCGAACGAAAATCAAGCCGATTCAAGCGATGCAGACCATTAGATCTGGTTTCAATCGGTCAGGAATCTCGGACGACTCCGGGGACATTTGGTCAGTCTTGGGTCGCTAGACCCGCGGCATGTCGGCGAAGCGTGAGAAGTGCCCGTGGAAGCCGACCGTGATCGTGTCGGTCGGGCCGTTGCGGTGCTTGGCGACGATGAAGTCGGCCTCGCCCGCGCGCGGGTTCTCCTTCTCGTAGGCGCTCTCGCGGTGGAGGAGGATCACCATGTCGGCGTCCTGCTCGAGCGAGCCGGACTCGCGGAGGTCGCTCAGGGCCGGCTTCTTGTCGGCGCGCTGCTCGGGGCCTCGGTTGAGCTGGGAGAGGGCGACGACGGGAACCTGCAGCTCCTTCGCCATGAGCTTGAGCGCCCGCGAGAACTCGCTGACCTCCTGCTGGCGGCTCTCGACGCGCTTGCCGCTCGTCATGAGCTGGAGGTAGTCGATGATGACCATCTTGAGCCCGACGGTCTGCTTGAGGCGGCGGCACTTGGCGCGGATCTCGACGAGCGTCATGTTGGGGCTGTCGTCGATGTAGAGCGGGGCGTCGTTGATGCGGCCGCGCGTCGAGGCGATGGTCGTCCAGTCGCGCGACTCGAGCGTGCCCTTGCGCATCGCGTGCAGGGGAACGGAGGCCTCGGCCGAGAGCAGGCGCATCGCGATCTCGCTGCGCCCCATCTCGAGCGAGAAGAAGACGGTGGGGTGGTTGTGCTTGATCGCGGCGGCGCGGGCGAAGTCGAGGGCGACGGTCGACTTTCCAAGGGCGGGGCGCGCGGCGATGAGGATGAGCTGGCCGGCGTGGAGGCCGTTGGTGAGCGCGTCGAGATCGGCGAAGCCCGTGGGCACGCCCGTCATCGAGCCGTCGCGGCCGCGGGCGGCCTCGATCTCGTCGATCGCCTCGTTGACGGCCTCCGTGAGCGGGACGTAGTCCTCCGACTGCGTTCCGCCAGCGACGGCGTAGATCTCGGCCTGGGCGTTGTTGACGAGGTCGGTGACCTCGCCCTCGCTCGCGTAGCCCATCTGCACGATGCGGGTTCCGGCGTCGACGAGACGGCGGAGCACCGCCTTCTCGGCGACGAGCGAGGCGTAGAAGCCGGCGTTCGCGGCGGTCGGCACGATGCCCGTGAGGGTGTGGAGGTAGTCGGCGCCGCCGGCGCGCGACAGGTCGCCGGCCTTCGTGAGCTCGTCGGTGACGGCGATGACGTCGGTGGGCTCGCCGCGCGAGTACAGCGAGAGGATCGCCTCGAAGATGACCTCGTGCTTCGGGACGTAGAAGTCGATGCCCCGCACGACCTCGATGACGTCGGCCGTGGCGTCCTTGCTGAGCAGCATTCCGCCGATCGCGCTCTGCTCGGCGAGCAGGTCGTGCGGCGGCGTGCGCTCGGAGTGGCGGCCGTCGGAGCCCCGGTGATCGGACCCGCGGTTGTCGGAGCCGCCTCGAGCGTCGAGGGCGCTGCCGATGTGCGCGAGGGACACAGGGCCTCCAAAATCTGCGAGCGGATCGCTGAGTGCTTCAGGTGTACCGCCGACCACTGACAGCGGAGCGATGACACGCGAGTGACTGCGTGCGCGGCGGGATAGGCCATCACGATAGGGACGGCGTCGCGGCACCCTCAAGCAGGCCTGTGGATAACGATGTGGAGAGCTGTCGAGAAACGCCGGTGACCGTGTTGACAGCCTGTGGACAGACCTGTGGCATTCGGAGCGAATTCTCGTCACAACCGGCGTTTGACCAGGGTTTTCCGTTTCCACACCATGTGTGGGGAAACAGGCTTCAAGCGGCACTTCAGGGTTGCCGTTCGGAACGCTCACCTGTGCACAGAACAGCCCTTCGAGCTCTTGCGCGGACGGCCTCCTACCCACTAGGGAACGGCGCCCGAGAGCCCCGGAATCGGCCGCGAGGACGACGAAGCGCCCCCGGGATCGAGACCCCGGGGGCGCTGCCGTTGCGCGCTCGCGACTACTTCGCGGCGACCACCTGGAGGGTGATCGTCGCGACGATGCCGTCGCGGAGCTTGAGGATCGCCTCGTGGGTGCCGACCGACTTGATCGGCGCGACGAGCTCGACGAGCCGCTTGTCGATCGAGCCGATGCCGGCCTTCTCGACGGCCGCGGCCACGTCAGCGGTCTTCACCGAGCCGAACAGCCGGCCCTCGGCGCCCGCCTTGACGGCGAGCTTCACGGGGTTAGCTTCGAGGCGCGCCTTGAGGTCCTGGGCCTCTTCGATCGTGGCGTGCTCGCGGGCGCTGCGGGCGGCCTTGATCTGGTCCACCTGCTTCTCGCCACCGCGGGTCCACGCCACGGCGTAGCCCTGGGGGATGAGGTAGTTGCGGGCGTACCCGTTCTTGACCTCGACGACGTCGCCGGGGGCACCGAGACCGGTGACCTCCTGCGTGAGGATGAGCTTCGACATCACGGCCCCCTTAGCGGCCAGCGCCGGCGTACGGAAGCAGTGCCATCTCGCGCGCGTTCTTGACGGCGCGGGCGATGAGGCGCTGCTCCTGCACGGAGACACCGGTGATTCGGCGAGCGCGGATCTTCCCGCGCTCGGAGATGAACTTGCGGAGGGTGGCGACATCCTTGTAGTCGATGATGCCAACCTTGATCGCCTTCGCGGGGGCGGCGTTCTTCGCGCCCTTGCCGCCGCGAGGCTTGCGGCGGTCGCCGCTGCTCTTGCCAGCCATAGTGGTTGTCCTTTACGAAATCAGCTGCCGGTCGTGAGACCGGATCAGAACGGGGTGTCGTCGGAGAAGGAGCCGGGCGTGTTCCACACGTCGCCGGCGTTGGAGGAGCCGGAGCTCTGCTGCGCCGGGGCGCCCCACGGCTCGTCGGCGACCTGGGCATTCCCGCCGCGGCCTCCGCCCATGGAGCTCGAGCCGCCCGACGTGCGGGTGACCTGAGCGGTGGCGTAGCGCAGGCTCGGGCCGATCTCGTCGACCTCGAGCTCGATGCTCGTGCGCTTCTCGCCTTCCTTCGTCTCGTACGACCGCTGCTTCAGGCGACCCTGCGCGATGACGCGCGAGCCCTTCGTCAGCGATGAGGCGACGTGCTCGGCGAACTCACGCCACACGCTCGCGCGCAGGAACAGCGCCTCGCCGTCCTTCCACTCGTTCGCCTGACGGTCGAACGTGCGGGGGGTGGACGCGATGGTGAAGTTCGCCACTGCGAGCCCGTTCTGCGTGTAGCGCAGCTCGGGGTCGGCGGTCAGGTTGCCGACGACGGTGATGATCGTCTCGCCGGCCACGACTACTCCGCGGCCTTGGGCGCGGAGGCCTTGGCGGCCTCGCGAGCGGACTTGGACGCGGCCTTCTCCGCAGCCTTCGCCTCGAAGGCGGCGACGCGAGCGACGGCCTCCTCGGCACGCAGCACCTTGGTGCGCATGACCGCTTCGCTGAGCTTCAGCTGGCGGTCGAGCTCCTGCGTGGCAGCGGGGTTCGCGGTGAAGTTGACGACGGCGTAGATGCCCTCGGTCTTCTTCTGGATCTCGTATGCGAGGCGACGACGGCCCCAGATATCGACGTTCTCGATGTTCCCACCGTCATTGCGGATGACGTTGAGGAACTTGTCGAGGCTCGGAGCGACAGTGCGCTCGTCGATCTCGGGGTCGAGGATCACCATCATTTCGTACTGATGCATGACTCACCCACCTCCTTCGGACTCGAACGGCTGCAGACGATCTGCAGCAGGAGGGTATGGCATCAGTCGCCCACTGGAGACAGGGCTCCGGGCAACCTGCACAGCGTAGTCGATGACGGATGCCCGGCGCCAGTTCAGGAGGCGCCGCCGTGCTCCTGCCACCAGGCCCGTAATCGCCGCTCGGCCTCCTCCGCCCCCAGGGGCCCCTCGTCGAGCCGCATCTCGAGCAGGAAGCGGTAGGCCTCGCCGACGACGGGCCCGGGCCGGACGCCGAGGATCGCCATGACCTGCTCGCCGTCGAGATCCGGGCGGATCGCCGCGAGCTCCTCCTGCTCGGCGAGCGCGGCGATGCGCGCCTCGAGCTCGTCGTAGGCGCCGCGCAGGCGCGCGGCCTTGCGGCGGTTGCGGGTCGTGACGTCGGCGCGGGTGAGGATGTGGAGGCGCTCGAGGAGGGCATCCGCATCGCGCACGTAGCGGCGCACGCCCGAATCCGTCCACGGGGCGTCGCTGTAGCCGAAGAAGCGCAGGTGCAGCTCGATGAGGCGGCTGACGGCGACGATCGTCTCCTTATCGAAGCGCAGCGCGGTGAGCCGCTTGCGCGCGAGCTTCGCCCCGACGATGTCGTGGTGGTGGAAGGTCACGGCGCCGCCCGCCTCGACCTTCTTCGTCGCGGGCTTGCCGATGTCGTGGAGGAGCGCCGCGAGGCGCAGCACGACGTCGGCGGGAGCATCCGCCCCCGCACCGCGCGAGGCCTCGAGCTCGATCGCCTGGTCGAGCACCGTGAGCGAGTGCTCGTAGACGTCCTTGTGGTGGGCGTGCTCGTCGACCTCGAGCCTGAGCGCGGGGAGCTCGGGCAGCACGAGGTCGGCGAGACCCGTCGCGACGAGCAGCTCGAGACCGCGGCGCGGGGAGGAGGTCGAGAGCAGCTTGACGAGCTCGTCGCGCACGCGCTCGGCCGAGATGATGCCGAGACGATCGCGCATCCCCTCGATGGCCCTTAGAGTCGCGTCGTCGACGTCGAGGCCCAGCTGCGCCGCGAACCGCACGGCCCGCAGCATGCGCAGCGGGTCGTCGCTGAACGAGCGCTCGGGCGAGATCGGGGTGCGCAGGCGGCCGCCGAGGAGGTCGTCGAACCCGCCGCTCGGGTCGACGAGCGTGAGCGACGGCAGCCGGAGGGCCATCGCGTTGACGGTGAAGTCGCGCCGCTCGAGGTCGCCGTCGAGGGTGTCGCCGAACGCGACCTCGGGCTTGCGCGAGTCGGGGTCGTACGCGTCGGAGCGGTACGTCGTGATCTCGACCGTCTCGGTGCCGATGCGGGCGCCGATCGTGCCGAAGGCCCGCCCGATGTCCCAGTGCGCGCTCGCGACCGGCGCGACGATGCGGATGATGTCGTCGGGGCGCGCGCTCGTCGTGAGGTCGAGATCGTTGACCGGACGACCGAGGAAGGCGTCGCGCACGGGCCCCCCGACGAGGGCGAGCTCGTGGCCCGCCGCCTCGAATCGTGCGGCGAGGGTCGCCAGGGGCTCGGCGGCGGCGAGTGCCCGCAGCCGGTCGAGGGCCTCGGCCACGCTCTGCATAGTCACCAGAGTCTAGACTTCCGCACATGTCGGCCGAGCGGGAGCGAGGGGGTTCTGCCGCGCCCGCGTCCCCGGTGCGCGCGCTGCTCCGCCCCCTGCTGACGGCTCTCCTGGTCCTCCTCGTCGCCGCGCCCTCCGCGACCGCGACGGCCGCGTCCGGTCCGCTCGCGATGACGACCCACGAGGCCGGGATGACCGGCCTGCAGCTCACGGTCGCGCCGCTCGGCTCGGGCATCGTCGACCCCGACTCCCCGCTCGAGGTGCGCGTCGTCGCCACCAACCTCTCGACCGCCGTGACCCCCGCGGGCGCGGCGTCGCTGTCGATCGCGGCCGGCGCGCCCGCCGACTCCGCGACGCTCGCCGCCTGGTTCGGCGAGAGCGATGCGGATGTCCGCCCCACCGCGGTCGCGTCGGCCGCCGTCCCCGCGCTCGAGCCCGGGTCGAGCGCCACGGTCGAGCTGCGCGCCGAGCCCGACGCGGTCGGCTTCGCCGGAGCCTGGGGACCGCGGGTCATCGAGGTCGCCATCGCGGGCGAGGGGCGCGTGCTCAGCTCGGCTCGCTCGGCCGTCGTGTGGGTGCCCGAGGGCACGACGCCGCCGACGGCGACCGTCGCCGCGGCCGTGCCGCTCACGGCTCCGGGCTTCGACGGCGCCTTCATCCCTGCGGAGGATCTCGCCGTGCTCACCGCGCCGGGCGGTCTGCTCGTCCGCACTCTCGACGCCGTCGCGGGCCGCGCCGTCGCGATCGGCGTCGACCCGCGCGTGATCGCGTCGATCCGCATCCTCGGCACGACCGCTCCGGAGTCGGCGATCGCCTTCCTCGACCGTCTCGCGCTCGTGCCGAACGACACCTTCGCGCTCGCCTGGGCCGACGCCGACCCGCTCGCGACCGCCCACGCCCGGGGCATCCCGCTCCCGCCCGTCGAGGGCGCGGGGGGAGCGATCGACCCGAGCGTGCTCGGCGGACTGGTGGTCCAGGTCGGCGGCGCAGACGGCGGTGACCCCGCACCCTCCGACGCACCCGACGCCTCGCCCTCCGCGTCCGCCTCTCCGAGCCCGAGCGACGCCCCGGACGCCGTCCCCACCCTCGCCGAGCTCAGCGCCTGGCCGCACGACATCGACGACGTCGCGTGGCCGCGCGAGGGCACCGCATCCGCGGGCGCCCTCGGCGTGCTCGCCGCGGGGGGCACGCGCACCGCGATCATCGGCAGCGACAATCTCGACGGCGGCACGGGTCTCGTCGCCCGCGTCGGCGACCTGCGGGTGCTGCGCAGCGACGACGCGCTCTCCCGGGCCGCGCGCGACGCCGTCGCCGCGACGACCGAGCAGGAGTGGCAGGGCGCCGCCGCGCGGGTCTCGGCCCTCATCGCGGCCTCGAGCGCCGCCGACGCCGCGGTCGTGCCCTTCATCACCCTGAGCCGCGAGCGGCTGGGCAACTCGCTGCGCCTGCTCGACCTCCTCGGCGCGATCGAGGCGCTGCCGTGGGCGCGCGGAGGCGGCCTCGCGACCGCGAGCGCGGCATCCGGGCCCGAGATCGGCGTCGTCGACGCCGCGATCGCCGAGGAGCGGCTCGTCGACGTCGGGCGGATGCTCGACGCCGAGACCGCCGATCGCGCGTTCGCCGAAGTGGCCGTCGAGCCCGCGCTCATCACCGACGAGCGAAGGCTCGAGCTGCTCGCCGCCCTGTCGCTCGGGTGGGACGAGGAGGCGGGCGCGGCCGCGACCCACTTCGTGGAGGCCTCGCAGGAGCTGCGGACCGGCGTGCAGATCGTCGAGGGCAGCACGATCACGCTGCTCTCCGACCGCACGTCGCTGCCCGTGACGGTGCAGAACGCGCTCGACGTCGCCATCCGGGTCTTCGTGCGCGTCGACAGCTCCACGGGTCGCCTGCTCGTGGAGGATCGCCGCGTCGAGACGATCGTCGAGCCGCAGTCGCAGACGCGCGCGCTCGTGCCCGTGCAGTCGCTCACGAACGGCGAGGTCCCCATCACCGTGTCGCTCATCGATGCCTCCGATCGGCCCGTCGGCCAGTCGACGAGCGTGCTGCTCAATCTGCAGGCAGGGTGGGAGACCGCGGCGATCGTCGTCATGGCGATCCTCGTGGGCGGGCTGCTCGCCTTCGGTCTGTCGCGCGACATCCGCCGCCGGCTCCGCGCCCGGCGCGGCGAGGAGGAGGCGGCGTGACCGACGAACCCCGCCCGGGCGCGCCCGGCGACCTGCCCGACGACCGCTCCGGCGGCATCGGCCGCGCGAGCCTCGTGCTCGCCTCCGGCACGATCGTCTCGCGACTGCTCGGCTTCGTGAGCGCCGTCATGCTCACGCAGACGATCGGCGCGCTCGGCTCGGGCGCCAACACGTTCGCCCTCGCCAACCAGCTGCCCAACAACATCTACGCGATCGTCGCCGGCGGCGTGCTGAGCGCGGTGCTCGTGCCGCAGATCGTGCGGGCGAGCGTGCACGACGACGGCGGCGAGCGCTTCATCAACCGGCTCGTCACCCTCGGCCTCGTCGTCTTCCTGCTCGCGGCCGTCGTCGCGACCCTCGCGGCCCCGCTGCTCGTCGGGCTCTACGCCGCGTCCTCCGACGGCGGTGGGCGCGGCTTCACGGGGGAGGAGATCGCTCTCGCGACGGCCTTCGCCTACTGGTGCCTGCCGCAGGTGCTCTTCTACGCGCTGTACACGCTGTTCGGCGAGGTCCTCAACGCGCGCCGCGTGTTCGGGCCGTTCACGTGGGCGCCCGCGATCAACAACGTGGTCGCGATCGCCGGCCTCATCGTCTTCGGCGCGATGTTCGACGCCGACGTCACGCGGGCATCCGCCTGGACGCCGGAGATGATCGCGGTGCTCGGCGGATCGGCGACCCTCGGCGTCGCGGCCCAGGCGCTCGTGCTCGTGCTCTTCTGGCGGCGGGCGGGCCTGCGCTACCGACCCGAGTTCACGTGGCGGGGCGTCGGCCTCGGCGCGACCGGCCGCGCCGCCGGCTGGATCTTCGCGATGATCGTCGTGATGCAGATCGGCGGCATCGTGCAGACGCGCGTCGCCTCCGAGGCCGCGACCGCCGACGACGCGTCCCTGATGGTCATGCGGACGGCGTGGCTGCTGTTCATGCTCCCGCACTCGGTCGTCGTCGTCTCGCTCGTGACCGCCTACCTGACGCGCATGAGCGCCCACGCGCGCGACGGGGATCTCGACGCAGTGCGCATCGACACGACCGAGGCGATCCGCATCACGGGCCTGCTCATGACGCTCGCGACGATCGGCCTCATCGCCGTCGCGGTTCCCTTCGCGCGCATCTTCGCGGAGGACGCCGTCGACCAGATCGCGACCGTGCTCATCGCCTTCGTCATCGGCCTCGTGCCGTTCAGCGTGTACTTCGTCATGCAGCGCGTCTTCTACGCCCTCGACGACACGCGCACGGCGTTCTGGCTGCAGGCGGCCCACACGGCGTTCTTCATCACGGGCGCGCTGCTGTGCTCGATGCTGCCGACCGCGTGGATCGTGCCCGGCCTCGGCGTCGTGACCTCCGCGGCGGGCGCCTTCCAGATGGTGCTCGGCGGCATCGTCCTCCGCCGACGGCTGGGGGGCCTGGATGCTCCGCTCATCGCGCGGCGCATGACGCAGTTCGTCGTCGCCGCCGTTCCCGCCCTGCTCATCGGCCTCGGAGTCGGCGCGGCCCTGGGCACGCTCGGCGGCGGCCTCGTCGGAGACGGCTTCGCGCGCGCCTCCGTCGGGGGAGCGGTCGTGAGCATCGTCGCGATCGCCGTGCCGATGGTGCTCGCGTACGGGGGAGCGCTGCTCGCGATGCGGGTGCCCGAGGCGGTCAGCACCCTCGCGCTCGTGCGCGGGCGGCTCGGGCGCTGACGGCGACCGACCGCGGCGCACGTGAACGGCCGGTGAACGCGCCGACGGCCGGAATACCCCCGACCTAGGATGGGTTGTCACCCGTGTCGGAGCGGCACCCGCCCGGCACCCACCTCGTGAGGAACGACATGCGCCACGTCATCATCATCGGCTCCGGCCCGGCGGGCTACACCGCCGCCATCTACGCCGCGCGGGCCAACCTCGAGCCGCTCGTCATCGCGAGCTCGGTCGAGTTCGGCGGCGAGCTCATGAAGACGACCGAGGTCGAGAACTTCCCCGGCTTCCCCGAGGGCGTCATGGGCCCCGACCTCATGGTCAAGATGCAGCAGCAGGCCGAGCGCTTCGGCGCCGAGATCGTCTACGACGACGTCGTGTCGCTCGAGCTCGAGGGCCCCGTCAAGTCGGTCACCCTCGGCAACGGCGACCGCCACGAGGCGCACGCCGTGATCTTCGCCACCGGCTCGGCGTACCGCAAGCTCGGCATCGCCGACGAGGAGCGCCTGAGCGGCTACGGCGTCTCGTGGTGCGCCACGTGCGACGGCGCCTTCTTCCGCCAGAAGACCGTCGCGGTCGTCGGCGGCGGCGACTCGGCGATGGAGGAGGCGACCTTCCTCACGCGCTTCGCCGACAAGGTCTACGTCATTCACCGCAGCGAGACCCTCCGCGCCTCGGCCGCCATGCAGGACCGCGCGAAGAACGACCCGAAGATCGAGTTCGTCTTCAACAAGACGGTCGAGCACATCTACGGCTCCGACCTCGTCACGGGCGTCGGCCTCGTCGACACCGTCACGGGGGAGGAGACGACGCTCGACGTCTCGGGCCTCTTCATCGCGATCGGCGCCGACCCGCGCACGCACCTCGTGCACGGCATCCTCGACCTGACCGAGCACGGCACGATCGCCGTCGAGGGCCGCTCGTCGCGCACGAGCGTCGAAGGCGTCT
The DNA here is from genome assembly GCA_046565745.1 of Actinomycetes bacterium. Classification (GTDB taxonomy): domain Bacteria; phylum Actinomycetota; class Actinomycetes; order Actinomycetales; family Microbacteriaceae; genus Microcella. Next base: position 26,714 of record JBKHYA010000004.1, read on the forward strand.
TCGCCGCCGACGATGTCGTCGACCCGACCTACCGCCAGGCCATCACGGCCGCCGGCAGCGGCACGGTCGCGGCGCTCGACGCCCAGCACTACCTCGAGACCCTGCACGACGCCGCGCGCGAGACCGCGTCGGCGACCGCCTGATCCGTCGAACCACCGACTCCAAGGAGACACTCATGAGCACGCGCGACGTCACCGACGCAACCTTCGAGGCCGAGGTCCTCAACAGCGAGAAGACGATCATGGTCGACTTCTGGGCCGAGTGGTGCGGCCCCTGCCGCGCCGTCTCGCCGATCCTCGACGCGATAGCGACCGAGAACGCCGACAAGATCGACATCGTCAAGCTCAACGTCGACGACAACCCGCAGACGGCCATGAAGTACCAGATCACCTCGATCCCCGCGATGAAGGTGTTCAAGGGCGGCGTGGTCGTCAAGACCGTCATCGGCGCCAAGCCGAAGCCGGCTCTCGAGGCCGATCTGGCCGAGTTCCTGGCGTAGTCGCCTCCTCGCCACGGGCATCCGCCCGTTCGGGATGCGACGAGCGGCCCGCCCTCCGGGGCGGGTCGTTCGTCGTTCCGGCCGTATCCTGGAAGGCACTGCCGCATCGGGCAGCCGCGTGATGGGTGGTGAAACGGCGTGATTCCCCGCGAAGGAACCAATCTCGACCCCTGGTACGGCCTCTACGCCGACCGCACCGCTGGCCTGAGCGCCTCCGAGGTCCGCGCCCTCTTCGCCGTCGCCTCGCGCCCCGAGGTGGTCTCGCTCGCGGGCGGGATGCCCTTCGTGAGCGCGCTGCCCCTGGAGAGCATCCGCAGCTCGATGGAGCGCGTCATGCGCGACCAGGGCGCCCGCGCCCTCCAGTACGGGTCCGGGCAGGGCACGCCCGAGCTGCGCGAGCACATCCTCGAGATCATGGCGCTCGAAGGGGTGCGCGCCGGCGTCGACGACGTCGTCGTCACGACCGGCTCGCAGCAGGCCCTCGACCTCATCGCGAAGCTCTTTCTCGACTCGGGCGATGTCGTGCTCGCCGAATCGCCCTCCTACGTCGGCGCGATGGGCATCTTCCGCTCGTACCAGGCCGAGGTCTCGCACATCGCGATGGATGCGGACGGCATGATCCCCGCCGCGCTCGTCGAGCGCATCGCGTCGCTGCGGGCCGCTGGTCGCAGCATCAAGTTCCTCTACCTGATCCCCAACTTCCACAACCCGGCCGGGGTCACGCTGAGCTGGGAGCGCCGGCTCGAGATCATCGAGATCGCGCGCCGCGAGGGCGTCTTGATCGTCGAGGACAACCCTTACGGGTTGCTCTGGTTCGATCGCCCGGCCCCGCACGCCATGCGCTCGGTCGAGACCGACGGCATCGTGTACCTCGGCTCGTTCTCGAAGACGCTCGCTCCCGGCTTCCGGATCGGGTGGGCGCTCGCGCCGCACGCCATCCGCGAGAAGCTCGTCCTCGCGGCCGAGTCGGCGATCCTCTCGCCGAGCGCCGTGAACGAGCTCGTCGTGAGCGACTACCTGGCGAACGCCGACTGGAAGGGCCAGATCGACACCTTCCGCGGCCTCTATCGCGAGCGACGGGATGCCCTGATCGACGCTCTCGAGCACTACCTGCCCGATCTGGAGTGGACGAACCCCAACGGGGGCTTCTACGTGTGGGTCACCCTGCCCGAGAGCCTCGATGCGAAGGCCATGCTGCCGCGCGCGGTCAAGGAGCTCGTCGCCTACACGCCCGGGACGGCGTTCTTCGCCGACGGCTCGGGCCGCGCGAACCTGCGCCTGTCGTACTGCTACCCGATGCCGACCGAGATCCGTGAGGGCATCCGACGCCTCGCGAGCGTCGTCCGCGGGGAGCAGGAGCTCCTGTCGACCTTCCACCCCACGGGCCCCGTCGAGCTCGTCCTGCCCGAGCCGCACGTCATCAGTCCGCCGCCGAACCTGGGATGAGCCCGATCGCATGAGCCGAACCCCCACCGATCCCCCGGCGCAGCGCGTCGTCGTCCTCGCCGGCGGAATCTCGCACGAGCGCGACATCTCGCTCCGCTCGGGGCGCCGCGTCGCCGACGCGCTCGCCTCGCACGGCCTGCAGGTCGAGCTGCGCGACCCCGACGCGACCCTCCTGCCCGCCCTGCTCGCCGACCGACCGGATGTCGTCTGGCCCGCGCTGCACGGCGCGAGCGGCGAGGATGGCGCGCTGCGCAGCCTCCTGGGGTTCCTCGGCGTGCCCTACGTGGGCTCGCGCGCCTCGGCGACGCGCCTCGCGTGGGACAAGCCGGCGGCGAAGACCCTCGTCGAGCGCGCGGGAGTCCCGACGCCGCACTCGATCACCCTCACGCGCGACGCCTTCCGCGAGCTCGGCGCCGAGAGCGTCCTCGCGGTCGTGCGCGGCGAGCTGCCCGGCGAGCTCGCGGTCAAGCCGGCGCAGGGCGGCTCGGCGCAGGGCGTGAGCCTCGTGGGCAGCGACGACGAGCTGCGACGCGCGATGGTGCAGGCGTACACGTACTGCGACGTCGCGATCATCGAGGAGCGCATCCGCGGCACCGAGATCGCGATCGGCGTCATCGACACCGGAGACGGCCCCGTCGCCCTCCCCGCGGTCGAGATCGAGCCGCTCTCGGGCGTCTACGACTTCGAGGCGCGCTACAACGCGGGGGAGACCCGCTTCTACGCGCCCGCGCGCATCGCCGACGACGTCGCCGAGCGCGCGACCGGGATCGCCCTCGCGGCGCACCAGGCTCTCGGGCTCCGTCATCTCAGCCGCATCGACCTCATCGTCGACGGCGCCGGCACGCCGTGGTTCCTCGAGGCGAGCGTCATGCCGGGGCTCACCGAGACGTCGACGATCGCCCTCGCCCTCGAAGCCGCTGGGCACGACGTGGGTTGGGTGTACGCCGAGCTCGCTCAGGCCGCCATCCGCGATGAAGCCGGGTCACGAAACTCCTGATCAGAGCAGGTTTATGACCCGATCGGTGACCTCGGCGATCTAGCGGAAGCCGTCGTCGCCGAGCTCGCCGAGGATGCGATTGAGGTCGCCGATCGTCGCGAAGTCGATGACGATCGAGCCCTTCTTCGACCCCAGCGAGATGCTCACGCGCGTGTCGAGTCGGTCGCCGAGACGCTCGGCGATCTCGGCGAGCTGGGCCTGCCGCCCGCCGGGAGCCGGCTTCTTCTGCTTGCGCGTGCCCGCCGCGCCGCTCAGCAGCTGCGCGGCCGCCTCCGCCTGACGCACCGAGAGCTCCTCGTTAACGATCTTGTCGGCGAGGCGCTGCATGAGCTCGGGCTCGTTCGTGGAGAGGATCGCGCGCGCGTGGCCCGCGCTGAGCACCCCGGCCGCGACCCGCGCCTGGACGGCCTCGGGCAGGCGCAGCAGGCGCAGGGTGTTGCTGATCTGCGGGCGTGAACGGCCGAGGCGCTCGGCGAGGCGCTCCTGCGTGATGCCGAAGTCCTCGAGCAGCTGCTGGTAGGCGCTCGCCTCTTCGAGCGGATTCAGCTGAGCGCGGTGGAGATTCTCGAGCAGGGCATCCCGCAGCATGTCCTCATCGGCCGTGTTGCGCACGATCGCGGGGATCGTCTCGAGGCCGGCGAGGGTGGATGCTCGCAGCCGGCGCTCGCCCATGATGAGCTCGTACTGCGGCTCGCCCCGCCCCGCGCCCGCGCGCTCGCGGACGACGATGGGCTGCAGCACCCCGAACTCGCGCACCGAGTGCACGAGCTCGGAGAGCTCCTCCTCGCGGAACTCGGTGCGCGGCTGCTGCGGGTTCGGGACGATGTCGCTCGGCGCGATCGCGGCGAGACGGGCACCGGGAACGGCCGCGAGCTCGCTCGCGTCGGGGGCCGGCGGGAAGAAGACGTCGACGGGGCGGTCGCGATCGCCGTCGCTCATGGGGATGAGCGCGCCGATGCCGCGCCCGAGTCCTGTGCGCTTGGTGGCCATTACTGCCCCGCCCCTCTCTGAGCGATCTCCGCGGCGGCCTCGAGGTACGAGAGCGAGCCGGCGGAGGACTGGTCGTAGCTGATGACGCTCTGCCCGAACGACGGAGCCTCGCTGATCCGCACCGATCGGGGGATGAGCGTGGAGAGCACGAGATCCGGGAAGTGCTCGCGGACGTCGGCGACGACCTGCTGCGCGAGATTGGTGCGGCCGTCGTACATCGTCATGAGGATCGTCGACACGCGGAGGTCGGGGTTGAGGTGCTTCTCGATGAGCTTGATCGAGTTGAGCAGCTGACTGAGCCCCTCGAGCGCGTAGTACTCGCACTGGATGGGGATCAGCACCTCGCGCGCGGCGACGAAGGCGTTGATCGTCAGCAGTCCGAGCGACGGCGGGCAGTCGATGAACACGTAGTGGACGGGCTCGTCGACCTCCTGCAGGTAGGTGTCGAGGGCTGTGCGGAGGCGCTGCTCGCGCGCCACGAGCGACACGAGCTCGATCTCGGCGCCGGCGAGGTGGATGGTGGCGGGCACGCAGTAGAGGTGGTCGAACTCCGGGCTCTTCTGGACGACGTCGTCCATCTCCGCCTCGCCCACGATGACGTCGTACACGCTCGGGGTGTCCGCGCGGTGCTCGACGCCGAGCGCCGTAGAGGCGTTCCCCTGGGGGTCCAGGTCGATGACGAGCACTCGAGCGCCAGAGCGTGCGAGCGCTGCCGCCAGGTTGACGGTGGTCGTCGTCTTTCCGACGCCGCCCTTCTGGTTCGAGACCGTTAAGACGCGCGGAGCGGAGGGGAGGGGGAGGTCCTTCTGCTGCAGAGCCATGCGGCGACGTGTGATGTCCGCGATCTCCCGTGCGAGGGGAGTGGACTCGTCGTAGCTGCTGCCCGCAGTCATCGGAGAGCCTCCCGAATCGATGTTTCACGTGAAACGGGCGTCGAATCGACGCCCGTCGGATGCGGCCGAACCGAGGGGCTCAGGACGCTGCGTCCACTGTAGCCCGAAAGACGCGCGTGGCTTCGGGCACGACTCCCGTGCCGAGCTCGAGCACCTCGATGGCCGTCAGGCGGTGCTTCGCGATCTGCTTCCGGGCGGCGTCGATCTCGTCCCGGACCTTCGCACCCTTGAGCAGGATGAGCTCGCCGCCGCGACGGAGGAGCGGCGCCGCGAGGGGGATGAGCGTGCGCAGGGCGCTCACAGCGCGAGCGGTCACCTGGTCGAGCGGCGCGACGGAGAAGGCCTCCTCGGCCCGGGCGCGGAGGACCGTGACGTTCTCGAGACCGAGGCGATCGGACTCGGCGCGAAGCCAGTCGCACCGGCGCTCCATGGGCTCGATGAGGACGAAGTGGGCATCCGGCCGTGCGATGGCGAGCACGAGCCCGGGCAGCCCGGCGCCGCCCCCGATGTCGCCGACGCGGGCGCCCTCGTGGATGAGGGGTGCGAGAACGGCCGAGTTGAGCACGTGGCGCGTCCACAACCGGGGCGGCTCGAGAGGTCCGATGAGGCCGAGCGTCTCGCCGTGCTCGGCGAGGTCGCGAGTGAACCGGCGTGCGATCTCGACGCGATCGCCGAAGAGGACCGCCGCGCCGGCCGGCTCGGGCTCGAGCGCCGCGAGCCCGCTGCTCGCCTCGGTCGCCCTGTCGTCGGGGTCGTGGGGTGACGAGGCGAACGCTGCGTCCGCCGGGGGAGAGGCGTCCTCGGAATGTTTCACGTGAAACGGGGGTGCGTCAGGCGCGGCGGATGACCGTGTGACGGTCGGCGCCCTCGCCCTCGGACTCCGAGGTGAAACCGCGCTCGGCGACGAGGTCGTGCACGAGCTTGCGCTCGTAGCTCGACATCGGGGGGAGGGCGGCGGACGAGGCGCCCGCCTCGAGGCGCTCGACGGCACGGTCGACGAGGAGGGAGAGCTCCTGTGCGCGCGCATCCCGCGAACCGCCGATGTCGAGGATGAGGCGCGAGAACTCGCCGGTGCGCGCGTGCACCGCGAGGCGCGTGAGCTCCTGGAGGGCAGAGACGACGTCGGGCTTCGAGAGCAGGCGCAGGTCATCCGGGCTCTCGGATTCGACCGAGAGGTAGACGCGACCCGCGCGCGACTCGATCTCGAGGTCGCCGTCGAGGTCGGCGAGGTCGAGGAGCTCCTCGAGGTAGTCGGCGGCGGCGTCACCCTCGTCGATCAGCGCCTGCGCGCTGGGCTCGGCCTGGGTGGCCTCCTGCTCGCTCACATCGGTCATGGTCACTTCCCTGTCTTCTTCTTGGCGCGGTTCTTGCCGACCGGCTGCTGGCGCTGGGTCTTCTTGGGCTCCTCGGCCGCGGGTTCCGGGGCGTCCTCGACGATCGTCGGGAGGCCGCGGCGCTGGCGCTTCTTCGCGAGGCGGGCCTCGCGGGCGAGCGCGGCCTCCGAGCCGGGCGTCGGCATGTTCCGGATGACGATGAACTGCTGCACCATCGTCCAGAGGTTCGAGACGAACCAGTAGAACATCACGCCGAGCGGGAAGGCGAAGCCCGAGAACGCGAACACGAGGGGGAGCAGGTACAGCAGGATGCGCTGCTGCTTGTACATCGGAGACGCCTTCATCTCCGGCGACTGGTTCTTCGACATGATCTGCAGCTGCGTGATGAACTGCGACGCCGTCATGAGCACGACGAGGATCGACGCGATGACGATGACCCACACGTTGCCATCGGAGGTGACCATCGACGAGCCCAGGGGAGCGAGCCCGAGGAGCTCCGCCTCACCGAACTGGCGCGAGAGCCCCTCGTTGAGCAGACCCACACCCGGCTTGCCGGCGTAGGCGTCACTCAGCACGTAGAAGAGGCTGAGGAAGATCGGCATCTGGAGCAGGAGCGGCAGGCACGACGACAGTGGGTTGGTGCCCGTGCGCTTGTACAGCTCCATGGTCTCGCGCGACATGGCCTCGCGCGAGAACTGGTCGCGCTTGCCCTTGTACTTGTCCTGGATCTTCTTGAGCTGCGGCGCGATCTCCATCATCCGCCGCTGGCTCTTGATCTGCCGGACGAACACCGGGATGAGCAGGGCGCGGATGACGAGCACGAGACCCGTGATCGACAGCACCCAGGTCACACCCGAGGCGGGGTCCATGCCCGCGAGCATGAGCAGCGAGTGCCAGCCGACCAGGATCGCCTCGATGACCCACTTGATGGGCCACAGGATGAGGCTGAAGAAGTCCATGACGGGAATTATCCCTTTCTCTGAGTGGCCACGAAGCCGAGCCGCGTGCGGCGGTAGGGGGAGTGCTCGTGGACGGGTACATCGTCGATGCCGCCCTCGGCCCACGGATGGCAGCGGGCGAGTCGGCGGGTGGCGAGCCAGCCGCCGCGGGCGACGCCGTGCTCCTGCACCGCGCCGAGTGCGTAGGCCGAGCAGCTCGGGTAGTAGCGGCAGACGTCGCCGTACAGGGGGGAGATGATCGCCCGGTACACCCGCAGAACAGCGATCACCGCGTTCCGCGGCAGGAGCACGAGGGTCTGAACCGCAGTGCTGCGCAGCATCGTCATGCCGTCACCACCCGTCGAACGCCGCCGTCGATCTCCGCCCGCAGGGTATCCCAGTCGATCTCACCGGCTCCTGGGAGCGCCCGGATGACGATGAGATCCGTCGGCGGGACGGGGATCTCATCGATCGCCGCCGCGCACACCGCCTGAATGCGGCGGCGGACCCGGTTGCGAACGACAGCGCTCCCGACCTGCTTGGAGACGATGACCCCGAATCGGGGTCCGTCAGCAGATGGGGAGCGCAGTCGGTGGAACACGGCGTGCTCGGCAGTGGCGCGACGACCTTTTCGCACTGCGGCGCGAAAGTCGTCCGGGTGCGTGACCCGGTGGGCCCGGCCGAGCACCGAGAGTCTTAGGCCGAGAGCTCGGTGCGACCCTTGCGGCGACGCGCAGCCAGGATGGCGCGGCCGGCGCGGGTGCGCATGCGCAGGCGGAAGCCGTGCACCTTGGCGCGACGGCGGTTGTTGGGCTGGAACGTGCGCTTGCTCATGCTTATTCTCCTCGGCCGCGACAGGGCGGCGGCGACGGGCGGTGCCCGGACATCGCAGATCGACCCGGACAGAAGTCAACCGGTTAACAGTACGGTGACGGAGGCCCCCGGTCAAACCGCGAGGAGCCGGTCGTGCATTATCACCAGTCCCCTCCCGGACCATTGGTAACGACGCGCCGCTCCCGTCTACAGTGGGGGGCTATGGCGCGCCGCGGCGAACCGTGCTGCCGCTGAAACCGGTGCCACCCACCCCCGAGGAGTCCAGCGATGACGGATGAGTCCGATTCCACCGTCGAGCTGTGGAACTCGGTGCAGGGCGTCCTCACCGCCGACGAGCGCATCACGCCCCAGCTGCACGGGTTCATCAACCTCGTCGAGCCGCGCGGCATCATGGCCGGAACCCTCTATCTGGAGGTGCCGAACGAGCTGACGCGCGGGATGCTGGAGCAGCGCATCCGTCTGCCCCTTCTCAACGCGCTCTCGAGCGTCGCCGGCGAGACAGTGACGAGCTTCGCGATCGTCGTGAACCCGGAGATCCAGAACGACGGCTTCGACGCCCCCGTCGAGAAGATCGAACCGACCCCGTACATCGAGCAGCCGCAGACCTCCCAGCCCGTCAACGCGAGCGATCGCCGCAGCGACAGCCGCCTCAACCCGAAGTACAGCTTCGACAACTTCGTCATCGGCGGCTCGAACCGCTTCGCCCACGCTGCGGCCGTCGCCGTCGCCGAGGCGCCCGCGAAGGCCTACAACCCGCTCTTCGTCTACGGCGAGTCGGGGCTCGGCAAGACGCACCTCCTCCACGCGATCGGCCACTACGCCGAGAGCCTCTACCCCGGCATCCGGGTGCGCTACGTGAGCTCCGAGGAGTTCACGAACGACTTCATCAACTCGATCGCGAACAACCGCGCGAGCCTGTTCCAGTCGCGCTACCGCGAGATCGACATCCTGCTCATCGACGACATCCAGTTCCTGCAGGGGAAGGACTCGACGCAGGAGGCCTTCTTCCACACCTTCAATACGCTCCACGACCACAACAAGCAGGTGGTCATCACGAGCGATCTGCCGCCCAAGCACCTCACGGGCTTCGAAGATCGGATGCGCAGCCGCTTCGAGTGGGGCCTCATCACCGACGTGCAGGCGCCCGACCTCGAGACGCGCATCGCGATCCTCCGCAAGAAGGCGCAGAACGACAAGCTCCAGGTGCGCGACGACGTGCTCGAGTACATCGCCTCGAAGGTGTCGAGCAACATCCGCGAGCTCGAGGGCACGCTCATCCGAGTCACGGCTTTCGCGAACCTCAACCGCACGCCGGTCGACATGCAGCTCGTTCAGACGGTGCTCAAGGACCTCATCACGCTCGACGAGGACAACGTCATCGCACCGGTCGACATCATCAATCACACCGCGGCCTACTTCAAGCTCACGGTCGACGACCTCTACGGCTCCTCCCGGTCGCAAGCGGTCGCCACGGCGCGTCAGATCGCGATGTACCTGTGCCGCGAGCTCACGAACCTCTCGCTGCCGAAGATCGGGCAGCTGTTCGGCAACCGCGACCACACCACCGTCATGTACGCGAACAAGAAGATCAGCGAGCTCATGAAGGAGCGCCGCTCGATCTACAACCAGGTCACCGAGCTCACGAGCCGCATCAAGCAGAACCACCGCTACGGCTGACGCCTCCCACGACTTCCGCCTGTTTCGGGCGATTCGGGATGCGGCCCGGGCTCTCGCCCGGGCCGTTCTTGTCGCCTCCCACAGCTTCCTGCCAGGTTCAGAGGGGTTTTCGCACACTGGGGAGAGCCTGTGGATAACTCTGCTGACACGCCGGTACGGATTGTGGATGGCCGCGGGAGACGTGTGAGCGGAGGAGATCGACCGCGTGAATCGCTCCCCGGCGGTTCACGACCTCGAGCCCCGATCCTCCACAAATCACACGAATGTGGTTCAGCCTGATTTCGGGTTTCCCACGGAGTTATCCACACTGTGCACAGCGGTTAACGGTGTTAATCCTTCTTTTCAATGAATGAGCGAGGGTGATAACCCTTCCTGAGCCCGAACGACAGGAATCCGCGCAGTTCGCGCCGCATCGGCGCTGTGCCAGTATTGAAGCCCCCGCCACCGGGGCAGCAGCATCCGCAGCACTCACGACCGAGAGGGAGCCCGTGAAGTTCCAGGTCAATCGCGACGTCTTCGCCGATGCCGTGTCGTTCGCCGTGAAACTGCTCCCACAGCGCACCACCCTCCCGATCCTCAGCGGAGTCCTGCTGCGGGCCGAGGGCGACACGCTCACGCTCTCGTCGTTCGACTACGAGGTCTCGGCCCAGACAGCGATCACCGCCGACATCGAGGAGGACGGGACCGTCCTCGTCTCCGGCCGCCTTCTCTCGGAGATCGCCTCGCGGCTGCCCAACGCCCCCGTGCAGTTCACGACGGAGGACAACAAGATCGCCGTCCGCTGCGGCTCGGCGCGCTTCACGCTCTCGAGCATGCCGGTCGAGGAGTACCCGAGCCTGCCCGTCGTCGACGGCCCCGCCGGCGTGCTTCCCGGCGACGCGTTCTCCGACGCCGTCGGCCAGGTCTCGGTCGCCGCCTCGCGCGACGACGTGACCCCGGTCATCACGGGCGTCCAGCTCGAGATCGCCGAGAACCGCCTCTCGCTCGTCGCGACCGACCGCTACCGCGTCGCCGTCCGCGAGATCGACTGGGAGTCCTCCGCCGTCGCCGAGGGCGTCACTGCTCTCGTCCCCGCGCGCACGCTCTCCGAGCTCGGCAAGATCTTCGGCCACTCCGCGCAGATCGAGGTCACGATCGTCACGGGCGGCGACCGCGAGCTCATCGCCTTCTCGGCCGACAAGAAGACCGTCACCTCGCTGCTCATCAAGGGCAACTTCCCGCCCGTCAAGCGCCTCTTCCCCGAGACGGTCGACAACTACGCGGTCATGAACACCGCCGAGCTCATCGAGGCCACTCGTCGCGTGGCCCTCGTGCTCGAGCGCGACGCTGCGCTGCGCTACAGCTTCTCGGTCGACGGCCTCACCCTCGAGGCGATCGGCAGCGAGAACGCGCAGGCCTCCGAGACGATCGACGCGCACCTCGTCGGCGGCGACACGGTCGTGTCGCTCAAGCCGCAGTTCCTCATCGACGGCCTCGCCGCGGTGCACAGCGAGTTCGTGCGCATCTCGTTCACGAAGACCGACAACCCGAACAAGCCCGGCCCCGTGCTCATCACGAGCCAGTCGTCGAAGGACCAGCCGGGCGCCGACAACTACCGCTACCTGCTGCAGCCCAACCTGCTGCTGCGCTAGCGCCGCCGGCGTGCACGTCACCCACCTCTCGCTCGCGGACTTCCGCAACTACGCGCGCGCCGAGGTCGAGCTCGGCCCGGGTCCCGTCCTGTTCGTCGGCCGCAACGGCCAGGGGAAGACGAACCTCGTCGAGGCCATCGGCTACGCGAGCACGGTCTCGAGCCACCGCGTCTCGACCGACCAGGCGCTCATCCGCTTCGGCGCCGAGTCGGCGATCGTGCGCCTCCGCGTGCAGCACGATGACCGCGCGCTCGTGATCGAGATCCAGCTCAATCGCACGGGGGCCAACAAGGCGCAGGTCAATCGCGGGGCGATCCGCGTCCGCGAGCTGCCTCGCTACTTCTCGAGCGTGCTCTTCGCTCCGGAGGATCTCGCTCTCGTGCGCGGAGAGCCCGGCGGCCGCCGCACCTTCCTCGACACCCTCGTCGTGCAGCGCAATCCGCGCTTCGCTGGCGTGATCTCCGACTACGAGAGGGTGCTGCGGCAGCGCAACACGCTCCTGAAGTCGGCACGCGCCTCGCGCATCCCCGCCGACGCGCTGACGACCCTCGACGTGTGGGACGACCGCCTCGTCGACCTCGGCACCGAGCTCATGGTCGCCCGATGGCAGCTCGTCACGGCCCTCCGCCCGCACGTCGCGGAGGCCTATCGCGCGGTCGCGGGCGATGACCATCGCACGCGGCTCGGTCTGCAACACTCGATCGACGGCGATGCGGCCGGTCCGCATCTCGACGACGAGGCGGCGGATGCCCCGCTCGACCCCGAGGCGACGCGCGAGCGCTTCCGCGCCGTCCTCGCCGAGCGCCGCCGGGCCGAGCTCGAGCGCGCCGTCACGCTCGTCGGCCCGCACCGCGACGATCTCGTGCTCGAGCTCAACGGGCTCCCGGCCCGCGGGTACGCGAGCCACGGCGAGAGCTGGTCGTACGCGCTCGCGCTCAAGCTCGCCTCCGCGCACGTGCTGCGCGCGGACGCCGTCGCCGGCGACCCCGTGCTCGTGCTCGACGACGTCTTCGCCGAGCTCGACGAGGGTCGCCGTGAGCGTCTCGCCGACGCGGTGCAGGGGTTCGAGCAGGTCCTCATCACCGCGGCCGTGGGCGGCGACGTCCCCGACCGGCTGCGTGCGACGACCGTGCGCATCGCCGCGGGCGCGGTCGTGGAGGGCGACGACTGATGCCAGCGCGCGAGCAGCCCGAGTCCGAGGCGTCGGCCGTGTACCTGCGACTGCGCCGACTCATGGGCGACCCGGCGAAGCGATCGGGGGATTCCCGCAAGCGGTCCACGGTCGCGAAGGGGGCATCCGTGCCGTTCGGAACGGGGCGCGACCCCTCGGGTCTCGGCGACGTGATCGACTCGATGAGCGCGCGCATGGGTTGGACCTCCCCGCTCGCGAAGGGCGAGCTGCTGCTCTCGTGGCCCGAGCTCGTGGGGGAGGACACCGCCGCGCACTCCACGCCCGTCGGCATCGAGGAGGAGGTGCTCACGGTGCAGTGCGATTCGACCGCGTGGGCGACGCAGCTGCGGCTCATGCGGGCCGATATCCTGACCTCGATCCTGAAGCGCTACCCGGACGCGGGTGTGACGTCGATCCGCTTCGACGGGCCCGGTGCTCCGAGCTGGAAGCGCGGCCCCCGGTCGATTCCGGGGCGCGGCCCTCGCGATACCTACGGGTGAGATAGCGAATCACTCCGCCTGCAGCGAGAAATCGCCCCTGAGGGGCGTTACAGGCCCGCTGAGGGCCGGATTTTTGCTAGGATTGTCACGTCGCTGCGGGGCCTTTTCTTCGGCCTGTGCCAGCACGATCGGTCTACTCGGCAGGAGCGCTATCCCCTATGGCCACCACCCCCTCAACCCCTGCGTCGGATGAGGCGTACGGCGCCAGCCACATCCAGGTTCTCGAAGGGCTCGAGGCGGTCCGCAAGCGTCCGGGCATGTACATCGGCTCGACGGGCCCGCGCGGTCTGCACCACCTCGTGTACGAGATCGTCGACAACTCCGTCGATGAGGCCCTCGCCGGCTTCTGCGACACCATCGATGTGACGATCCTCGCCGACGGCGGCGTGCGCGTCGTCGACAACGGCCGCGGCATCCCCGTCGACATCCACCCGGTCGAGAAGAAGTCGACCGTCGAGGTCGTCCTGACCATCCTCCACGCGGGCGGCAAGTTCGGCGGCGGCGGGTACGCGGTCTCCGGCGGCCTGCACGGCGTCGGCAGCTCGGTCGTCAACGCGCTGTCGACGAAGCTCGAGGTCGAGGTCCGTCGTCAGGGCAACGTCTACCGGCAGAGCTATCAGAACGGCGTGCCGGATGCCCCGCTCGCGAAGGGCGAGGCCTCGACCTCGAACGGCACGACGATCACGTTCTGGCCGAACGACGACATCTTCGAGACCGTCGACTTCGACTACGACACCCTCCGGACCCGCTTCCAGCAGATGGCCTTCCTCAACAAGGGCCTCCGCATCGCGATCACCGACGAGCGTCAGCCCGACCACACCGCCGACACCGGCGAGGGCGTGAGCACCGCGCCGCGGCACGAGGAGTTCCTGTACGAGAAGGGCCTCGTCGACTACGTCGAGTTCCTCAACTCGGCGAAGAAGATCGAGGTCGTCCACCCCGAGATCATCAGCTTCGAGTCGGAGGACACCGAGCGCCGCATCGCGCTCGAGGTCGCCATGCAGTGGACGACCGCGTACTCGGAGTCGGTCCACACCTACGCGAACACGATCAACACGCACGAGGGCGGCACGCACGAGGAGGGGTTCCGGGCGGCGCTCACGACGCTCGTCAACCGCTACGCGCGCGAGAAGGGCCTCATCAAGGAGAAGGACGAGAACCTCTCCGGCGACGACGTGCGCGAGGGCCTCACCGCCGTCATCTCGATCAAGCTCGGCGAGCCGCAGTTCGAGGGCCAGACGAAGACGAAGCTCGGCAACACCGAGGCGAAGTCATTCGTGCAGAAGGTCACGGGCGAGCACCTCTCCGACTGGTTCGAGCGGAACCCCGTCCAGGCGAAGGACGTCATCCGCAAGGCGCTGCAGGCCGCGGCCGCGCGCCTCGCCGCGCGCAAGGCGCGCGAGCAGACCCGCCGCAAGGGCCTGCTCGAGTCGGGCGGCATGCCCGGCAAGCTCAAGGACTGCCAGTCGAAGGATCCGTCGCTCTCGGAGATCTTCATCGTCGAGGGCGACTCGGCCGGCGGCTCGGCCGTGCAGGGCCGCAACCCCGAGACGCAGGCGATCCTGCCGCTGCGCGGCAAGATCCTCAACGTCGAGAAGGCGCGCCTCGATCGCGCGCTCGGCAACGCCGAGGTCCAGGCCATGATCACCGCGTTCGGCGCGGGCATCGGCGAGGACTTCAGCCCCGACAAGGTGCGGTACCACAAGATCGTGCTCATGGCCGATGCCGACGTCGACGGCCAGCACATCACGACGCTCCTGCTGACGCTGCTGTTCCGGTACATGCGTCCGCTCATCGATCTCGGCTACGTGTACCTCGCGCAGCCTCCGCTCTACCGCCTGAAGTGGACGAACTCGGAGCACGAGTACGTCTACAGCGACCGCGAGCGCGACGCGCTGCTCGAGGCCGGCGTCGCCGCGGGCAAGCGCATCCCCAAGGACAACGGGGTGCAGCGCTACAAGGGTCTCGGCGAGATGAACCACCAGGAGCTGTGGGACACGACCATGAACCCGGAGACGCGCACCCTGCTGCAGGTGACGCTCGAGGATGCGGCGGTCGCCGACTCGGTCTTCTCGACCCTCATGGGCGAGGACGTCGAGTCGCGGCGCCACTTCATCCAGCAGAACGCGAAGGACGTCCGGTTCCTCGACATCTGATCGAGCATCCGCACCGCCGCTCTGCCGACCCGCACGACGACACGAACCTGAAGGACTGACACCATGGCCGACGACATCACCGACGTCGACGACGTAAGCCCCGGCCCCGGAGGCCGCGTCAATCAGGTCGACCTGCAGCTCGAGATGCAGCGCTCGTACCTCGACTACGCGATGAGCGTCATCGTCGGGCGCGCGCTGCCCGACGTGCGCGACGGCCTCAAGCCCGTGCACCGCCGCGTGCTCTACGCGATGTACGACGGCGGCTACCGCCCCGACAAGGCGTTCTCGAAGTGCTCGCGCGTCGTGGGCGACGTCATGGGCCAGTTCCACCCGCACGGCGATTCGGCGATCTACGACGCGCTCGTGCGCCTCGTGCAGCCGTGGTCGATGCGGTACCCGCTCGCCGCGGGCCAGGGCAACTTCGGTTCGCCCGGCAACGACGGCGCGGCCGCCCCTCGGTACACCGAGACGAAGATGGCGCCGCTCGCGATGGAGATGGTCCGCGACATCGACGAGGACACCGTCGACTTCCAGGACAACTACGACGGGCGCACGCAGGAGCCCGCGATCCTGCCCTCGCGCTTCCCGAACCTGCTCGTCAACGGATCGGTCGGCATCGCGGTCGGCATGGCCACGAACATCCCGCCCCACAACCTGCGCGAGGTCGCCTCGGCCGCCCTGTGGCACCTCGAGAACCCCGAAGCCGACCGCGAGACGCTGCTCGACGCGATCATGCAGCGCGTGAAGGGCCCCGACTTCCCGACGGGCGCGCAGATCCTCGGCGTCAAGGGCATCCACGACGCGTACCGCACGGGCCGCGGCTCGATCACGATGCGCGCCGTCGTGACGGTCGAGGAGATCCAGAACCGCACGTGCCTCGTCATCACCGAGCTGCCGTACCAGGTGAACCCCGACAACCTGGCGATCAAGATCGCCGACCTCGTCAAGGAGGGCAAGCTCGGCGGCATCGCCGACATCCGCGACGAGTCGTCGGGTCGCACCGGCCAGCGCCTCGTGATCGTGCTCAAGCGCGACGCGGTCGCGAAGGTGGTGCTCAACAACCTCTACAAGCACACGCAGCTGCAGGACAACTTCGGCGCCAACATGCTCGCGATCGTCGACGGGGTGCCCCGCACGCTGCCGATCGATGGGTTCATCACCTACTGGGTGTCGCACCAGATCGAGGTCATCGTCCGGCGCACCGCCTTCCGTCTGAAGAAGGCGGAGGCGGACGCCCACATCCTGCGCGGTTACCTGAAAGCGCTGGATGCTCTCGACGAGGTCATCGCCCTGATCCGTCGCTCGCCCACGGTGGAGGAGGCTCGCGAAGGGCTCATGCAGCTCCTCGCCGTCGACGAGCTGCAGGCCACGGCCATCCTCAATCTGCAGCTGCGCCGCCTCGCGGCGCTCGAGCGGCAGAAGATCCAGGAGCAGGCGGAGGAGCTCGAGCGGCTCATCGCCGACTACCAGGAGATCCTCGCGAGCCCGGTGCGCCAGCGCTCGATCGTCGCCGACGAGCTCACCGAGATCGTCGACAAGTTCGGTGACGACCGCCGCACCGAGATCATGTTCGGCTTCGACGGCGACATGAGCGTCGAGGACCTGATCCCCGAGGAGGAGATGGTCGTCACCGTCACCCGCGGCGGGTACATCAAGCGCACGCGCAGCGACAACTACCGCTCGCAGCACCGCGGCGGCAAGGGCGTGAAGGGCGCGCAGCTGCGCGCCGACGACGTCGTCGAGCACTTCTTCGTCACGACGACGCACCACTGGCTGCTGTTCTTCACCACGACGGGCCGCGTCTACCGCCTGAAGACGTACGAGATCCAGGAGGCCGGTCGCGACGCGAAGGGCCAGCACGTCGCCAACCTCCTCGCGCTGCAGCCGGGGGAGGAGATCGCGCAGATCCTCGACATCCGCGACTACTCGGCGGCGAAGTTCCTCGTTCTCGCGACTCGCAACGGCCTCGTGAAGAAGACCGCGCTCACCGAGTACGACACGAACCGCTCGGGCGGCATCATCGCGATCAACCTGCGCGAGGGCGACGAGCTCGTCTCGGCGATGCTCGCGGAGGAGGAGAGCGACATCCTCCTCATCTCGCGCGGCGGCATGTCGGTGCGCTTCACGGCGAGCGACTCGGCGCTGCGGCCCATGGGCCGATCGACGTCGGGCGTGCGCGGCATGAGCTTCCGCGGCGACGACCACCTGCTGTCCGCCTCGGTGGTGCACGACGACGGCTACGTCTTCGTCGTCACGGAGGGCGGCTACGCCAAGCGGACCGCGGTCGACCAGTACCGCGTGCAGGGCCGCGGAGGCCTCGGCATCAAGGTCGCGAAGCTCAACGATGACCGCGGCGGGCTCGCCGGCGGCATCATCGTCGCGGAGGACGACGAGGTGCTCGTGGTCCTCGCCGGCGGCAAGGTCGTCCGCTCGGCCGTGTCGGAGGTCCCCGCGAAGGGTCGCGACACGATGGGCGTCGTGTTCGCCCGCCCGGACGACGACGACCGCATCATCGCGATCGCGCGCAACAGCGAGCGAAACCTGGAAGAATCAGACGCCGACACGGCGGAAGTCGAGAACGACTCCGTCACCGACGGAACCGAGACCGCTGACGCGGCCGAGGCCGGGAAGTAAGGAAGACACCTGTGAGCACGGTCGCCGAGAAGCTGCAGCGCAAGTCGCAGCGTTCCACCCCCACAAAGCAGGTCCGCCTGAAGCTCGTCTACATCGACTTCTGGTCAGCGGTGAAGCTGTCGTTCCTCATCGCGATGTGCGGCGCGATCGTGCTCGTCGTGGCGACGTTCTTCATCTGGCTCGTCATGCAGTCGATCGGCATCATCGAGGACATCGACTCGGTCTTCGCGGACATCCTCGGCGACGACGCGGCGAGCCTCGCCTCGATCCTGTCGCTCGGCCAGGTCATGCTCTTCGCGATCATCGTCGGCGTGCTCAACGTCGTCGGCGGAACCGCTCTCGGCGCCATCGGCGCGCTGCTCTACAACCTGTCGGTGAAGTTCACCGGCGGGCTGCTCGTGGGCTTCACGAACAACTGACGCCCGGGCATCCTCGCCGATTTCGGGTGAGGTGACCGGGTCGTGTACAGTCATATCCGGTCTCCCGGGGATATAGCTCAGGCGGTTAGAGCGCTTCGCTGATAACGAAGAGGTCCGAGGTTCAAGTCCTCGTATCCCCACGCGATCGGGCCCCGTGAAGACGGGGCCTTTTTCGTATCCGCCCGCATGCTCGCTACCCTGGTAGCACCCCGCAGCATCTGCGGTCGGGGGCCTTAGCTCAATTGGTAGAGCGCCTGCTTTGCAAGCAGGAGGTCAGGGGTTCGATTCCCCTAGGCTCCACTCCATCCCCGCCGCTCCTGCGGCTCGCTTCGTTCCGGGTTGCGAGCGCGGTCGCAACCGTTCCGCTCACCGCGGCACCATAGCCGCTCCGCGACACGAGTGCGGTCGTCTCGCTCCGCGTCGCACTCCCAAATCTGTCGCAGGGGCTCCGCTCCGCCGGCCGTCGAGCCTTCCGCAGCGCCCTTCGATAAGTGCGGAACGGGTGAATGCCCCTCAGCCGCTCCGCACTTATCGAAGTGCGGGGATCGCGATCGGTGGTCGCGTCGGTCGACCGCCCGCCTCCCGCCTCCTTCCAGAACTACGGAGGGGGTGAAGCGGATTCGGCCGTTCCGTACTTCTGGAAGGGTCGCGGTGCCGGGCGGCGGAGTGGGGCCGAAGATGTGAGGCCGGAGACGTGGCGCCGGAGACGTGCGGCAGCCCGTCGCGCGGCACACGGTCGACGCGGTCGACTCGGGCATCGAGGGTGCGCCGCGCCGCGGGTGCGCCGCCGCGCCGGCCGGGAACGACGAAGGGCGCCCCGCGTGGGGCGCCCTTCGGTGGTGAGGGTGCGCGACGTGCATCGCGCGGCGGCTCACATCGCCGTCGAGGTCTCCTCCGGCGTCGCCGGCTCGAGGTCGTCGTCGAGGTCGTCCTCGACCCAGAGGTCGTCGTCCGGGCGGAAGGTCTGCCAGGCGGCGTAGGCGATCGCGGCGGCCGCGACCACACCGAGCCCGATGAGCACGAACGTGCCGGGGCCGGGGGAGCGCTTGACCTCGATCAGCCCGAGGCGCTGGCCGGCCTTCGTCGCGATCTCGTTGCTCGTGCGCGACGCGGTGCGGATCGCCTCGCGCAGGTGCTTGTCGCGCGCGACCTCGATGGCGGCCGCGGCCGAGCCGAGCGCGCCCGAGATGGCGGGCAGGATGTCGTCCGTGACGGTCGACTTCGTGGCGTGCGTGGCGTGACGGACGGCGCCGACGCTCGCGTCGATGCCGGGCTGGACTCGACGCTCGTACGAGTCGCGAACCCGCGGTGCGACGTCCTTGCGGGCGACGACCGTCGCCTGCCGACCCGCATCGCGCAGCACCTTCGACGCGTGGTCGAGCACCTCGCGCTGCTCGTTCCAGACGTTCTCGGCCGCGCCGCGCAGCTTCTTCAGCTCGCGGCGCCGCTTGCGTGACAGCTCCATGCGGTCCTCCCAGGGGTGCGATCGGTAGCGTGCGCCTCCCATCCTGGCACTGCCGGTCCGAGGCCCCAACCCGCGTAGACGTAACGCTCAGGAAGCGCCCGGCGCGCACCGTGGAAGAATGACGGCATGTCGATCCACACCGCAGTCGCCACCGTTCACACCTCGCTCGGCGACATCACGATCAACCTCTACGGCAACCACGCCCCCAAGACCGTCGCCAACTTCGTCGGTCTCGCGACGGGCACGCTCGAGTGGACCCACCCCGCGACCGGCCAGAAGACGACCGATCCGCTCTACGACGGCGTCATCTTCCACCGAATCATCAAGGACTTCATGCTCCAGGGCGGCGACCCGCTCGGCCAGGGGATCGGCGGCCCCGGCTACGAGTTCGACGACGAGATCCACCCCGAGCTGCAGTTCACCGAGCCCTTCCTCCTCGCCATGGCGAACGCCGGCAAGCGCGGCGGTCGCGGCACCAACGGCTCGCAGTTCTTCATCACGACCGTGCCCACCCCGTGGCTCAACGGCAACCACACGATCTTCGGCGTCGTCGCCGACCAGTCCTCGCGCGACGTCGTCAAGGCGATCGAGGCCGTCCCGACCGACGGCCGCGACAAGCCCCTCACCGACGTCGTGATCACGGGCATCGAGGTCGTCGAGGTCTGATGAGCGACGCGGCTCCCGGCGGTCCCGCGCCGGAGGCGGGCGTCAGCGTCTGCTACCGGCACGGCGACCGCCGGAGCTTCGTGCGCTGCCAGCGCTGCGGCCGCGTGATCTGCGGCGAGTGCCAGACCCCGGCGGCGGTCGGGGTGCACTGCCCCGAGTGCACGGCCGCGGCACGGGCATCCGCCCCCAAGCCGCGATCGGCGATCGCCCGCGCTTTCCGGCCCGGATCCCGCTCGCCCGTCGTGACCTACACGATCCTCGCGATCACGGTCGCGGTGTTCCTCCTGCAGCAGGTGACCGGCGGGTTCGTCACGCAGCTCCTGCTCTACTGGCCGCCGCTCACGCCGACCGAGCCGTGGCGCATGCTGACCGCCGCGCTCGTGCACAGCGAGCGGTCGCTGTTCCACATCCTGTTCAACATGTACTCGCTCTTCGTGCTCGGCCCGCTGCTCGAGGGGCTCATCGGCCGAGCGCGGTTCCTCGCGGTGTACGTGCTCTCCGCCTTCGGCGGATCGCTCGCCGTGCTCTACCTCGCGCCGGCGCAGGCGGTCGTCGGGGCATCCGGCGCGATCTTCGGGATGCTCGGCGCCTTCTTCATCATCCAGCGACGCCTCGGCGGCCAGAGCATGCAGCTCATCGTCCTCATCGGCATCAACCTGGCGATCGGCTTCGTGGTGCCGGGGATCTCGTGGCAGGCGCACGTCGGAGGCCTCGTCGTGGGGGCGCTCGCGGCGCTCATCATGGTGCGCACGCGGCGCGTCGACGAGCGGAAGAAGCAGCGCACTCTGCTCATCGGGCTCGCCATCGTCCTCGTGCTGGCGACGGTCGCGCGCTTCGCCCTCATCTAGGGCGAGGAGTTATCCACAGGCGATTCCACACTGGGGATAGTCACACCGCTGTAGTTCCACCCCCTCTTCGGGGGATGAACGGCCGGTGAACGGAGGGCCGACGGAGGGTGCCTGCTACCGCCAGCGCGTGGTCATCAGGAAACCGATGAACATGATGCCGAAGCCGACCATGATGTTCCACGGGCCGAGGGACGGCACGGGCCAGGAGGTCTGGCTCAGGTAGTAGACGATGATCCAGAACAGACCGACGAGCATGAAGCCGAACATCACGGGCTTGAACCAGACCGGGTTGGGGGCGTCCTTGCCGCTGGGGGTCTCGGGGTTCTCTGCGTTGCGAGTGGTTCCACGGGCCATGGGGGACATTCTAACCGTGCGGCCTACAATGACCGCATGCCCGAGCAGACTCGAACGCGCCCGCGTGCGCGCCGACGCCTCAGCGTCGTCGGGGTGCTCGGCGAGCTGCTCATCACCGTCGGCGTTCTCGTGCTGCTCTTCATCGGCTGGTACGTCTGGCTCAACGACGTGATCGTCGGCAGCGAGCAGACGCGGGCGGCGACCGAGCTGCAGCAGCAGTGGGCCGAGCAGTCGCGCGACGAGCGCGGCGAGGCGGGCGAGCCCGCCGAGCCCCCGCCGCCCGTCTACGAGGGGCAGAGCCCCGACTCCGCGCCCGTCCGCGCCGAACCCGGCGTAGTCAACGAGGCCTTCGCGACGCTCATCGTGCCGCGCTTCGGTACCGACTACGCCCGCACGATCGCGCAGGGCATCGACGTGCGCGACGTGCTCAACAGCCGGCGCACGGGCGTGGGCCACTACCCGGGCACGCAGATGCCGGGAGAGCTCGGGAACTTCGCGATCGCCGCGCACCGCAACGCCAACGGCGCCCCGTTCGGCCGGCTCCTCGACCTCCGCGTCGGCGACCACGTCTACGTCGAGACCGCCGACGGATGGTACGAGTACACCTTCCGCGGCCTCGAGTACGTCCTGCCGAATCAGGTCGACGTCATCGCGCCCGTGCCGCGCGACGCGGGCGCCGACCCGGCCGAGCGCATCCTCACCATGACGACCTGCAACCCGCTGTTCTCGACCGACGAGCGCGCGATCGCGTACTCGGTGATGACCGCCTGGTACCCGCGCGAGGGCGGCATGCCCGCCGAGATCAGCGAGCTCGGGCAGGAGGAGGCCTGATGTACGCAGCGCTGTGGCGCGCCCTGCCCGGGCCGGTGTGGCTGCGCCTGCTCATCGTGCTCGTGCTCGTGGCGGGCATCCTGTGGGCTCTCGCCTACGTCGTGTTCCCGTGGGCCGCGGACGTCCTGCTTCCTCAAGAGGTCACCGTGGAAGAGTAGAGCCGTGCGCGTTCTCGTCATCGACAACTACGACAGCTTCGTCTACACCCTCGACGGCTACCTGCAGGAGCTCGGGGCCGAGACCGAGGTCGTCCGCAACGACGTCGTCACCCCCGAGCAGGCCGCCGAACTCATCGCCGGCTACGACGCCGTGCTCGTCTCGCCCGGCCCGGGCACGCCCGCCGATGCGGGCGTCTCCGTCGCCGTCGTGCGCGCGGCGATCGCGTGCGGCACTCCGCTGCTCGGCGTCTGCCTCGGCCACCAGGCGATCGCCGAGGCCCTCGGCGCGACGGTCACCCACGCCGAGGAGCTCATGCACGGCAAGACCTCGATGATCGAGCACGACGACAGCTCGCTCTTCGTCGACGTGCCCCAGCCGTTCCGGGCGACGCGGTACCACTCGCTCGCGGTCGTCGACGGCACGGTGCCCGACGAGCTCGAGGTCACCGCCCGCACGCCCGGCGGCGTCATCATGGCGCTGCGGCACCGCGAGGCCCCGGTCGTGGGCGTGCAGTTCCACCCCGAGTCGGTGCTCACCGAGGGCGGCTATCGGATGCTCGGCAACTGGCTCGCCGACGCCGGGCTCCCCGGCGCGCGCGAGGCGGCCGCGACGCTCAGCCCGCTCGTCTCGCCGAGCGTGCGCACGAGCTAGAGCCCGTCCGCGTCTCGCGGACGGTGCGGCGCACGGACCGGCTCAGCCGTTCCCGCCGCGGCCGTTGCCGTTCCCCGGCCCGTCAGTTCCGCCGGTGTCGGTCGTCTCGCCCGTCGACCCGCCCGCGACGCCCGAGCACCACGTCAGCGTGATCTCCGAGTTCTGCGGCTGATCGCCCGGCGCGAGCGACTGGTTCGTGACGAGCCCGCCCGAGCAGCCGTTGTTGCCCTGCACGCGGATCTGCAGCTGCAGCGGGCTGAGCTGCGCCGTCGCATCGCCGATCGGGAGGTTCCGCACGTCGGGCACGGTGATGAGGCCCGACGAGATGACGATCGCGATCGTGTCGCCCTCGCGCACCTCCGCCCCGACTGCAGGATCGGTGCGGATGACGATGTCCTTGCGGATGTTCGGCGAGTTCTCCGCCGAGATGGTCCCGACCCGCAGACCTGCCGCCTTGATCGCAGCCTGAGCGTCGGCGAGCGACAGCCGGTCGATGTTGGGCACCTGGACGGTCGGCGGCCCGGTGGAGACGTAGACCCGCACCTCCTGGCCGGGCGACACGGTCACTCCGGCCGCGGGCACGGTGCGGAGGATCTGGCCCTCCGGGACGTCGGCGCTCGGCTCGCGGAACGGATTGGGGGTGAGGCCGTCGTCGATGAGGCGCTGCGCGCCGTCCTCGTAGTCCTGGCCGGCGACATCCGCCACCGACACCGAGATCGAGGGCGCAAGCTGCGTGCGCTCGAGGTTGAAGGCCCAGAACAGCACGGCCGCGACGACGACGGCGAGCACGGCGATGCCGGCCCAGATCCACGCGACGGGCGGCCGGCTCTGGGTGCGGCTGCGGCGATCGTCGTCGTCGACGCTCAGCTGCCGCATCGCGGCCTCGGTGTCGGAGGTCGCCCGCGGGTTGACGCCGAACAGCGTCGCGCTGAAGTCGGTGGAGGTGTCGACGCGCTTCGGCGGGACCTGGCCGGCGGCCGCGGCCGCGACGTCCGCGCGGAAGTCGGAGGCGGTCTGGAAGCGCTCGAAGCGGTCCTTCGCGAGGGCGTGGAGCACGACGGCGTCGAGCGCGGGTGAGATCGAGGGGACGATCGTGCTCGGCGCGACGGGCGCCTCGCTCACGTGCTGGTAGGCGACGGCGACGGGGGAGTCGCCGCGGAACGGCGCGCGGCCGGTGAGCATCTCGAACAGTACGACGCCGGTGGAGTACAGGTCGCTGCGGGCATCGACCGTCTCGCCGCGCGCCTGCTCGGGCGAGAAGTACTGGGCCGTGCCGAGGATCGTGCTCGTCTGGGCGACCGTCGCGGCGGAGTCGGAGACGGCGCGCGCGATGCCGAAGTCCATGACCTTCACCTGGCCGGAGTTCGTGATCATGATGTTGCCCGGCTTGATGTCGCGGTGCACGACGCCCGCGCGGTGCGAGTACTCGAGCGCGGTGAGCACGCCCTCGATGATGCGCGTCGCCTCGGCCGGGTCGACGGGGCCGTCGGCGATGATGTCCTTCAGCAGCCGGCCCTCGACGTGCTCCATGACGATGAAGGGCGAGATCGTCTCACCGCCGCCGGGCTCGGTCACCGACTCCTCGCCGGCGTCGAAGACGCGGACGATCGTGGGATGCGCCATGCGCGCCGCGGCCTGGGCCTCCTGGCGGAACCGGGTGCGGAACACCGGGTCGCTCGCGAGGGAGGACTTCAGGAGCTTGACGGCGACGCGGCGGCCGAGCCGGGCATCCGTCGCGATGTGGACGTCGGACATGCCGCCGCGACCGATGAGGGAGCCCAGCTGGTACCGGCCTGCGAGCAGGCGCGCGCTCTGAGCCGTTCCGTCGATCATGCTGTGGGAGTCCTTGCTGTCACCTGGTGCGGTTGGCCCCAGTGTACGGGGCGTACCCGCGAGCGCCGGGAGCGCCCGGGGTCATCCCTCTGCGGGCGGGGGCTCCTCGGCGGGCGGGGCCTCGGCCGGCTCGATCGGCACGGCGAGCTCGGCCGAGCGCCCCGACTGGAGGTCGCCGCACAGGGCCGTGTAGGTCACGCGCAGCTGGCCGCCGTCGGCGAGCGTCACGCGCATCGACGTCACGTCCGCTGGCAGCGGGTTCGTGAACTCGGGCGCGCCGCCGACGGTCGTGAAGTTGTAGCCCGAGTGCGTGTAGCCGGCCGGGCACCCGGTGTACGCCGGCCAGCTCAGCGTGACGTCCTCGCCGCCCGGGTACGGCCCCGAGCCCGGGTCGATCGCGAGGCTCGACGGGGCCGGCGGCGTCGGGATGTCGGTGTAGAAGTACACGGTGATGAGCGTGCCGGGCTGCACCTCGCCGCGCGGGTTCACGCGGTACGAGAGGCCGACCTGGTCGCCGCTCGGGGCGATATTGCCGTCGACCGCGTCGAGGCGCAGGCCCTCCTGGGCGATCTTGTCCTCGACGGCGGCCCGGGTTAGGCCGACCCACTCCTCCTCGTTGATGATGATCGCTTGCGGGGTTGGCGTCGCGGAGGGCGAGGTGCTCGGCGTCGTGACGGTCGGCGTCGACGAGGGGGTCCCCGTCGGGTCCTCGTCGTTCGGCGCGACGAAGATCGCGATGAGCGCACCGACGATCAGCACGAGCAGCAGGCCGATGAGGGCGATGAGCGGCCACGTCCAGGGGGAGCGCCGGTTCTCGGTCGTCGTCGTCTCGGTGGTGGTGGATGCGCCCGCGGCTCCGGCGGTCGAGGGCATGACGCGCGTGGCGCCATCCGCCGCCGACGGCATGACCCGGGTCGCGGCGGTCGCGGCGGCGGCCGCGGCCACTCCGCCGATGCCGGCGACGATCGCCGTGGCGCCCGCGACGTCGCCACGCCGCAGCGCCTGGGCGGCGCGCGCGAAGTGCTGGGCGGAGGCGGGGCGCTGGTCGGGCTTCTTCGCGATGGCGGAGAACACGAGGTTGCGCACCGGCTCGGGCACGGTGACGGGCAGCTCGGGCGGCTGGTCGTTGATGTGCGACATCGCGATCGCCACTTGCGACTCACCCGTGAACGGGCGGCGGCCGGCGAGGGCCTCGTAGGCGACGATGCCGAGCGAGTAGACGTCGGTCGACGGCGAGGCGGGGTGGCCGCTCGCCTGCTCGGGCGAGAGGTACTGCACCGTGCCCATGACCTGGCCGGTCGCCGTGAGCGGCACCTGGTCGGCGATGCGCGCGATGCCGAAGTCGGTGATCTTGACGCGGCCGTCGGGCGTGATGAGCAGGTTGCCGGGTTTGATGTCGCGGTGCACGAGGCCGGCCTGGTGGGCCGCGTGCAGGGCGGACGCGGTCTGCGCGACGATGTCGAGGACCTGATCGGTCGAGAGCACGCGCTCGCGCTCGAGCACGGTCGACAGGGCCTCGCCGGGGACGAGCTCCATGACGAGGAAGGCGCTGCCCTCCTCCTCGCCGTAGTCGTAGACGTTGGCGATGCCCTCGTGGTTCACGAGCGCGGCGTGGCGCGCCTCGGCGCGGAAGCGCTCGAGGAAGCCCGGGTCGCCGAGGTACTCGTCCTTGAGGATCTTGATCGCGACCGTGCGGCCGATGACGAGATCGGTCGCCTGCCACACCTCGCCCATGCCGCCGATCGCGATCCGGGAGAGCAGCTGGTACCGCCCACCGAAGGTGAGCCCGCTCGTGGGTCTCATCTGTTCAGCACCGCCTCAAGCACAGTCTTCGCAATCGGAGCCGCGACGCGGTTTCCGAAGGCGGTCTGGCCGAAGCCGCCGCCATCCTCGACCACGACCGCGATGGCCACCTGCGGGTTGTCAGCCGGGGCGAACCCGGTGAACCACAGGGTGTAGGGGGTCTCGCCGCCGTTCTCGGCGGTGCCCGTCTTGCCCGCGACCGCGACTCCGTCAATTGTCGCATTGCTCGCGGCGCCGTTCGCGACGCCGTCGACCATGAGCTGGGTCATGATCGAGGCCGTCTCGCGGCTGATGGGCTGGCTGAGCAGCACGGGCTCGTCCTCCTGGACGATCGAGAGGTCGGGCGCGATGACGCGCTCGACGAGGGTCGGCTGCATGAGATTGCCGCCGTTGGCGATCGCGGCGCTGATCATCGCGATCTGCAGCGGGGTGACGCGCACGTCGTACTGGCCGAAGCTCGAAAGCATGAGCTGCGCCTCGTCGAGGCCCGTCGGGAAGGTGCTCGCCGTCGACCGCATCGGGATCTCGACGCGCGTGCCGAAGCCGAACGCGTCGGCGTAGTCGGCGATCGTGTCCTCACCGAGCGCGAGGCCGAGCTGCGCGAACGGGATGTTGCAGCTCAGGCGCAGCGCCGTCGCGATCGTGACGGTCTCGCCGCCGCCGCACGCGCCTCCCTCGGAGTTGGAGATGACGCTCGAGGAGTTCGGCAGCTCGAGGGTCGGCGGGTTCGGGAACTCGGACTCGGGCTCGAACTCGCCGCTGTCGATCGCCGCTGCGGCCATGAGCACCTTGAAGACCGAGCCCGGGAAGTACAGGTCGCCGGCGATCGCGCGGTTCACGAGCGGGTCGTCAGGGTTGTTGATGAGCTCCTCGTACGCGGCGAGCACGGCCTGCGTGTCGTGGGCCGCGAGGCGGTTGGGGTCGTAGGCGGGCTTCGAGACCATGGCGAGGATGCGACCGGTCGCCGGCTCGATCGCGACCACCGACCCCTGCTGATCGCCCAGGGCATCCCACGCCGCCTGCTGCACGAGGCGGTCGACGGTGAGCTCGACCGCCGCGCCGCGCGGGCTCTGACCCGTGACGAGCGCGCCGAGCTGGTCGAGGAACTGCTCGTTCGCGGTTCCGGAGAGGAAGTCGTTGAGCTCGCCCTCGATGCCCGTGTTGCCCTGGTTGAGCGTGAAGTAGCCGGTGATCGCGGCGTACAGCTCGGGCTGCGTGTAGGTGCGCAGGAACTCGTACTGCGTGTCGACCGGCACCGACTCGGCGATCGGCGTGCCGTCGACGAGGATCGGACCGCGCTCGGCCGAGTAGCTCTCGTAGAGGGTGCGGGCGTTCCGGCCGTCGGCCCGGAGGTCGTCGACGGCGAAGACCTGGATGACGCTCGTCGAGACGAACAGCGCGAGGAACATCGCCAGGGCGACGATGCTCACGCGGCGGAGCTCCTTGTTCATTCGTCCACCACCAGTCGGGGCTGGTGCCGCACCTCGTCGGAGAGGCGCAGCAGGAGGGCGGCGATGATCCAGTTCGCGACGAGCGACGAGCCGCCCGCGGCGAGGAACGGCGTCGTGAGGCCCGTGAGCGGGATGACGCGCGTGACGCCGCCGACGACGACGAACACCTGCAGCACGATGACGAACGCGAGGCCGACGGCGAGGAGCCGACCGAAGTCGTCGGTGCCGTTGAAGCCGATGCGGAAGCCGCGCGCGACGAACAGCAGGTAGAGGCCGAGGATGGCGAAGAGGCCGACGAGACCGAGCTCCTCCCCGAGGCTCGCGATGATGTAGTCGCTCTCGGCGAGCGGCGTGATCGTCGGGTCGCCCTGGCCGAGGCCGCGGCCGACGAGCCCGCCGTGCGCCATGCCGAAGAGGCCCTGCACGAGCTGGTAGCTGCCGCCCTGCGCGTCGTAGACCTCGGGGTTGAACGAGTCGAGCCAGGCGGCGAAGCGACCCTCGACGTAGGTGAGGGTGCGGCTCGCGATCGCGGCGCCGCCGAGGAAGAGGCCGAGGCCGATGAGCACCCAGCTGAGGCGGCCGGTCGAGACGTAGATCATGACGACGAAGAGGCCGAAGTACAGCAGCGAGGTGCCGAGGTCGCGCTGGAAGATCAGGACGCCCATCGCGGCGACCCAGATGATGAGGATGGGCCCGAGGTCGCGCGCCCGCGGCAGCTGCAGGCCGAGGATGCGCCGCCCGGTGAGGGAGAGCGAGTCGCGCGCCGTGACGAGGTATCCGGCGAAGAACACCGCGAGGGCGATCTTCGCGATCTCGCCGGGCTGAAAGGTGAAGCCGGCGACCTGGATCCAGAGGCGGGCGCCGTTGAGCGTCAGGCCGATGCCGGGGAGCATCGGCAGGAGCAGCAGCGCGATGCCGACGAACATCGCGACGTAGCGGTAGCGCGCGAGAACGCGGTGGTTGCGGATGGCGATGATGACGCCGAGCGCGATGATCATCGCGACGCCCGCCCACACCATCTGCCGCACCGCGAGACCCTCCCACCCGGCGAGGCCGCGGGCGAGGTCGATGCGGTAGATCATCGCGATGCCGATGCCGTTGAGCGTCGTGGCGATGGGGAGGATGAACGGGTCGGCGTCGCGCGCCACGACCCGTAGCGCGACGTGCATGCCGAGGGCGAGCATCCCGAGCGCCGCCGCCTGCAGGAGGAAGCCGACGTCGACGGCGCCGTTGACGCCGAGCTGGACGAGCACGAAGGCCGTGCCGCTGATGCCGATCGCGACGAGCAGGAGGAAGAGCTCGAGGTTGCGCAGCTTCGACGGCTGCCGAACGGTGATCGCGATCGACTTCGTGAAGGTCGGGAGGCTGTCAGTCGGCGGCACGCTCGAGCCTCTCGATGATCGACAGGGCGTCCTGCAGGTCGTCGGCGTTGATGGTCGCCTCGACCGTCTGCCGGCTGAACGGGGGGAGGTCGTCGAGCGCGATGTCGGTCTCGCGGTAGACGCTCGAGAGCGGGATGGGCCCGATGCCCTGCTGCACGCCCTGGAAGATCGCGACGTTGCCGTCGACGACGCCGACGTAGTACCGCGATTGCGTGTAGCGGTAGCCGGCGACGGCCGCGGTGACCAGCAGCGCGACGATGAGGAGGATGCCGACCGACCACGTGATTCGACGGCGGATGCGGCGGCGGCGGTCCTCGGCGATGAGCTCGCGGAGGAATTCCTC
Source organism: Actinomycetes bacterium (assembly GCA_046565745.1). GTDB lineage: Bacteria > Actinomycetota > Actinomycetes > Actinomycetales > Microbacteriaceae > Microcella. The sequence goes on from JBKHYA010000004.1 coordinate 56,619, forward strand.
GCTCTCGGGCTCGAAGTGCTCGTCCTCCGCGACGCTCGTCATGAGCGGGTGCAGCAGCAGCGCCGGCAGGCGCACGCCGCGGCGCGCGGTGTCGACCTCGAAGGTCAGCGGCGCGCCGGCCGAGCCGACCATGACGGGCTCGCTCGTCGCGCTCGAGGGGCCGTCGTCGACGCCGACGAGGACGACGGTCACGTTGTCGGGGGCGCCGTGGTCGAGGCTCTCGTCGATGAGCGCCTGGCCCGCGAGCGCGGCGTCGGGCTGCTCGGCGAGGATCTCGGCGACCTTCTCCTCGGTGACGTAGCCGCTCAGGCCGTCGGAGCACAGCAGCCAGCGGTCGCCCGGTTCGGTCTCGAGCACCATGGTGTCGATCTCGGGGTTGAGGTCGACGTCGCCGAGCACGCGCATGAGCACCGAGCGGCGCGGGTGGACGGCGGCCTCCTCGGGCGTGATGCGGCCGCTGTCGACGAGGCGCTGGACGAAGGTGTGGTCCTTCGTGATCTGCTCGAGCTCGCCCCCGCGGAAGCGGTAGATGCGCGAGTCGCCGATGTGGGCGATGACGACCTTGTCACCGACGCGGATGAGCCCGCTGACGGTCGTGCCCATGCCGGTGAGCTCGGGGTGCTCGAAGACGGTCTCGGCGAGCTCCTGGTTGGCCTCGAGGAGCGCCTGGCTCAGCACCTGCTCGGCCTCGTCGACCGAGTCGTACGCCCGATCGGTGTGCGCGATCGCCTGGATCGCGAGCGCGGAGGCGACGTCCCCTCCCGCGTGGCCGCCCATCCCGTCGGCGACGACGAAGAGGTGCTCGCCGGCGTAGCCCGAGTCCTGGTTGTTGGCTCGGATCTTTCCGACGTGCGAGAGGGCGGCTGTGCGGCTCGTCATCGGCCTACCGTCGCAGCTCGAACGTCGTCGTCCCGATGCTGACGGGGGTGTTCAGGGGCACGGGGGTGGGGATGCTGACGCGCTTGCCGTTCAGGAAGGTGCCGTTGGTCGAGTCGAGATCCTGGATCATCCACTGGTCGCTCCACAGCATGAGGCGCGCGTGGTGGGTGGAGGTGTAGTCGTCGCGGATGACGAGGCCGGAGTCGGCGGAGCGGCCGATCGTGAGCTGGTCCTCGCCGAGCTCGAGCTCCATGCCCTCCTTCGCGCCGGAGGTGATGACGAGGCGGCGGGCGACGGGCTCGTCGGCGACCTCCTGCGCGGTGGGCGTCGGGGCCGCGGCGGCGGGAGGAGCGATCGCCTCGGTGCGGGCGGTCGCGCTTCCGGCGGCAGCGGGGGCCGGTGCGGGGGCGGGCGGGGCGGATGCTGCGCTCGCGCCGTTCTGCGCGGGCAGTCGGCGCACCTTCTGCCCGAAGAGGTCGCTGCGCAGGGCATAGACGATGGCGAAGACGAACGCCCACAGCAGGATGAGGAACCCGATGCGGAGGATGAGGAGGGTGAGTTCGCTCATCGTGGTCCCCCTCGGGTGCTTCCGCCTCTCGGCGGCTCGGACTGGGCGAGCACCCGGAAGAGGATGCGGGTGCGCCCGATCTGGATCACGCTATCGGGCGGCAGGGCGGCCTGGGTGAACGGCTCCCCATTGAGGAGCGACCCGTTGGTGGAGCCGAGGTCGTTGACCTGGCCGCGTGTGCCGTCCCAGAGGATCTCGATGTGCTTGCGGCTCGTGCCGGAGTCATCGAGCGTGATGTCGGCCTCGGAGCCGCGGCCGACGATCGTGCGCGAGGTCATGAGCGGGTACCGCTTGCCGTCGATGTCGAGGACAGGGTTCCAGACCACGGCGCCCTTGATGGTGTGCGAGTCGACCTGGATGACGCCCTCGGAGAGGCTCTCGTCGGCCTGCAGCGTGATGCGGATGCCGCCGGGGAACGTGTAGCGCTGCGCGGTCGCGTGCTTCTGCACGAGCTGGGTCAGCTCGTCGGTGAGCGATTCGCCGAGCGAATCCATGCGCTGCTTATCGGCGGGGGAGAGCCGGACGGTCAGGTCGTTGGGGGCGAGGATGCGGTCGCGGGAGACGACGGCGGCCTTCGTGTCGAGCTCGCGTCGGAGCGCGGCGGAGATCTCGAGCGGCTGCACGCCGCTCTTGAAGGTCTTGGCGAACGCGCCGCCGACGGCGCGCTCGAGACCGCGCTCGAAGCTGTCGAGAAGCCCCACGGCAAGCGTCCTTCCCTGGCAGTTGACCTTCTGAGGATAGTGGGGTGCTCTGAACGGCGCCCCCACCGCGCCTTTTCGCCGGTACGCGCTGTGATAATCTCGCTGGGCTGGCGGGGTTTCGACCCCGCCTCGCGCGAGTGGCGGAATTGGCAGACGCGCTGGCTTCAGGTGCCAGTGCCCTTACGGGCGTGGGGGTTCAAGTCCCCCCTCGCGCACGCGGCCCTCTCTCTTCGGGAGGCTCGGTGCGCGGATGAACGGCCCCGGTCTTCGGATCGGGGCCGTTTCGCGTCTCCGGGCTTTTGTTCTCGCGGATGCCCGTCCCTCGCGTGACCCGTAGGCTCGAGCACCATGGCAGCCGGCGCAGTGATGCACACGTTCACGGGGTCGCTCGCCGACGTCGACCGGGGCGTGTACGAGGAGCTCTCGCTGCGGGTGGCGCGACACCCGTCCGAGACCGACTCCTACATGCTCGTGCGCGTGCTCGCCTTCTGCCTCGAATGGGATGAGGGCGCCCAGTTCAGCGAGGGCGTCTCTGCGGTCGACGAGCCCGCGGTGGTCATCCGCGACCGTACCGGTCGGGTGACGGGCTGGATCGAGGTCGGCGCACCCGACGCCGATCGGCTGCACCGCGGCAGCAAGCTCGCCGAGCGCACCGCGATCTACACGCACCGCGACCCCGCGAAGGTGCTCGCGCTGTGGGCGGGCAAGAAGATCCACGATGCGGAGCGCATCAGCCTCTACAGCTTCGACCCTGGCTTCATCGACGACGCGACGGTCGCGCTCGAGCGCCGCAACACCCTCACGGTGTCGGTCACCGAGCAGCAGCTGTACCTCGAGCTGAACGGCTCGACGTTCAGCACGGTGCTCCACGAGCATCCGCTCGGCTGACGCGCTTTCTGGTTCAGTGGTCGCATGGATGTCCGCGAACTGTCCGATGACGACTGCCGCCTCGCTCACGCGGCGATGCGCGAGCTGCGGCCGCAGGTCGGCGACGAGGCCTC